>DASUFK010000041.1:0-29912 GCA_036274615.1 Gammaproteobacteria bacterium | reverse complement strand
GTCCTTTCGCGGCCCCTCCGATTCAACGCGTCATGCGCGACGACGCGACAGACGCCCGCCGGCGAGCAATGCCGCGCACAAAAGCAGCAGGTCGAGGCCCGCGCCGCCGCCGCCTCCGCCGCCCCCACCACCGGCGCTCGCGGGCGCGACTGGCGGAGCCGTCAACGTCACCACCGCCGTTGCAGTGCTGATGGGATTCGCATTCGCGGCAGCAGCAATGGTAACCACCGTGGACGCAGGCAAGGTTGCGGGTGCGACGTACTGACCGGCAGTGCTGATCGTGCCGAAGGTAGCGTTGCCGCCCGTCACGCCGTTGACCGACCACACCACGGATGTGTCCTGCGCGTTGGTAACCGTCGCCGTGAACGCCTGCGTCCCGTCGCCCGCACGTACGGTGGCCGTCGCCGGCGTCACGGCCACCGTAATGGGACATGCGGTGCCCGTCACGATCTGAGCGCTGGTGGAGCCAACCAGAATAGCCAACGAGTCTTGGCGCCCGGTATCGTCGGTCACCTTGACGCGCACTGTGAAATTTCCGTCGGCCGGCGCAACGACGGTGGTATCTGAGCCGCCCGTAGTGGACACCGCGCCGATGCCGCAGAGCACCGACCATTCGTAGCTACTGATGGTCCTGCCGTTCGCGGCGGCGCTTGCCGAAGCGGAGAGCACCACGCTTTGCCCGGCGCTCATGGATCCGGGAAGGGTGACGATGGCGATCGGACGCAGAGCCGCCGCGAGCGCGCCCGGTGCATTCGCCATGCCCGCGCCGCAGGTGCTGGTCGTGCACGTGCACTCCGCGTTCTGCACGTCGTTCTGCCCGCTCGGCACGTGGCATTGCGGAACGGTGGGATCGGTCGACACGGGGAACGGCTTGACGGCGCCCTCGCGCAGCCGTGCGAGCAAATCCGCCGAGCGTAGGTTGCCGTTGACCGACGCCATGAGCCCGACGATGCCCGAGGCGATCGGCGCCGAGAAGCTGGTGCCGAAGTTCGCGTTGATCTGGTTCGTGTAGTCGTGCGCGCCGACGGTCGTCGCGCCCAGATTGTCCGTCGTGTCGATCGAGAACAGGCACGGCGATCCCGCAACGGTGTTCACGCAATTGCCGGCGGGCGCGGCGACTGCGATTTGGGGTCCCAAACTACTGTACCCGACCTTCGTGCCGGCATGACGCAGGCCTGCGATGCCGGCGGCGCCGGGGCAGTTCGCGGGTACGTCCACCGGTCCGCCCTCGTTCCCGGCCGATACCACCACCAGCGTGCCGCGCGCCGACACTTGGGCAATCACGTCGCGATACGACGCGGGGCAGCTGAAGCCCGCCGCCGAGCCGAGGCTCATGTTCTCCACTTTCGCCGGCGTCGGATTGTCGGGAACACCGTCGACATGGATGCCGGCAGCCCAGAGCATTCCGGCGAGAATGTCCGAGTCACGACCGCCGCACTTGCCGAGCACCCGCACGGGCAAGAGCCGTGGACTCCAAGTGACACCGGCGACACCGATGGAGTTGTTGGTGCGGGCGCCGATGATGCCTGCGGTTCGCGTGCCGTGCCACGAGCTATTGGAAGGGTCACAACCCGCGAACGTGCCGGACTGCGCCTCCGAGCTCGATACCCAATCACCCGGGTCCGTCGGATCTGCGTCGCGGCCGTCACCGTCGTTCGCCGTAGGTACGTTGGACACGAAATCGTACCCGGGCAACAAGCGGCCAGAGCTCGCTGCTCGGCCGAGATCCGGGTGCTCGAACAACACACCCGTATCCAACACCGCGATAACGACGTCCGAGGTTCCGGTGGTGACGTCCCACGCGTGCTCCGCGTCGATCGCGGCCGGCGTGTCGGGGCGATTCTGCAAATACCACTGGCCCGTGTAGAGCGGATCGTTGGGCAGCGCGTGCGGATAGCGGCGCAAGTCGGGCTCCGCGTACTCGACGGACGCGTCGGCACGCAGCCGCTCGAGCCGCGACGCGAGCGTCTCACCGGCCGCGAGCGGCTCCACCTCGAGCACGTGGATCGACGACGTGAGCTTGCGCGCTTGCTTTACGCTCATGCCGCTGCGCGCGGCGAGCGACGCCACCTGATCGGTGTCCTTCGTCGCCGACAACGCTTGCGCGCGGCCGTTGTCGACGCCGCCGGCCTTGAAGCGCACGATGATCTGCTGGGAATCGCCGATGTCCGCGGCGGCGTCCGGATGGCGCCGCGCGGGATTCAGCTCTTGCGCGAACGCGGCCGCGGAGGCGAGCGCCGCGGCCGCAACGAGCGCGCGACGGAGAAGCGAGACGAACGACGGCTCTCGATGGGTCATGGCTTCGATCGTGCTCCTGGTGCGGGTCTAACGTGCTCGGATCTGCCGCCGCTCGTCGAGATCGACCGAGCGCACGCGCGCGTCCGCACGCAACTTCTGAACGGCATCGGTGCAAGCGGTTGCGCCGCCCTCCGCGCGCAGCGTCAACGAATAGATGCTCGAGGTGAGCGAGGTCGCGCCTTCGAGCCGCACGCCGGCGCTGCGGCCCAAGTCCGCGAGCAGCGCATCGTCCGGGGTGCTCGCGAACGCGACGATCACCGGCAGCTCGCAGCCGGTGCCGGCCGCACGGCTCCCTGCTTGCTGAGCACAGGCGGCCGCGGCGACGGCTGGCAAGATGGACAGCAACACGCGGGCAAGCATCATCTCAATACTCGCTCGGGTTAGAACTGCACCCGCGGCGCGCCCCGGCTTTCCCTTGGCGGAGAATCGTCGCGGACCTCAGAGTCGCCCGCAGAAGCTTGATCGGGCTCGGCGGAGTCGAAGGCCGAGCGATGGTAGCCGAACGCCTCACGCACCCGCCAGCGTCCGTCATATGTAATGTCCGAGTCCAAACCGTGGGCTAGACGAAAGCGCATCGCGGGCGCCGGCTTGGGAAGCTCGTCGACGTGCTCGGCGGTCACCGCTACCCCGAAATTCGGGTAAACCGCCCGCACGTGTTGGAGGTGATCCTTGGCGAGATCGGCCGCAAATACGGCGCCCGAAGCGATCAAAGCGGCGGCGACCATCAAGCGGCGCATGACGCGCTCCGTAACACGGCCACCACGACGAACGGGCAGCCGCTTACCGGCCGGCGAGCGCCACAGTCACCACCGGCGCCGGCGCGCTGAACGGAAGTTCGGGCGAGCCCGCGAGCAAGGCGACGGTGGCGACGATCAGGATCGCGACGTCCACTATCGCGATCCAGTCCATGATTTTTTGCAGGCGCGTCGTGCGCATCATCGAGCTCATCTCTCGGCATCCGTTCCGGCATCGATAGACCCGGCTTCGATAGGGCGTGCTGTCGTTCGTGGCCGGCCTCTCGACTTTCGGCGACGCCGCCCGAAAAGTTCCCGCAACGGCTTCGCAGTCCGACTGTTGGACGGCGCAACGGCAATCTGGCGGTCGTGCGGCGCATCTGTTGTGAGCAATCGTTACGAACCGTTACTCGCGCTCGAGCTTCGCTCCGGATCGCTGAACGGCGAATGAACGATGACTTAGTTCTCTGACGAGGAGCTGACGTTCAACCGCGCCGCGGATGGCGGTACGCGGTGTGGTACTCGCCGTCATTCGCGAGCCCGGTTCCCTCCGTACCGCGATCGTCAGGGCGGGAGACGAGTCTTCGGGGTTCGTCAGGGCCTCCCCCTGACGACTTTGCTGGATCGTCCGTCGGCCTGACGTTCCGGCGCGGAGACCCTGCGACACACAGCGGTCGGCGGCGCGCTCGGCCGACGAAAAGCGGCTCGAGCGGAGCTCGTAGCTTTGCACGCCGCTTGAACGTGGGCGGCGGGCGCGCGCAGACTCCTGCTCGATGTCGTGCCTCCTCCGCAACGCCGTCGCCGTCGCCGCGCTCGCCGCGGCCCTCTGTGCATCGCCGCCGGCGTCCGCTCAGCCGAACCCGTTCCGCACGGTCGACGGCTGGCTTGAGGCGCCAGCCGGCCGCGTGTTGGGCTCGGTCAGCGGAGTAGCCATGGACGCGCGCGGCAACGTCTGGATCGCCGAACGGTGTGGCGCGAACGACTGCAGCACCAACGACACGGTCGATCCGATCCTGCGCGCCGACAGCTCCGGCCGCGTGCGCGCGAGCTTCGGCGCCGGCATGTTCGCGTTCCCTCACGGCATCTACGTCGATCCGAGCGGCGATGTCTGGGTCACCGATGCTCGCGCGGGCAACGGCCGCGGCCATCGCGTCATCAAGTTCGACGCCGAGGGCCGCGTGTTGCTGGCGCTCGGCACGGCGGGCGTCGCCGGCAACGGGCCGGATCACTTCAACGGCCCAACCGGCGTCGCCGTCGCGCCGAACGGCGACGTGTTCGTCACCGATGGGCACGAAACCGACTCGAACAACCGCGTCGTGAAGTTCACGAGCGCCGGCAAGTTCGTCAAGGAGTGGGGGCGCAGCGGCAGCGGCCCGGGTGAGTTCCTCGTGCCCCACGCCATCGCGCTCGACTCGCGCGGCCGTGTGTTCGTCGCCGACCGCGACAACAACCGCGTGCAGATCTTCGATCAGGACGGCAAGTTCCTCGATCAGTGGACGCAGTTCGGGCGGCCGAGCGGATTGGTCGTCACGGGTGACGACACGCTGATCGTCTCCGACAATCAGTCGAACACGGCCCGTCACCCGGGCTGGAAGCGCGGCATCCGCATCGGCAGTGCGCGCGACGGCTTGGTGCGCGCGTTCATCCCCGACCCCGACTTCGATCCGTCACGCGACCAAGAAACAGGCGCGCACGGCATGGCGGCCGACGCCGCCGGCCACATCTACGGCGCCGAGGTCTGGTCGCAGACCGTCAAGAAATACGAGCCCCGCTGACGGGGCGTTAGCGCAGCGCGAGCGTCTGCTGGTAGTCGCGCAGCTCCCGCTCGTGCTGCACGCGGTCGCGCTGCGCGACCTCGATTACCGTGTTGAGCTCGCCGTAGCGGCGGCCGAGCTCGGCGGTGCGCGAAACGAGCAGCACGCGCTGCTCCGCGGTCGTATCGGAAGCTGCCACGGTCGCGGCGATGCCGGTGAGCTCGCCGCGGATCTTCTCCTGCTCGTACTTGCTGCTCGAGATGCGGCTGTCCACCTCGCGCAGCGCCGCCTCGAGCTCGTAGAGGCGCCGGCCGGAGTTGTACTCCGCCACGAAGCCGCGCTCGAGCTCCTGCGGGCACACTCCTTGATAGGTAGCGCCGCTGTGGCCGACCTCGAAGCCGTTGCCGGCCTTGCAGTAGCTCTGCACGCCTTGCGCGTGACCGGCGCGGTACGCATCGAGATCCGGCGACACGCCGTGCTCCGCGCACTGCTGGCGGTAGGTGCCGATCATGCTCTCGGGGCGACCCACCGAGCCGTCCTCGAACCCGACCGTTCGCCAATCGGAGCTCAAGCACGCCTGCTCGCTCATGCCGGCACAGCCGGCGAGCACGGAGGCGGCAACGGCAAACGCGGCGATTCTCGCGGACGACATAATGGAATCCCTCCCTGGAACGCCGCCGAAAGTATAGGAGCGGCGCGGCCGCGCACGTGGGACGCAAGTCACACGGCAGCTGCGGCGAAGCGCGACTCCGTCGTAAGCTCGCACGATGCAGTCGCTCCCCGAGCTCGACATCGGCCCGTTCCTCGACGCGCCGCACGGCGCCGCCGGCGCCGAATTCGTCGCGCGGCTGCGAGACGCGTGCCACGGCCCGGGCTTCTGCTACATCGCTGGCCACCGCGTGCCGGCCGCCGCCGATGCCGCGGTGATGCAGGCCGCGCGCGACTTCTTCGCGCTCCCGGAAGGCGAGCGGCACGCGCTTGCGATCGCCAACTCCCCGCACTTCCGCGGCTACACATTGCTCGGCGCGGAGATCACGAAGAAGGCGCGCGATTGGCGCGAGGTCTTCGATGCGGGACCCGAGGAGCCCGCGCTCCCTGTCGCCGCCGGCGATCCGGTGTGGCTTCGGCTCCGCGGCCCGAACCAGTGGCCCGCGGCGCAGCCGTCGATGCGCCCGGCCGTGCTCGATTGGATGCACGCGATGGACTCGCTCGGCCTCGCGGTGCTACGGGCGCTCGCGCTCGGTCTCGGCCAGCCGCTCGAGCACTTCGACTCCGCCGTGCTGCCGCGCGGCGATCCCCATCTGAAGCTGAGCCGTTACCCGCCGCAGCAAACGCACGCGGATACGGGCCAAGGCGTCGGTTGGCATCACGACTCGGGCCTCGTGTCGTTCGTGCTGCAAGACGACGTCGGCGGGCTGCAAGTGGAGGTGGGCGACACGCTCGTCGACGCGACGCCGAAACCCGGCACCTACGTGATGAACCTGGGCGAGATGCTGCAGGCCGCGACGTCGGGCTACCTGCGAGCGACCAAGCATCGCGTGCGCAGTCCGCTCGGCAGCAACCCACGCCTCTCGGTGTCCTACTTCTTTCACCCGCGGCTCGACTGCGTGTTCGAGCCCGTGGCGTTGCCAGCGGCGCTCGCCGCCGTCGCGCGCGGCGGAGACAACCGGGACCCGCGCGACCCCGTGTTCCGCGTGTTCGGCGAGAACTACCTGAAGATCCGGCTGCGCTCGCACCCCGACGTCGCGGCGGCGCACTACGGCGACGTGCTACGGCCGATCGAGCCGCCGCGCGCCACGCCGGTCGACGGCTGAGCGCATTCGCGCACCTCTAGCGCACGGGATGCTGCTGTCGGGCGAGCTGCTGCAACGCTTGCGGATCGTTGTTGATCTGCTTTTCCACCAGCGCGACGAGGCGGTCACGCGCGACGTCCGTGCGGGTGCCGGCGGAAAAGCCCAGTCCCGCCGCAATGGCGAACCCCACCAGCAAGTTCCGAAGCTCTCGGTCGCCGTAGCCCCCGATGATCGCCCCCGCCATGGCAACGAGGGAGAGAACGGCTATTCCTATCTGAAACCAGCGAGCTCGCACGATCTGCTGCTTGATTGCGAGAAATGCTGCGATATCCGAGGGGCTCATCAGACTCTCCGCGGGCAGACGGTAGCGGCAAGCCTACACCGACCTACGACCCGTTGGGATACGGTAGACTCGCGCTTCTGCGCCAGAAGACCATAACCGCGACCCGGGGAACGCGATGCCGCTGCTGAGAATGGAGCACTACCTCGTGCTCTCCGACGACATCGAGAAAACCAAGGACTTCTACTGCGGCGCCCTCGGCATGCGCGAAGGCTTCCGCCCCCAGCTCGAGTTTCCGGGCTACTGGCTCTACTTGGGCGACACGCCCTGCATCCACATCGCCGAGTGGGCGAGCTACGCCGTATGGACCAAGGAAGCGGGCATACCCGTCTCGTCGCGCACCGCCGGCACCGGCCCGGTCGACCACATCGCGTTCAACGCCAGCGGCTTCGACGAGATGCGCGAGCGCTTGCGAGCCCGCGGCCTAGCGCCGGCCGAGAACCTGCTCGACGAGATCGGCCTGCGCCAACTTTTCTTCTACGACCCGAACGGCGTTCCCATCGAGCTCAATTTCCGCTCGTGACGCCCTCTTCGACTTTGATTGGAGACATGTAAGTGAAGACCACGGACTACGGATATATCGGCATCGGCAAGATGGGCGGCCCCATGGCGCGGCGGCTGCTCGCCGCGGGCCACAGCCTCACGGTGTTCGATACGTCGAAGGACGCGATGGACGAGCTCGCGAAAGCCGGCGCACAGACCGCGGGCTCCGCCCTCGAGGTCGCGAATGCCACGGAGACCGCGTTCCTGAGCCTCCCTACTCCCGACATCGTGCAGAAGGTCTGCTCGGGTCTCACCGCCGCGAAGAAGCTCAAGGTGGTCTGCGATACGTCGACCACCGGCCCCAAGGTCGCGCGCATCGCGCAAGCCGAGCTCGCGAAGCACGGCATCGTCTACATCGACGTGCCGGTGAGCGGCGGGCTCAAGGGCGCGCGGGAAGGCACGCTCGCCGTGATGGTGTCAGGGCAGCGCGCGGTGTACGAGAAGCTCGAGCCCGCGCTCAAGAACTTCGGCAAGCTGTTCTTCGTGGGCGAAGGCGCGGGCCAGGCGCAAGTGATGAAGCTCGCGAACAACCTGCTCGCGGCGGCCGTGATCGTGCTGTCGGCCGAGGCTTGCGCGATGGGCGTGAAGGCGGGCCTCGACGCGCGGCAGATGTGCGACATCATCAACGCGGGCAGCGGCCGCAACAGCGCCACGCAGGACAAGTTCCCGAAGGCCGTGCTCACCGGCACGTTCGACTTCGGCTTCGCCACGGGCCTCTCATATAAAGATGTGCGCCTGTGCCTCGAGGAGGCCGACGCGCAGGGCGTGCCGATGATCGCGGGCGCCGCCGTGTTTCAGATGCTCGGCGTGACCAAGGCGCGCTTCGGCGCCGAGTCGGACTTCACGTCGATCGCGCGCGTCTACGAGGAATGGGCCGGCGTCGAGATCCGCGGCTGATGTCCAGCGGCCGCGAGGAATTGGTGTCAGACACCGGGAGAGACCGTCGCGAGCCGCTCGGCGTGCGGATGGCGCGCGCGGTCGCGGCGTATTCCTGGCGCCACGTGGCGCCGGAGACCGCCGCGAAGGCGAAGCTCTGCGTGCTCGATCTGCTGTCGTCGGCGTTCTCATCCACCGAGCTGCCGTGGGCCAGGCAGGCGATCACGGTCGCGCACAAGAGCTCGGGCGCGATCGCGAGCGGCGGCGCCGGCATCATCGGCACGAGCGCCGTCGTGTCGGTGCCCGACGCGGCATTCGCCAACGGCGTCGTCGGCCACGGCCTGGTGCGCGACGACATGCACGTGGGCAGCGTGAGCCATCTCGGCACTGTGCTCGTGCCAACGCTGCTGGCGCTCGCGGAGAGCACGCGCGCGAGCGGCAAGGACTTTCTCGCGGCGCTCGTCGCCGGCTACGAGGTGGGCGGCAAGATCGGCCGCATGATCCTCGACGTGGAAGTCTCGAAGAACTTCCGCCCCACCGGCATCACGGGGCCGATCGCTGCGGCGGCCGCGGGCTCGAGGCTGCTCGGTCTCAACGTGGAGCAGACAGCCACCGCGCTCGCGCTCGGCGCCAACTCCGCGGCCGGCTACAACGAGTGGGCGGCAACTGGCGGCAGCGAGATGTGGTTCCACACCGGCTTTGCCGCGCGCAGCGCCGTGACCGCCGTGCAGCTCGCGGCGGCGGGCGCCTACGCGTCGCGCACGGCGATCGACGGCGAGGCCGGCCTGCTCGCCGCGTTCCATCGCGACCTCGCTCCGCAAATCCCCGACCTCTTCGCCGATACGCCGGAGATCCTCGCGGTGTTCTTCAAGCCGGTGCCGGCGTGCAACTTCGCGCAGTCGGCGGCGCAGGCCGCGCACGCGATCGCGCAGCGCAAGAAGCTTCGCGCGAACGACGTCGAGCGCGTAACGGTGAGAGTGACGAAGGCGGCCGCGCTCTACCCCGGGTGCGACGTGAGCGGGCCCTTCGAGCACGTGCTGCAGGCGAAGATGAGCATCCACTACAACGTCGCGGCCGCGCTCTTGCACGGAGACTTCGCCGAGTCGAACTACGTGCCGCAGCAGAACGCCGACGTGCTCACCCTCGCGACCAAGACGCGGCTCGAAGTGGACGACGAGCTCACCAAGGCGTTTCCCGCGAAGCAAGGCGCGGAGATCATCGTGCAGACGCGCGCGGGCGACGAGCTTCGCGAGCGCGTTGCAGACGTGACTGCTACCGACGCCGACGGCGTTCGCGCGCGCTTCACGGCGGCGGCCGCGGCGGCGCTCGGCGAAGCCGGCGCTGGGGCGTTGCGCGGCCTCGTCGAGGGTCTCGAGCAGTGCGCGGACGCCGCGGAGCTCGCGCGCGCGACGCGCTCGAGCGGCGGCGCGCGCGCGGCGCCGGAGCCGGCGGCGCCCTCGGCCGCCGTCGCGGCAACGCGCAAGTCCGCCCGCCCGCCGGCGCGCCGCAAGCCGAAATGAACGCCGGCCGCACATCGAAACCCACGAACGCAACAGAAGACGACGCAACGATGAACCAAGCGCACAGCGGTCCGGCACCGAAGGAGTCCGTGCGGCGAGTGGCACTCGCCAGCATGGTCGGGACTTCCATCGAGTGGTACGACTTCTTCGTCTTCGGCACCGCATCGGCGCTGGTGTTCGGCCGCCTGTTCTTCCCCACGTTCTCGGAGCTCGCGGGCACCCTCGCCGCGTTCGCCTCGTTTGCGGTGGGGTTCGTGGCGCGGCCCGTGGGCGGCCTGGTGTTTGGCCACATCGGCGACCGGATCGGCCGCAAAGCGACGCTCGTGGTGACGTTGACGATGATGGGCGTCGCCACCTTCCTGATGGGGTTGCTGCCCACCTACGCCGTCATCGGCGTGTGGGCGCCGATACTGCTGGTGGCGCTCCGCTTCGTGCAGGGTTTGGCGGTCGGCGGCGAGTGGGGTGGCGCGGTTCTGATGGCCACCGAGCACTCGCGCGGCGAGCGGCGAGGGTTTTTCGGCAGCTTTGCTCAGGTGGGCAGCGCCGTCGGCGCACTGATGTCCTACGGAATCTTCTTTGCGGTGCAGCGGCTCCCCGAGGAGGACTTCGTGTCCTGGGGCTGGCGCGTGCCGTTCCTGGTCAGCATCGTGCTCGTGTTCGTGGGCTTGTTCATTCGCCTGCGGATCATGGAGTCGCCCGTCTTTACGCAGATCAAGGAAGCCGGCCGGTCCGTGAAAATCCCAGTGGCCGAGCTACTGCGCTTCGACGCGCGCAACGTGCTGCTGGCCGCCGGGCTGTACCTGGCGCACGGCACTCTGTTCTACATCATGACCGTGTACACGCTGGCCTACACGACGGGCCAGTACGGCTTGGCGCAGAACACCTACCTGATCGGAGTCATCGCCGCGGGCGCGGTGCAGTGCGTGACCATCCCGATGTATGGCGCGCTCTCCGACAAGCTGGGCCGGCGGCCGGTGATCATCTTCGGCACGCTGTTCATTGCCGCGTTCGCGATCCCGCTCAACTTCATGATCACGTCGCAGGTCCCGGTGCTGATGTGGCTCGCGGTGGTGATCGGCGTGTGCGTCGGCCACAACGCGGTGTACTCGCCGACTGCCGCGCTCTACTCGGAAATGTTCCCCGCGCACGTGCGCTACAGCGGCGCGTCATTGGGCTACCAGCTCGGCGCCGCCATTGCGGGATTCATCCCGCTCACCGCGGCTTCCCTGGTGGGCGCCGCGGGCGGCGCTTACTGGCCTATCGCGGCATTGATCGCGGGTGGCGGGCTGATCGGCTTCGTGTGCATACTGCTCGTGCGCCCGCACGCCGCGTCGCAGTCACGGGAGCACACGGCAAGCCTGACCGAAGCCGGCACACAAGCATCCTCCGCGTCGCGCGCCTGATCGAGCATGCATCATCATCACGCTATCGACTACATCGAGCTCACGCCCAAGGAACCGTTCGCCTTTCCCGGCGGCCGACGGTTTCACTTCACCGACCCGAGCGGCAACGAGCCCGCCGTTTGGTCCGAGGACTGAGCGAACGCTCGCGTGCGTCATTGCCGCTCGACTACACGGAGGTTGACGCCATGAAACTCTACGCGCACCCGTTCTCGTCCTACTGCCAAAAGGTGCTGATGGCGCTCTACGAGAACGCCACGCCGTTCGAGCTTGAGATGCTCGGTGGCGACGAGAGGATCTCGGCCGAGCACGCGAAGCTCTGGCCGCTCAAGCGAATGCCCGTGCTCGCCGACGGCAACCGCGCGGTCGCGGAGGCGACGATCATCATCGAGTACCTCGACGTGCATCACGCCGGCGCGGTGCGCTTCATTCCCGCGGAGGCGGAGCAAGCGATCGACGTTCGGTTCATGGACCGCTTCTTCGACAACTACGTGATGACCCCGATGCAAAAGATCGTGGGCGACAGCCTGCGTCCCTCCACGAGCCGCGACCCGCACGGCGTCGCCGACGCACGGCGGACCCTCGATACGGCCTACGGCTGGCTCGACGAGCGCATGGCGCGGCGCACTTGGGCCGCCAATGACTCGTTCGGACTTGCGGACTGCGCCGCCGCGCCCTCGCTTTTCTATGCCGATTGGGCGCATCCGATGGGTGACTCATTTCCAAACGTGCGCGCGTATCGGCAGCGGCTCTTGGCGCGGCCGTCGTTCGCGCGCGCGGTCGACGAGGCGCGCCCGTTCCGCCCGCTCTTCCCGCTCGGCGCTCCGAACCGCGACTGACCATTCTCTCACTCGAATCAAAGGAACGCAGATGAACAAGGAACTCTTCGACAAAGGCCTGGCGATTCGCAAGTCGGTGATCGGCGCCGAATTCGTGGACAAGGCGCTCTCCACGGCCGACGACTTCAACATGCCGCTGCAGGAGCTCGTCACCGAGTACTGCTGGGGCGCGGTATGGGGCCGCGAGGGATTATCGAAGAAGATGCGGAGCCTGTTGAACATCGCGATGCTGTCGACGCTCAATCGGCCGCACGAGCTCAAGGTGCACGTCAAAGGCGCGATTCGCAACGGCGCGTCCAAAGAAGAGATTCGCGAGACCTTGCTGCAGGTTGCGATCTACGCCGGCGTGCCCGCGGCCGTCGACTCGTTCCGCGTCGCGAAGGAAGCGCTCGGCGAGATCGAGAAGGGATGAGTCAAGGCCGTTCGCGGAGCGCCGCGACGATCGTGAGCATTTGCCGCCAGATTGCGCGGTCGAGCAAGAGGAGCGTCGCCGTATAGGCGACCCCTCCCACACCGATCAGACCCATCAAGCGCAGCGCATGAGACTCGATCGGCAGCCCCGCACGCGCCGCGTTCACACACACGAGCATCAGCGCGCCCGCCAGGAACGTGCTGCGAGTGGCGTTGACGATATCGCGAGCGGAAATCTGCACGATTCGCACGGTGCGCGGGAAATTCAGGGCGAACGATACGCCGACGGCCATCACATACGCGGCCGTGAGTCCCTGCAATCCCCAGCGCACCCCCAGTCCGAACGCCACGATCGCGACCGCGAGCGACACGAGCGTGTTCACCAGCTCCACGTCGGCGCGGCCGACCGCGGAGAGCGCGGTCGCCAGCAGGGTTGCGAGCATCCGGAGCGGAGCTATGAGAGCGATCGCTTGGAGCGTGGGAACGACCGCTTCCCAGTCTTCGCCGAGCGCAACTTCGACGAACTCGCCCGCAACCGCGCTGATTCCCCAAAGCGCGGGTACGGCGCCGAACGAAAGCACGCGGATCGCATCGAGGAGCCGCCTTCGCATCCGCGGCAAGTCGTCTTGGAGCCTCGAGATTGCCGGGAAAGCCACGCCGTTCACGATGCTCATGCCCTTCTGGAGCGGCAGGTTCGCGAGCTGCATCGCCACGGAATAGATGCCCACGGCCTCCTGTGTGAGAAAGCGGCCGGCGATCAGCACGTCCACTTGGTAGGTCAACTGCCAGGCGAACCGTGCACCGCTCCACGCACCTCCGAACCGGAGCAAGGAGCCGATGCCCGAAAGCTCGAGCGTGGGCCGGATCAAGGGGCTGCGAGCAACCAGCAGCACGGTACGTACTGCTGCCCCGCCGATAGTGCCCAGCACGAGCGACCAAACGCCGAAACCGCCGAGGGCGAGAGCCAGCGTGGCAGCGCTCGTCGCGAGTCCAGCCGTGATGTCGGCTGCAGCCAGCCAGCGGAAACGCAGCGCCCGGTACGCGAGCGCCTCCGGGACCGCGGCGGCCGCACCGAGAAGGAGCTGGACCGTGGAAACTCTGAGGACCGCGTCGAGCCGCGGCTGCGCGAACACTGTCGCGATGAGCGGCGCGGCAAGAAAAATTACGGCGGCGCACGCGACGTTCAGCAGCCAGAGCGCGCCCGCGACGCGCTTGAGATCGTGGTCGGTGAGGGTGCGCGCCTGTATCAGAGAAGCACCGAGGCCGAGCTCCGCGAGCCCCGAGAGCGTGGTCAACACCACTCCGCACAGAGCCATGAGGCCATAGTCGGCAGGCACCAGCAGGCGCACCACGAGCAGCGTCACCGCCCAGGAGACGACCTGCGTCGAGAGCTTTGCGACAGCCCCCCATTTCACGCCGGCGATCGCCTGTTGCTCTAAACCCAATCGCATCCTCTCTATTGTGAGCGGCTCGACAGAGTTCGCCGGCCGGCACATAGTCTAATCGCGAGAAGTCGGGATTCGAAAAACCAACTGTCCCGACGAGTCTTTCTTGGCCCGCATCACAGTGTTGAGGGGACGCCGCGGATGTGCGGTTTTGTCATAGTTCTGTCCGCAGACAGTGCGCCGTCCGATCTCGCCGCGGCCAACCGAATGGCGGATCTCATCGCACATCGTGGGCCCGACGACGCCGGCTCGTTCAGCGAGAACGGCATAGCCATGGCGTTCCGCCGCCTTGCGATCTTCGACCTCGCGGACTCGAGCCATCAGCCGATGGTGAGCGCGGACGGACGCTACGTAATCGTTTTCAACGGCGCGATCTATAACTTCCCGGAATTGCGCTCGGAGCTCGAAGCACTCGGCCACACCTTTCGCACGAGCGGCGACACCGAGGTTCTGCTGACAGCCTATGTCGAATGGGGCAGCGAATGTCTGCGGCGGCTCAACGGCATGTGGGCCTTTGCGATCTACGATCGAACCACGAGGCGAATCTTCGTCTCCCGCGACCGCTTCGGCGTAAAGCCGATCTTCTGGCACCACGACGGGCGAGCGCTTGCCATAACGTCGGAGATCAAAGCGCTTCGGGATTCGGAGTACGCTCGCTCCGCGCCCAATTGGGAGGTCATCGCGAGGTATCTGCTCGAGGATCATCTCGATTCGAGCAACTCGACGTTTTACGCGGGAATCCATCGCGTTCCTGCCGGCTGCTTCTTTGAGGGAGACGCCCGAAGTCCTCCGGTCTTCCGGCGCTATTGGTCGCTTGAGGACGTCATGGAGGAGGACGAGCCCAGCGCTCCAATCGAGGAATTTCGTGCCCTATTCGGGGACGCCGTGCGCCTAAGAATGCGCGCGGACGTGCCGATTGGCGTGATGCTCTCCGGGGGCCTCGACTCGACGTCCGTCATCTCCAGCGTCGCCGAGCAGAGCGCCACGCTCGGAGCGGGGCCGGTGACGGCGCTCTGCTACCTCGACCCGCACTTCGACGAAAGCCCGCAGATCGCGGCAACGCTCGAACAGACGCGGGCGTCGCAGCTTGCGATGCATCCCGACTACGAGCGGCTCTGGGACGCCTTCGAGCGGCACGTCTGGCATCAGGACGAGCCCGCGCATTCCATGACATCGCTCGTGATCTTCGAGCTCATGCGGATCGCCCGCGCCCATGGGCTTAAGGTCATGTTGAGCGGCCAAGGCGCGGACGAGACGTTGGCCGGCTATCCGCAGTTCTTCCTCGACTACTGGACCGATCTCGTCGCGTCCGGGCAGCTCGTGCTCGCACAACGAGAGATGACGGCGTTCGCGAGCTGCCACGGCCGTCCGCTGAAAGCGCTCCGCGGTGCGGTCGGGAACCGGTTACTGAGCCGCCTCAAGCAGCTCGTGCCGGGATACCGCACGCTGTCCGGGGCGCGGCGGCGCGCCGCGATCCAGAACGATCCCTGGATCTCCGACGACGTGAAGCGGCAGTGGCACCCGGGACGCGAGCGCTACCCGCGCACGCTGAGGGAATCCTTGCGGCTCTCGGTGGAGCGAGCCGCGTTGCCCCTCTACCTTCGAGTGGAGGATCGGAACTCGATGGCGCACGCCGTCGAAGTACGAATGCCGTTCCTCGACCATCGGCTCGTCTCGCTCGCCTTCAGATTGCGTTCGCGCTGGAAGCTCAGCGGACCGTACACCAAGGCCGTGTTGCGCACGGCGATGGAGGATAAGATCCCAGAGGTGGTTCGCACGCACGTGCAGAAACTCGGGTTTCCAAGCACCACGAACGGCTGGTTCATGGGCAAGCTACGGGAGTACTGCCGGGATGCGCTTTCGAGCCGCGCGCTGCGCGAAAGCGATATCTGGAATCTCGCGGAGGTGGAACGCTCGCTCGAGCTGGATCCCGATCGAGCGCCCGATCGGGAGGAGCATGGCCGCAACCTGTTCCGGTTCGCCCAATTCCACATGTGGCTCCAATTGTCCAGGTTCGGAATTCTACTGGGCGCATTCCGCCTCGTGATCGCGCCGGCGCTCTGAGCCGCTCCCGAGCCCGCAAAGACGCCCTCGCGGTGTCCAGCCTCAGCGCAGCGCGGGCGGCTTCGGCGTAACTCCGAGGTTGTACATCACGAACGCGTCGATGTCGGCCGTGGTCTCGAGCTGCTTGGTGAGGTTGCTCGCACCGTGACCGGACTTCGTCTCGATGCGGATCAGCACCGGATTGTCGCGGGCCGCGGCGGCCTGCAGCGTGGCGGCGTACTTGAAGGAGTGCGCCGGCACCACGCGGTCGTCGTGGTCGGCCGTGGTGATCAGCGTGGCGGGATACTTCACTCCGGACTTGATGTTGTGCAACGGCGAATACGCGTAGAGCGCCTTGAACTCCGCCGGATCGTCGCTCGAGCCGTAGTCCGCCACCCAGTTCCAGCCGATCGTGAACTTGTGGAAGCGCAGCATGTCCATCACGCCCACTTGCGGGATCGCCACGCGAAACAGCTCCGGACGCTGATTCATCACCGCACCCACGAGCAACCCGCCGTTCGAGCCTCCCTGGATCGCGAGCTTGGCGGACCGCGTGTACTTGTTCGCGATGAGCCACTCGGCGGCGGCGATGAAGTCGTCGAACACGTTCTGCTTCGCGAGCTTCATGCCCTGGCGGTGCCAGTTCTCACCGTACTCGCCGCCGCCGCGCAAGTTCGCCGACGCGTAGACGAAGCCTTGCTCGAGTAACGCGATGCGCGCGGCGCTGAACGTGGGATTCAAAACCACGTTGAAGCCGCCATAGCCGTAGAGCAGCGTGGGATTGTTGCCGTCGAGCTTCAGGCCCTTGCGGTACACGAGAAACATCGGGACCTTGGTGCCGTCCTTGCTCGGATAGAACACCTGCTTGGTCTCGAAGGCGGACGCGTCGTAGCCGGGCACTTTGGGTGCGCGGAACACGGTGCTCTTCTTCGCCGCGATGTCGTAGCGATAGATCGTGGGCGGCACGCTCAGCGAGTTGAACGTGTAGAACACGAACGGCGCGTCGTGCGGCCCGACGAAGCCGCTCGCCGAGCCCGGGCCGGGGAGCTCGATCTCGTTCTCGAGCGTGCCGTCGAGCGCGTGCACATAAGCTCGCGTCGTCACGTCCTTCAGATAGGAAGCGAACAGCTTGCCGCCCGCGGTGGTGGCGCCTTCGAGCACCTCCGGCCGCTCGGCCAGCACGGTCTTCCAATTGGCTTCGGCCGGGCTCTTGGGGTCGACGAGCACGACGCGCCAGTTCGGCGCGCCGTGATTGGTGGCGATCAGCAGCTTGTCGCCGACGTTGTCGACGACGTTGTACGAGTCGTTCGTGATCTCCGCGATCACGGGAACGAAGTCGCGCCCGCCGGCGGCGAGGTCGCGCACGTAGACGGCGTTGCCATCCTTGCCCTTGCCGCGCTCCGATATGTAGAGCACGGCGAAACGCTCGTCTTCGGTGGTGCTCACCGTGTGGAAGCGCTGCGGATTGGCCGCATCCTCGTAGACGAGCGTGTCGGCCTTCTGCTCGGTGCCGAGCCTGTGGAAAAAGACCTGATGATTCTCGTTGATCGAGGCCTTCTCGTGTCCTGCCGGCGGCTCCGGATAGCGGCTGTAGTAGAACCCGTCGCCGTGCCACGCGACGTCGGACACCTTCACCCAGTCGATCGTGTCGGGCAGCGTGCGCTTGCCGGCGAGCTCCATGACCTTGTACTGCTGCCAGTCCGAGCCGCTCTGCGACGTGCCGTACACGGCGTACTTGGCGTCCTTCGAGGGCGCGAACGCCGCGAGCTGCACCGTGCCGTCAGCCGACCACGCGTTCGGGTCGATGAGCTCTTCGGGTTGCGCGTCGAGCCCCTTTTGGAAGTACAGCACGCTCTGGTTCTGCAGCCCCGAGTTACGGCTGTAGAAGAAGTACGCACCCTTACCCGACGGCGCCGAATAACGCTCGTAGTCGACGAGCTGCGTAACGCGCTCGAGCAGCTGCTCGCGGAACGGAATCTTCTCGAGATACGGGAACGTGACCGCGTTCTGCTGCTCGATCCAGGCAGCGGTCTCGGGCGACGTTTCGTCCTCGAGCCAGCGGTAAGGATCGGCGACCTTGGTGCCGTGATAGTCGTCCATGTGGTCGATCTTCCTCGTTGCGGGGTACGGCACCGGCTGAGCGCCGGCCGGAGCCGTGAGCGAAGCCGCTCCCAGGATCGTCGCACACGTCGCCGCATACATGACAGCAGATGTCCGCGCACCCATGAAAGATCTCCGGAGCCGCAGGGCCTCGATGTGTTCCGCGGCGATTATGCCATCCGTGCGGCCGGAGAGCGTATGCTCCGCGCGAGGGAGCTCTGCACATGCCGAACAAGAAGACCCCGCGGCGCGAGCCGCTCACGCTCGACGACGTCCGCGAGATCGCGCTCGCGATGCCGGAAGTCGAGGAGACCACCGCCTACGGCATGTCTGCGTTCAAGGCGGCCAAGAAGCGCTTTGCCGGTCAGCCGGTCGAGCGCGCAGGCGTGGACCCGAACTCGCTCGGCGTGTACATGAGCTTCGAGGAGCGCGACCGGCGCATCGCGTCGCGGCCCGACGTCTATTATCTGATCGACCACTTCCTGAAATATCCGGCCGTGCTCGTGCGCCTCGCGAACATCGGGCGCAACGAGCTCCGCGAGATCCTCGGCGCCGCGTGGCGCCAGGCGATGGAGCAGTCCGGTCCGGCGAGGCGCAAGCGCCGCAAATCTTCAGCGTCCACCAAGGCCGGCCGCCGCTGAGCCTCGCTTCGGACGCATACGACTCAGCGCCCTCCCTCCCGGCGACGCGAGCTGCGAAGGAGCGTGTCGAACACGAACGCGGCGGTCATTCGGGCCAGCATCGGCGGACCGCCGGTCAGCAAGAACAACGTTACGAAGACGAAGCTCGCCGCCGCCGCGACCGCCGGGATACCCACGCCCACGATCAGCTTCGGGGCGCTCTCCGCAACGGGCTCGGCGGGCTGCGCGGGCACGGGCGGTTGAGGCGTGGAGGACGAGGCGATGGTGCTCGCCGTGTCTCGCAAGTCGTCGATCCGGCGCAGCGTGGACACCACCGGCCGGAGGCGCTTCTTGACCGTGGCGATCGTCTCCGGAGCGTTCGCGTACGCCGCTTGAGCCGGCGCCCATAGCGAGGCCACGACGCCCGCCATGAGCGCGAGCACGGCCACCAAGATCAGGGCGGCGCCGATGCTGCGGGACACGCCTCTCCTGTGCAGCGCCTCCACCGGCCCGGACAGAGCGAGGCTCAGCAACAACGCGAGAGTCACGGGGATGAATGCGGCGTGGGCGAAGTAGAGCACCGCACCCATTGCGCCGATCGCGAGAATCTTCACCCATGGGCCGGCACGTGAGCGCGGATGGACCGTCGTCATAGTCGACTTACCGAGCGCGGTTGGCGCCGCGTCCTACACGGGTGCAATGACCGTGCCAGAGGTCGCGGCACCGCACCGTTCGGCGGCATCTCCGACGGACCTGTACCATGGGCGCTCATTTCTCGGAGCGGAGCTCAACGGGTGCGTAAGCATCAGATGCTGATCGGCGGCGAGCGCGTGGACGCCTCGTCCGGCGAATGGTTCGAGTCGTTCAATCCGTACACCGGCAAGCCGTGGGCGTTGATTCCCCGCGGCACGCCCGTCGACGTGGACCGCGCGGTGGGTGCCGCGCGCACGGCGTTCAAGAGCAAGGCCTGGCGCGGCCTCACCGCCACGGCCCGCGGCAAGATCCTGCTCAAGATCGCCGACTTGATCGCCGCGCGCGCCGACGAGCTCGGTCGCGTCGAGACCACCGACAACGGCAAGCTGATCCTCGAGATGCGCGCGCAGACGCGCTATCTGCCCGAGTGGTTCCGGTACTTCGCCGGCCTCGCCGACAAGCTCGAAGGCCGCGTGATCCCGATCGACCGGCCCGGCTTCTTCAACTTCACGCTCGAGGAGCCGCTCGGCGTGATTGCCGCGATCGTGCCGTGGAACTCGCCGCTGATGCTCGCCGGCTGGAAGATGGCGCCCGCGCTCGCGGCAGGCAATACGTTCGTGTGGAAGCCGTCGGAGCATTCGTCGGTATCGGCGCTCGAGATGGCCTCGATCTTCGCGGAGGCGGGGCTGCCGCCCGGCGTCGTGAACATCGTCACCGGCTTCGGCAACGAGATCGGCGACGCGCTCGTCGGCCACAAGGACGTGGCGAAGATTTGTTTCACGGGCGGCGACGCCACCGGCGCGCTCGTCTATCAGACCGCGGCGAAGCACATCAAGCCGGTCACGATGGAGCTCGGCGGCAAATCGGCGAACATCGTGTTCGCGGACGCGAGCCTCGACAACGCCGTCAAAGGAGTGGTGTCGGGTATCTTCGCGGCCACGGGCCAGACCTGCGTGGCGGGCTCGCGCGCGCTGATCCACCGGTCGATCCACGACGAGTTCGTCGAGCGGTTCTTGAAGCTCGCGCGCACGGCGAAGATGGGCAATCCGCTCGAGGAGACCACGCAGGTGGGGCCGATCACCACTCAGCCGCAATATCAGAAGGTGCTCGGCTACATCGATGTCGCGAAGCAGCAGGGCGCCACGTGCGTGTTGGGCGGCGGCGCGGCCCGGCGTCCCGAGCTTGGCGACGGCTGGTTCGTGGAGCCGACCGTGTTCACCGGCGTCACACCCGCGATGCGGATCGCGCAAGAGGAAGTGTTCGGCCCGGTGCTCTCGATCATTCCGTTCGACACCGACGACGAAGCGCTCGCGATCGCCAACGACTCGATCTACGGTCTCGCGGCCGGCGTCTGGACTTCCAACATCGGCCGCGCGCTCAAGATGGCGCACGAGCTCGAGGCCGGAACCGTCTGGACCAACACCTACCGGGTCTCGAGCCCGCTGTCGCCGTTCGGCGGCTACAAGCGCTCGGGGTTCGGCCGCGAGAGCGGGCTGCTGGCGATCCGCGAGTTCGTGCAGGAGAAGAGCGTGTGGATCGAGACCAGCGGGGCCGACACGCCCAATCCGTTCATCGTGCGCTAGTTGGCTCGGCCCCCTCTGCCGTTCGGCTTTCAGCCGCCGTCGAGGCACTGTAGGCCCTCGATCGCGAAGCTGTAGTCCATCATTTCGCCGAGCCAGCGGCAGCGGCCGGTGCTCGCGTCGACCCGCAATGGCGACGCGCGTGATCGCGCGCACCTTCGAGTACGACACCTCGCCCTGCGCGAACGCCGCGTCGATCGAGGGCAGCTCCCCGAGCGCCCGAGCCACCCGCACGGTATGGCGCAAGCCTTTGTCTGCACAAAGACTTATTGCTCATTAAGGACACGCGAAAAGCCGCCGGAGGCGTGACGCGACCGCCCGGCAGCACGGATCGCGAGACCACGCAGCGGCGCCGCTGCGGGCGCGGAAATAGGTGCTCTTCGATACGAGCACGTCCCATGAATCGCCGAACACCGGAGCGACCATTACAATCGAGACCTTCTTTCTTCGAGTTACCGGGGGGTACTCATGCGTATATCCATCGCTATCGGCATCACCGCGTCCTTCGTCTGCGGCACGGGGCTCGCCCAGGCGCCCGCACCCGCGGCCAACGCCGCGCCGAAACCGTTCCAAGCCGGCGCACCGCTCAGCGCCACGAACGAAAAAGGCGTCACGCTGCCGATGTCGAAGAACGTGAAGGTCTACGGCAGCTTCCACTTCTCCGAAAGCTGCACGTTCGATCCCGACAAGAACCTCATCGTCGCGGCGAACAGAGCGAATCCGCGCGACGCCGGCACTGCGCCCGTGCTCACGCCGAACGACGGCTTCATATCGCTGATCAATCCCGACGGCTCGGTGCACACGTCGAAGTGGATCGGCGCCACGCGCGACGGTCTCACGCTCGTCGACCCGCTCGGCAGCGCGGTGCAAGGCGGCACGCTCTACGTCAACGACGGCAACTACATCCGCACGTTCGACTTGAAGACCGGCACGCCGAAACAGTCGTTCGAGGTCAAGGAAGCCGTGAACTTGAACGGCATCGGCGTCGCGGCCGACGGCACGATGTACGCGTCGAACACCGGCAACGCCCAGCAGCCCGAGAACAAGCAGCGCATCTACAAGGTTACCGCAGCCGGCGTATCGTCGGTGTTCATCGACGGCGCGCCGCTCAACTTGCCGAACGGCGTCGCGGTCGATCCGCAGGGCAACGTCGTGGTCGTCAACATCGGCAGCAACGACGTGCAAACGTTCGACAAGAGCGGCAAGCTCATCAAGACGGAGCACGCGGCCGAAGCCGGCAACGATGGCCTCGTGGTGCTGCCCGACGGCACCAAGTACGTGAGCAGCGTGCGCTTCGGCAGCGTGTCGAAGATCGCACCGGGCAAGGAGGCCGAGGTCATCGCCACCGGCATCCCGTCAGCCGCGTCGATGTGCTACGACTCGAAGCAGAACCAGCTCGTGATTCCGCTGAACCCGAACAACGCGCTGGCGTTCATTCCGCTCGGCCGCCGTTGATCGAACTGGGTCGGGCGCGGGCGCCACGGGCTGCGCCCCGACCCGGCGTGATCACACGGGATTCGCGCGAGGCCACTGACGAGCAGAAGGGGACCGGGCACGGGAGCGGGCTCGAGCGAGCCGCCCCCGTGCCGCGGGTTCAGAACGATAGACGCACGCCGAGCCGCACGCGCTGGCCGAGCGTGTCGAAGAACACCGGGTTCGTCGGATACGCGTTGCCGCCCGGCGCGATCGCGGGATCTTCGTTGAGCAAATTGTTCACGGCCCAGAAGACCTGGAACTGATTGCCTTGTGATTCCTGTTTGATGTCGAACGATCCCGACCAGTTCAGGTAATACGCGTCGTCGACGCTGTTGTCGTTGACCGAGCTCAACACCCTGGCGCCCGCCGTGCCCGGGGAGGCCTCCGTCCACACCGCGTTGAGCTTGCCGGAGCCCACGTAGCGCGTCTCGAGCGTGGTCGAGAATCGGTTGCGCCCATAGGTCACGAACGCCCGTGCCTGCCAACGCGGCTGCGTGTTGAACGAGCCGAACGACCCCACCGGCCCGCTCTGGCCTTCGTAGTCGATCGGCGGGATGCCGAAGCCCGTGTCGACGATCATGTCGTAGAGATACGTTCCGATGAACCGCAAGTTGATGCTGCCCGTGCGCATCGGGACGTCCCAGGTGGCCTCGTAGTCCCAACCCCTCGTGAGGAAGCCCGCGAGGTTGACCGCGCTCGCATCGATGGCCGTGATATCGGCGGTGCCGTAACCCGTTACGCGGGCGCACGCGGGGCTGGTGCCGTTGCTCTTGAAGCAGGCGTCGATGAGCGGCTGGTTGCCCGGGCTCTGGGTGATCGCCTTGCCCAGGTCGATCTCGAACCAGTCGGCCGAGAACCGGACGTTGTCGAACGAAAACACGGCACCGAAGGTCGTCGTGTCGGCCTCCTCCGGGATCAGAGCGGGGTTGCCGCCCGTGGTCGCGTTGAAGGTGCTGTCGATTGCACCGCTCGCCCACGGGTTGGTCACGGTAGTAGTGGACGTGTTCGTGACGCGCGGCAGGAAGAGCTCGCGGAAGTTGGCCGCGCGCACGTCACGCGATAGTGTGGCGCGGAACCGCAGCCACTCGAGGGGATCGTAGATCGCCGAGGCCTTCCAGCTCGCGAAGTCGTGGGAACCCTTGAGCGCCGAGTTCGTCGCGCTGGTGGCGTCGTTGCTCGTCTCGCGCACCGCAAAGTCCGTCTGCAGCTTCTTCGACATGGGCACCTGGACCTCGGCGTACGCCTCGACCACGTCGAGAGTGCCGCCGCGATCCAGCCCGTACGAGAGAAAGTACGAGCTGTACCAGGGCTGATTCGGAATGTCGTGGGTCGTATCGGCGTCATCCGACCGCCACTCGAGACCGGTGGCAAACGCGATCGGGCCGGCCCAACCTTGAGCGATGTCGCTCCGGAAGTTCACGCCGATCACGTCTTGCGTGTACTTGTTGTCCTCCTTGAGCGTGCGATACGCGTAGTCGATGGCCGCCTGACTGGCTCCGTCGTTGCCGAAGATGTCGAGCGGGACGCAGCCGGCCGCGTTCGCGCGGAACGCAGGGTCGCCCACCACCGTGGCGCGGCAGACGATTGGGCTATTCGGATCGGCCGGGTTCGAGCGAACCGCGTCGAGCCCCCAACGCACGAAGTCGTATGCCCTCTCGGGCCCCGCGGACGAAAGGCCGCTGACCGCGTTGTGGAACAGCCGCTGGTGGTTTTCGTTCTCGCCGTGCTGGTAGTACGCGTCCCAGTTCCACTTCTCCCCGAGCTGGGCGTCGAAGCCGGTCACGAAGCGCGTGGTCGTGTTTTCGGTGGTGTTGTTGGCGTTGACCACCGCCGGCATGAACGCTCTGTTCAACGTGCCGCCGAACGGAATCGTCGCGCGCACACCGGGCGTCAGAAACGCGTTGTCCGGTTGGATGCGCACCGCCAGCGGTCCGAGGCCGCCATTGGCCGGCGTGCTCGCGGCGTCGCTGTGCGCGTTCGCGAGCTCGGCGTACCAGCTGAGCCGGTCGCTGAGATCGAAGCTCACGCGCGCCATCGCCGAGTAACGCTCCACTTCGGGTCGAATGTTCGATGTGTTGTAGCCGAGCAGCGCGCCGTCGCCGCCGATGCGCGTGAGGAAGCCCTGCGCGGGAGTGCCCGGATTGAACGTCGTTAGCGCGGTACCGTCCGCGTTGAAGGCGAGGGGCGCCGGCGGCGGTGTTCCCGTCGGAACGGTGCACGCCAAGTTCAAGCACGGAGTGATGGTGCCGTTTTCCGACGGCGTCTGCTTCGCGCCCGGCAAGATGTTGAAGTTCGGCAGACCGTTGCCGACACCCGCCGGCGTGTTGAACGAGGTGTTGTTGCCGATGGCCCAGCCCTCTTTGCACCAGTCGCGTGTCTGCGAGCAAGGCCCGATCCTGTCCTGCTTCTGATATTCGATGCCGGCCATCACGTGGCCGCGATCGTTGTCGCTGAAGGCCGTTCCCCACGCGAACGAGCCGTGGGTGTCGCCGCCGTCCCCTTCGCTGGTCTCGCCGTAGTCGACCTGCATCTTGAAGCCTTCGAGCTTCTTGTTGAGGATCACGTTGACGACGCCCGCGATCGCGTCGGAGCCGTACGCCGCGGACGCGCCGCCGGTGACGACCTCGGTGCGCTCCACGAGCATCGACGGGATCAAGGTGAGGTCCGCGGCGCCGCCTTCGTTGGTGGGCACGACGCGCTTCGTATCGACGAGCGTCAGCGTTCGAGTGCCGAAGAAGGGGTTCAAGCCACGCAGGTTCGCGAGCTGCGAGCCCACGTTGAAATTGCCGATGCCGACGTTGGTCTCGGTGAAGAACGGCGTGTTCTGCGGCAGCGTGCGCAACACGTCGCCCGTGTTCACGATGCCGAGCTTCTCGATCTGGTCGCTATTGATCGATGTGAGCGGCTGAGCGGAGTCGAAGCCGCTCTGGCTCACGCGCGAGCCGGTGACGATGACCTCCTCGGTGGGCGCCTGCGCTTGCGCTAACGCGAGCTGCGGCCCCATGGCCGCGCCGAGAACGCCGAACGAGCCCAGAACGATGCGACGAGCGGCGTGGCGCCGCCGGAACCTGCGTTGAATCGACATGTCATTCCCCCCGGAATTGTCCGATCCGTTGTTTTCGCCGAAGCCTCGAAGAGAGCTCCCGAACCGAGCGCAGGCGAGGCTCGACCACAACAACGAGCTTAGCTAAGCCGAATCCGTTTGGCTACGACTGTGGTGCGAGCGCGACGACCGACGCAATGGCATAGGAATTGCCTCTTCTTCGCCCCCGAGCGGACCCTGCTCGTCTCACCGCACTGGGAACATGGACGTACTTTCATGCGACACGCGAAATGGATCGGCCCGAGCGTCGTTCTGCTGGCCGGCTCCGCGGTACAGGCCGCTCCGCACAAGCATCAACCGCCGGAAAACGTCGTAGATCTGACGACAACACCGTTCACTATCAGCGAGCCGGGCACTTACGTGGTGGACCGGGATTGGGCCCTGCTGACCCCGGACAACGGCCAAGCCGTCATCGACATCACTGCTTCAAACGTCGTGCTCGACCTGCAGGGCTTCGAGATCGCTCAGGACGGCTCCGAGGGAGTCATGCTCGTCTCGATCGCAGGGGACGGCGTCACCGTGCGCAACGGCAAGCTCAAGGGGAGGCGTACTTCGGCGGTCGCCTTCCAGAGCAGCGGGGTCGGCACGGTCGTCGACTCCGTGAACGTGGAAGACAGCGCGAACTCGTTCTTCGAGGGCAACGGCGCGATCATTCGCAGCAGCCAATTCGAGGCCAAGGGCGGTGTCCACGTCGACGGAACCGGAAGCCGCATCGAGCACAGCGACATCCGCTGCGACGAGGGCGCGCTCGCGGTGGGCCCGGGAGCGGAGGTTCGCGACAACCGGATCTGGGGCGTTCGAAGCGAGTCGGTCATGCTCAATGGCGACAAAACCATCTTTCGAGACAACACGGTAGTGAACGTGCAGGAGTTTGGGGCCGTCATCGTTGCCGGCAGCGACGACGCAATTCTCGAGAACACGATTCAATTCGACACTCCCGAGGGCACCGGACCCGCGATCCTCGTCGCGGGCACGCGCAACGTCATTCGGGGCAACCTCGCCCTTCGTTCGACCGCCGCGGGCGTCCCGCCTCGCTGGGGGACGGGCATCGCGTTCCAGCAGGACGGCAATTTCTACGGCAACAACCAGATGGCCGCCACCGTGCCCTTCGACCTCGGCGGCACCGTTCAGACCGATTGGGGCGGCAACTTCGAGTACTAGACTAGCAGCGCCGGCTCCTCGAACCGCACGCCCCGCCGTCACGGAACGGCGGCGCGTGCGCGATCGGCGGCGCGGCTTCTATAATCCGCGCCATGAGCACACCAACCTACGAAGTCTTCGCGATCAAGTACGCGCACGTCGAGCGCAAGGCCTGGGGCAATTTCATCGACGGCGATCCGCACGAGTCGTCCGAGATGCCGCTCGATTACTACGTGTGGGCCATCGTCGGCGACGGGCGCACGATCGTCGTCGACACCGGCTTCGACCAGACGATGGCGAAAAAGCGTGACCGCCAGATCGTGCACCCGGTCGAGGAGGGACTCGAGGCCGCGGGCGTGCGTCACGCCGACGTGAAGGACGTGATCGTCACCCACATGCACTACGACCATTGCGGCAACGGCGCGCTGTTCCCGAACGCGCGCTTCCACCTGCAAGACACGGAGATGGAGTACGTCACCGGGCGCTGCATGTGCCACCATCAAATCAATCACGCGTTCGAGCCCGAGGACGTGTCGCGGATGGTCCATCGCGTGTTCGCGGGGCACGTGCAGTTCCACGACGGCACGGACGAGATCGCGCCGGGCATCACGGTGCACAAGATCGGCGGCCACACCAAGGGAATCCAGTGCGTACGCGTGGCGACGAAGCGCGGCCAGGTCGTGCTCGCCTCCGACACCACGCACTTCTACGCACACATCGACACACGCCGGGTGTTCCGCGTGCTCTACAACCTGGGTGACATGGTCGAGGGCTACA
The DNA here is from genome assembly GCA_036274615.1 of Gammaproteobacteria bacterium. Taxonomy (GTDB): domain Bacteria; phylum Pseudomonadota; class Gammaproteobacteria; order Steroidobacterales; family Rariloculaceae; genus FEN-1219. The sequence continues at coordinate 2,427 of DASUFK010000041.1, read as the reverse complement.
ACACGCTCGAGCGGCTCGCGAGCTCGAAGGCGCACGTGATTCCGGGCCACGACCCACTCGTTCTCGAGCGCTATCCCGCGGCGTCGAAGCAGACCGCCGGCTGGATCGCCCGCGTCGACCTCGATCCCGAAAAATAGGGACATGTTACTTTTTCGGCGCGGAACCGTGACCGAACGGCACTCCCCGCGAAAAAGTAACATGTCCCTATTTTCCGACGCGCTGGCGGCAGTCATCGCGCCCGCATAGAATCGCGGCGCACGTCGTGAAACTCGGGCACGGGTATTGCAGTCATAAGCACTCAAATGAACACCCGAACGGCCATCGCCCGCGCCATCGTCGAAGCGGTCCCGCTGCTCGCGGCCGCCGCCGCGCTGGCCGGCCTCGCGTCCTGCACCAGCGACGATCTCGGCGCCACCGTGGCGCTCGCCGACGGCCGCAGGCAGGTGCTGGCGCCGATCGAATCCGCCGAGATCGTCATTCGCGAATCCTCACCCCCGCAGTACGCCGTCAAGATCACCTCGGGCCTGCCCAACGGTTGCGCCAAATTCGACCGCATCGACGTCGTGCCGGACGGCAAGGCCGTCGATCTCCGCGTCTGGAACACACTGCCGGTGGAGCGCACCATCGCGTGCACGATGGCCTACGGCACGACGAGCAACACGGTGAACATCGGCGGCCATTTCGAGCGCGGCCGCACCTACGACGTGCGGATCAACGGCGAGACCAAGGCCACCTTCACCGCGAGATAGCTCGCGCTGCTCCCCCTTCCCCCCGCTTCGCCCGACTGGCCCGACTGGCATCGGGTTTGCAAGACGCTCCGCGTATCGAGCCAATGGCAAGGAGCTGACCCGATGGGCGACGACAATCAAGGCGAAGGGAATCGAGACGCGGACCGCCGCTATCGCAGGGGCGTGAAAAAGACGCTCGAGGAAACCACGCCCGAGGAGCGCGCCGAGGAAGCGCGCGACATGACCCCGGAGGAGCGCGCGGCCGCGGAGCGCGCCGAAGCCGAGGGCAAGCGTCACGCTCGGCACTGACGGCCGGCGAATTTTCTAGAATCTGGAAAGCGCGACGCAAAGCCGCGAAAGCGCGGCGGCGCGCGGCGCAAGGCCAAGGGCGGCGCGGCGCGGCGACTTTGCGAGACGCGAGGCCGCGAACGTGCGGTCCGCGACCTGCTTGCCGAACTCGAGCTCGAGCTGATGGCCGCGTTGCGAGCGATGCGAGAGCCGCAGTGCCGGCGCCGCAATGGTGGTGTTCTTCCACCGCAACGAGGCAGTGGTGCCAGAGCGAGGAAGAAGCGCTCGGGCTCTTGGCCGCGCATGGTTTCGAGGTGCTCGCGGACGAGCGCGCGACGGTGCCGCATTTGCAGTCGCCCGCGAGCGCGCACGGCCGCGTCGAGCGGGTGCTGAGCTTCAGCGCTCGGAAGATCGCCTCCTGCGCGCGGCCCGAGCAGACGCCGGCCCCTTCTTGCCCTCGATCGCACCGCCTCGATTGGCCCTTCATAGTTGCCCTGTTAGCATTCCTTTCCGGATACCTTTAACCGGTAGGCTTATACGACAATTTGGCGATGGGCCGCTCGAGGCGTTCGAATCTGCATCCGTGCGGCCGAGCCACGCCTCGGCGGGCAAGCCGCTCGAGGTCGAGCCGCGTACTGGCAACTTCACGGCCACCAAGGTATCGCTCGCCGAGCTCGTAGCATTCGCCTACGGCGTGCGCATCGATCAGGTCGTCGACCTGCCGGAATGGAACGCGGCGCCGCGCTACGACGTCGAAGGCCGCGCTCCGAGGCAGCTCGCGGGCCGCGACTTGCAGCAGCTGGTCGAGGACGTACGCCCGCTCGTCGCCGGCCTCCTCATCGACTTCTTCTCACTCGAGGCGCATCGCATTCGGTCGCCCATTTACTACGTTCTCGAGCAAACCGCCGGCGACATTCGTCTGCGTAGCCGCTCTCGACGAGCGAGCCTGGCGCGACTCGCTGGTCCGGCGACGTAGCTCTACGACATCGACTTCCAGTGGCACGCCCGAGAGCGCGACCCGCGCTCGCTGCCGAGCTGGAGCGGCAGCTCGGCCTGACGCTGCACCCGGTGGAGTTGGACTTGGTCGTTGTGGACCGCGTTAGGGGCCTCGAGCGTGAGACCACTGTAGCGGACGACGCGCCGCTGTGAGTCGCAAGATGTCTTGTGAGGCTAGAACACCATGACGTGCTGCGAGACGCGCGGCGCGCACAACCCCGGCAGCCCGTCCACCGATTCGTAGCACTCCGGCGCGCCGCGCTCGCGGTCGCGGTCGCCGCCGAGATCGAGCACCGCCGCAGCCGCGAGCTCCACCGAGAAAGGCTTGGGGCTCGCGAGCGCGAGCTCCACGCGCCCGCTCGCCGGCACCGTCGCTATCTCGGCCTCGTCCGCCATGCGCAGGCACGGCGGTGCG
>DASUFK010000040.1:0-11495 GCA_036274615.1 Gammaproteobacteria bacterium | reverse complement strand
TGCGTGGCGATGGCCGTGAAGTTCGGGCTCGCTACCGGCTGCACGATCGCGCGCCGCTCGGTGTTCGCGCGCAAGAACTACTTCTACCCCGACCTGCCGAAGGGCTACCAGATCAGCCAGTACGAGCTGCCGATCGTGCACGGCGGCAAGGTCGAGATCGTGCTCGACGACGGCAGCACGAAGACCGTGCGGATCACGCGCGCGCATCTCGAGGAGGACGCGGGCAAGTCGCTGCACGAGGACTTCGCCGGCATGTCGGGCATCGACCTGAATCGCGCCGGCACGGGCCTGCTCGAGATCGTGTCCGAGCCGGACCTCCGGGGACCGGCCGAGGCCGGCGCGTACATGCGCAAGATCCACGCACTGGTGCGCTATCTCGAGATCTGCGACGGCAACATGCAGGAAGGCTCGTTCCGCTGCGACGCCAACGTGTCCGTGCGCCGGCCCGGCGAGAAGCTCGGCACGCGCGCCGAGCTCAAGAACCTGAACTCGTTCCGCTTCGTGGAGAAGGCGATCGAGATCGAGGCCGCGCGCCAGATCGACGTCATCGAAGGCGGCGGCAAGGTCGTTCAGGAGACGCGGCTCTACGATCCAGACCGCGACGAGACGCGGCCGATGCGCAGCAAGGAAGAGGCGAACGACTATCGCTACTTCCCCGATCCCGATCTTTTGCCGGTGGCGATCGCCGACGCGTTCATCGCCGGCATCGAGCAGACGCTGCCCGAGCTGCCGGACGAGAAGCGCGCGCGCTTCATGGAGCAGTACGGATTGTCGGCGTACGACGCCGGCGTGCTGACCGCGCAGCGCGCGCTCGCGGAGTACTACGAGCTCGTCGCGGTGAAAACGCGCGCCGCGCCGAAGATCGCGGCGAACTGGGTGATGGGCGAGCTCACGGCCGCGCTCAACCGCGACGGCCTCGAGATCGGCGCGTCGCGCGTGTCGGCTCCGGCGCTCGCCGGCCTGCTCGACAAGATCGAGGCGGGCACAATCTCGGGCAAGATCGCGAAGGAAGTGTTCGAGGCCCTGTGGGCCGGCGAAGGCACGGCCGACGAGATCATCCAAAAGCGCGGGCTCGTGCAGATCTCGGATACCGGCGCGATCGACGCGTTGGTCGAGCAGGTCATCGCTGCCAACCCCACGCAGGTGGAGCAATTCCGCGCCGGCAAGCAGCAAGTGCTCGGCTTCTTGGTCGGCCAGGTGATGAAGGCCTCGAAGGGCAAGGCCAATCCCCAGCAGGTGAACGAGGCACTGCGCAAGAAGCTCGGCGGTTAGGGAGCCGAGTCGTCCTCGACCGGCCACTGCGGATTCCAAGCGACCTCCCAGAGATGCCCGTCAGGGTCCTGGAAGTAGCCGGTGTAGCCTCCCCAAAAAGTGTCTTGCGCGACCTTCACGATGTGCGCACCCGCTGCCGCCGCTTGCGCCATCGCCGCGTCGACCGCAGCTTTCGAGCCCACGTTGTGCGCCAACGTGAATTCGGTTGCGCTCGGCGGACCCACGGGCAAGCCCGTGTCGTGCGCGATGCTGCGCCGCGGCCACAGCGCGAGCCGCAGCCCGGGTTGTAGCTCGAAGAACGCGACGGCGCCGTGCTCGAACTCCGCGCCGACGATGCCGTCGGTTTCGAAGCCGAGCGAGCGGTAGAAGGCGACCGAGCGCTCGAGGTCGTCGACGCCGAGCGTGATCAAAGTGACCCGTGGTTTCATCTCAACTCTCCGCCGCGTTGGCCGTAACGGTATATTCTCCTAGACTCGCGGCTCGATGACAGGAACGTCGATGAACGAAGTACAGGGATTTCTGCTAGAGGACAGCGGCATCCGCGGCGCCCTCGTGCGGCTGGAAGAGACCTGGCGCCAGGTGATCGCCGAGCACAACTACACGCCGCAAGTGCGTGCGCTGCTCGGCGAGGGCGTCGCGGCCACCGTGCTGCTCGCGAGCGGGCTCAAGGTGAAGCCGAGCGTGTCGCTCCAGCTCCAGGGCGAAGGGCCGCTCAAGCTCATGGTGATCCAGTGCACCGACGGTCTGCGCGTGCGCGGCATGGCGCACTACTCGTCCGCGCCGCCCGCGTTGCCGCTGCTCGGGCACGGCAAGCTCGTGGTGAACCTCGACACGGGACGGCCGAACGGTCTCTTCCAAGGCATCGTGCCGATGACGAGCTCGAAGCTCGACGGCTGCCTCGAGGCCTATTTCAAGCAGTCGGAGCAGCTCCCCACGCGGCTGATCTTGAAGAGCAGCGACAGGCAGGTGGCCGGCCTTCTGATCCAGGTGTTGCCGGGGCATCGGGAGGACGACGCAAGCGCGATCTTCAACGACGTCGCCGCCTGCGCGGACACCGTTTCCACCGCCGAGCTCACGGAGCTCGCGGCCGATCGGCTGCTGCCGAAGCTGTTCGCCGGCCACGCGATCCGGCTGTTCTCGCCGAAGGCGGTGGCCCACGACTGCCGCTGCACGCCGGAACGCCTCGCGGGCGTCGTGCGGATGCTCGGCGAGGACGAGTGCAAGAGCCTGCTCGCCGAGCAGGGCCAGGTGGAGCTCACCTGCGAGTTCTGCAATCGAACCTTCCGCTACGACGACGGCGAGGTGCAGGCGATGCTGCGCGGCGCCGCGCGCAGCTCGCTGCTGCACTGACGCGATGACTACGCCACCGACGGACGCGAGACCCGACGCCAAGAGCCACGACGACGCGCTCCTCGACGAGGAGCTCGACGAGACCTTTCCCGCGAGCGATCCGATCCCCTGGGTCCACGACCCGCAGGTTCCCGAGCTCTATCTCGAGGATTTCACTGCGGGCCGGCGCTTCGTCACGGCAACCTACGAAGTCACTGCAGGCGAGATCAAAGCGTTGGCGGAGGTGAGCGGCGCAGCTCAGTACCCGGCGCCGCGCTCGAACTCGTCGAGCCAGTTCACGACCACCTTCAGCTCTGCCGTTTGCGGGCTATCGGCGCGCAGCATCAGGAACCCTTGGCCGTCCGGAAAGACCGCGTACGGAATGCCACGTCCGGCGACAAGCCGCGGCACAGTGAACAGCGCGCGCCGCTCCAGCACCCGAAACACGGGCGACGTTTCGACCTCGGCGGCCATGAGCTTGTCGCCGTTCAAGTAGAAGAGCTCGCGGCCGTTCGGATTCCAGCGCGGGCTCCTGCCACCGCCGAGCGACACCTGCCACTGTCCGCCGGGTCCCGGGTAAGGCTGCACGTAGATTTCGCGCGTTCCGGACTTGTTTGACGTGTACGCAACGAGCCGCCCGTCGGGCGAGAACGCGGGGCCGGTCTCGCTAAACCCCGTCACGACGAAGGGGCGAGGCTCTGCGCCGGGCGCGGAGCCGGAGGCCGCGCCGAGGTCGACCGCAAGAATGTCGGTGTTCGAGCCGGCATCGTTCATGATCAACAGGGTTTTGCCGTCGGGCGACAGCGAGCTCGGGCCGACGGTCCCGCGCCGCCAGTCGCCGTCGCGGACGCCGAGATCGGTCGGTGGCGCGCTGTTGTCGGCAGGCACCGATTGGATCTGGAGCGGCGCACCGGGGTTCGAGCTGTCCAGGTGCGCACCGATCAGCGCGCGGCCGTCGGCCGTCCAGAGGCCTCCGTAGTTCACTCCGCCGAACGTAGCGGGCACCGGCTGATCGCCGCTCAAGTCGTAAGTCCAAAGATCCGACAGCAGCGGAGGTCCCGAGGCGACGACCGCGAACGCGGCGCGCTTCCCGTCCGGCGCGAGCTCGACGTTCACGTAGTTTCGCGGCGCCACGGGAAGGACGCTCGTCGTTCCCGCCCGATCCATCTCGATGAGCTCGCCTCGACCCGCAATGCCGGCCAGCTCACGACCCGAAACGTAGGCCAGCGTTCCGGACCGGGATACCGCGGCGCTGGTCAGGCTCCGGAGACCTGCGAAGTCGTCGGCGACCAGTCGCGGCTCGCCCTTCTCGAAGCGAGCGAGATCGAAGGGTGCCGCAAACAGCGATCCGTTCAACCCATACAGCAGGTAACCGCCGCGGCCGCGCGACGAAAAATAGACGGCGCCGACACCCTCGAGCACCGTCTTGCGGCTTCCGGTCGCGAGATCCAGCACCTCGACTCGCGACCCGGTGCCCGTCACCGCGTTGAGCAGCAGGCTCTTGCCGCCTGGCAACAGCTGCGGTCCCTTCAGGAACGCCTCACCACGCTCCGGTTGCGTGGCCAAGACTACCTCCGCTCGTCCGGTGAGAGCCGGCACGCGCATGATGCCTGCATTGCTGTCGAAGTAGACGTTGCCGTCGTCCGCCCAATCGCAGAGCTCCACCCCGTTGATGCCTTGCGCGAGCGGGATCGCAGCGCCTCCCGCGAGCGAGGCTTTCTTGATGGCACGGCCGCCGTCGGCGCTGAACGCGATCCACGCGCCGTCCGGGGAGAAGCAGTGACCGCCGACTCCGGTGTTGACGTCGGCCGGCACGGCGTTCAGCAACGCACGCGGCGTGAACGCACCGAGGTCGCGCACCTGAATCGACGGCGAGTCGCCGGGCCAATAGGCCAGCCGGGCACCGTCCCGAGAAATGCCGACGACGGGCGGGTTGTCCGCCACGACGATCGGGATCGACAACCGCGTGACGACCGGCGCCTGGGGCACCGCCCACCACTGCCAGGCCGCCAACACAACTGCCGCGGCGCCCCCCGCGAAGGTTGCCGCCGGCAGCGCCGCTCGCCGCCATCCCCGCGGCTCCGCGGCGGCTCGGGACGCGCCCCCAACGCGCGGCTCGAATGCGCCGGCGAGCGCGAGCTTCACGTCGCCGATGTCGCGCACGCGCTTCTTCGCGTCCTTCTGTAGGCACACCGCGAGGGTCTGGCGCACCGCGGACGGAACGTCCGCCGGCAGCGCGCGCATGTCGGCCTCGCGCTCGAGCACGCGGCCAATCGTCTCGGTGACGTCCTCGCCGCCAAACGCGGCTTTGCCTGTCAACATCTCGTAGAGCACGCAGCCGAACGCCCAGACGTCCGTGCGCTTGTCGACGGGCTTGCCGCGCGCCTGTTCGGGGCTCATGTAAGCAGCGGTGCCGAGGATCATGCCGAGCTGGGTCATGGTCGGTGTGTTCGCGACCTGCGTGGGCTGCGGTCCGCTCGTTGCCGGCGCCGGCGCGAGCAACTTCGCGATGCCGAAGTCGAGCACCTTGACGGCACCGTCGGCACGCAGCTTGATGTTCGCGGGCTTGAGGTCGCGATGCACGATTCCGCGCTCGTGCGCGGCGTCGAGAGCGTCCGCGATTTGCGCCGCGATCGACAGCGACTCAGCGAGCGGGATCCTGCCCTGCGCGATGCGGTCCGCGATTGTGGGGCCATCGACGAGCTCCATCACGAGGCCCATCGTTCCGTCGACGCGTTCGAGGCCGTAGACGTGCGCGATGTTCTGGTGGTTGAGCGCTGCGAGCGTCTCGGCTTCGCGCTGAAAGCGCGCGAGCCAGTCGGCGTCGGAGGCAAACGACGGCGGCAGAACCTTGATCGCGACGCCGCGTTTGAGCTTGGTGTCGGCCGCGCGATAGACCTCACCCATGCCGCCGACTCCGATCAGTGCGGCAACTTCGTAAGAACCGAAGCGGGTTCCTGGCGAGAACGGCATCGAGGGGGTCCTGCGTCGCTCGTGTGGCTGCCCGCGGCCGGATGATGACCATGTGCGCCGCCGCGGTCAACGCATTCGGGACAACACGCTGCTTGTCCGCGCCCAACGTATGCGTACCATACACGGGGCTTTCGACGCTCGAGTCGTACGACAACATGCAAAACGAATCGCGACACGACTGGGAGCGGCTCGCCGCCACCGCGGAGTTCAAGACGCTGCTTCGGGCGAAAGCACGGTTCATCGTCCCGGCCACCGTGTTCTTCATCGTCTACTACTTCGCCCTGCCGCTGCTCGTGGGCTATGCGCCCGCACTCATGGCGAAGAAGGTGTTCGGCGTCGTGAACGTGGCGTATCTGTTCGCGCTGTCGCAGTTCTTCGTGGCGTGGGCCCTGGCCTGGCTGTACGTCCGCGCCGCCGGCCGTTTCGACAAGCTCGCCGCGGCCGTGATCGCCAAGGAGCCGCGCTGATGTCGCACGCGCTGCTCATGTTCTTGGGGTTCATCGCGATCACCCTCTGGATCACGTGGTGGGCCGCGCGCCGCAGCTCGGGCTCGAGCCAATTCTTCGCGGCCGGACGCTCGCTCAAGGCGTGGCAGAACGGCATAGCGGTGGCCGGCGACTACATGAGCGCGGCGTCGTTCTTAGGGATAGCCGGCATCATCGCGTTCCAGGGCTACGACGGCTTCATGTACTCCGTAGGCTGGCTCGTGGCCTATCTCACCGTGCTACTGCTCGTGGCCGAGCCGCTGCGCAACGCGGGCAAGTACACGATGGCGGACGTGCTCGCCTATCGCCTGAGCCCACGCCCGGTGCGCGCGATGGGCGCGCTGTCGACGATCACGGTGAGCACCTTCTACATGATCGCGCAGATGGTCGGCGCGGGCGCGCTCGTGTCGCTGCTGCTCAAGGACACCGGCATCTCGTATCAGACGGCGGTCACGGGCATCGGCGTGCTGATGATCGTGTACGTGGTGTTCGGCGGCATGCTGGCCACCACCTGGGTGCAGATCGTGAAAGCGATCCTGCTGATCGCCGGCACGATCCTGCTCAGCATTCTCGTGCTGGCGCACTACGGCTTCAGCCTCGGCGCCTTCTTCGACGCGATCGGCCAGGTGACCTACACCAACGCACAAGGCGCGCGCGTCACGCAGGACTTCATGACCCCCGGGCTGCGCTACACGCCGCCGTACGGCGCGCTCGACCTCGTGTCGCTCGGCATGGCGCTGATCTTCGGCACGGCGGGGCTGCCGCACATCCTCGTGCGCTTCTACACCGTTCCGGACGCGCGCACGGCGCGTAACAGCGTGGTGTGGGCGATGCTGATCATCGGCGGCTTCTACATTCTCACCACGTTTCTGGGCTTCGGCGCCGCCACCATCGTGGGCCGCGACTTCATCGCCGCCAACGGCGGCACCAACATGAGCGCGCCGCTGCTCGCCCGCGCGCTCGCCGGGGATCTGTTCTTCGCGTTCATCTCGGCGATCGCGTTCGCCACGATTCTCGCGGTGGTCGCGGGGCTCACGATCTCGGCGTCGACTTCGTTCGCGCACGACTTCTGGACCAACGTGCTGCACCACGGCCGCGAGCGGCGCGAGGGCGAGGAGGTGCGCGTGGCGCGCGTCACCGCGTTCTTCGTGGGCGCGATCTCGATCCTGATCGCGATCGTGCTCGGGCCCACGGCGAACGTGGCGTTCCTCGTGGCGCTCGCGTTCGCGGTGGCGGCGTCCGCCAATCTGCCCGTGATCGTGCTGTCACTCTTCTGGCGCCGGTTCAACACGGCGGGCGCGGTGTGCGGGCTCGCCACCGGGCTCGTGTCGTCGCTGGTGCTGATCGCGCTGTCGCCGAGCATCATGAAGGGCGGCGCGATCTTTCCGCTCGAAAATCCGGGGATCGTGAGCATCCCGCTGGGATTCCTGGGCGCGGTGCTCGGCACGTTGCTCACGCGCGAGCCGCGCGCGGAGCAGAAGTTCACGGAGCTCAGCGTGCGCGCGAACACCGGGCTCGGCGCCGAGCGGGCGGCGTCGCATTAGCAGCGCCGCCCGGATTCAGCGAAACTCGATGTCCACCGCCTCGTGCACGAGCTCGTGGCCGAGCTTGCGGCAGATCGCCGTGGTGGCGCCGCGCGACGCGTCGGTATAGAAGAAGCAGCGCTTGCCGCTCTCGAGCACTTGCCGGCTCCACCCCGCCACGGTGGCGGTGGCGTAACCCTTGCCGCGGAGCTCCGGCGGCGTGTACACGATGCCGAGCGCGGCCGACTTCTCGGTGCTGCGGAGCACGCCGGCCAGGCAGCGCGGCGCGCCGTCGTCGAAGAAGAAGAGCCGTTGCGCGCGGATCGAGGCGGCGCAGAACGCCTCGTCGAACGGCATCTGCTCGGGGTCGCGAGCGCCCCACTCGCGCACGACGCTCAGGTCCGCCGTCGTCGCGAGCCGTACGCTGCCCGCCGGCGAGTCGGGCGGGTCCACGGCCGCGAGCGACCAGAGCCAGTGCCGCGACTCCACCCGCCAGCGATCCGCGAAGCTCACCCGCGCGAGCGCGCTGGCCGTGGGCTCCGGGCCGCTCACGCCGGTCATCACGACGTAGGTCTCCTTCAAGCTCTCGAGCAGCAGCGGGATCGCGGCCGGCGGCATCCGCGTGATGCTCGCGTGAAAGGGCGGCGTGCGAAAGGCGCAGCCGACGATGCGGCCGTCGTCCTCGAGCGTGGCCCAGTAGAGCGGCTGCTCGTACCGCGAAGCGTCGACGCGCGCCTGGCGCGCGGTCTCGAGCGGGACGGCGCGCTCGATTTCTTCCTCGAGCAGCCAGCTCTCCGCGCGCTCGAGGAACGCGCGCGCGTCGGCATGACGGTGAAGCGTGAGGGCCATCGTGCTCGCGAAGCTAGCCGGGGCGGCGCGCGTTGGTCCAGACGATTTGCGCCACGCCGACCAACGCGAGAATCGCGCCGAAGTATGTCCAACGGACGTCGTTGACCATGAAGCCCTGCATGATCGCGTCGGGCCCCACGCCGAGACCCTGCATCATCCAGATGCTGCCCATCGCCACCATCAACAGGCCGATCAGGCTGCTCACCAGGCGCATCAACACGTCGAACGCACGCCGCATTCCAGCTTCTCGTTCTTCCAGATCGGGCCTGAAGTGTACGGCAGCGGCGCGCGGGCGTCGCGGGTACTCAGCGCGTGCTCACGGGACTGGTCGGCGGATTCGAGAAAGACGGCGGGGCCGCAGACAAATAGTAGCGAACCACGACGGGCGCCACTTCGGCCAGCTCGCCGCCCACCGTCCGCGGTCGAAAGGTCGCGTGTTTGATGGCGCGGAGCAAGTTGGCTTCTTCGGTGCGCGTCGCGGTCTCGCTCCGGCCCACGATCTCGATTCGTTCGGGCACGCCGTAACGGGTGATCCCGAATGCGACGTCGATGTGGCGCGGCGACTCGGTGGACGCGAGCGGGTTCGGCAGGTATGCCGGCAGCGTCACGGGCAGCTCGGGCGCAAAGATCGGCGCTATGGACTCCACGCCCTGCTCGAGGGCCCGCTCGTAGAGCGTGCGCGCCAGATCGTCGATTTGGGTGTCGATATGCCGGCGCGAGTCGGCGTACGCGATCTGCAAATACCAATCCGCGAGCTCCGCGAAGGCGTTCGCGCGTGCGACGGCCGGCGCGCCACTACGCACCTCATAGAACACCAAGCGCATGAGGCTGATCCAGCCGCCCACCCCGGCGACGAGCGGATCCATGCAGCTGCCGACGAGCTCCGACTCGAGAAACCGGTCGATGGGTCCCGTCGAGCAGCCGAAGTACGCTCCGGCGGGACTGAGCTCGAGAGATTGTCGCTCGAGATCCCGGAGCTCCGCGCTAGCGTAGTCGCGATGCCTGAGGATGACCTCGATCGCTTCGGCATTGTGCGTGCGAATCTCCGCTTTCATGCGGGCGAGGACGGTCCGCCGACTGCCGAACGGGCAATTGCGGGCGTCCAACGCCACGACTCGCCCGTTACGAATGCCCTCGGGCCCCGGCACGCAAGGGACAAACACTCCAGGCGGCAACTTCACGAAATCGGTGGTGCTGTACTCGTTGAGAACCTCCTTACGGTCGCCGACGATCTCGAGCAGGACGGGCAGCATCCGCAAATCGTCGAGATGTTTCCTCGCGATCGGCACCAGGTCCTGCTGGAGGTTCCACACGCGCTCGTTATGGCCGAGCGCTTTTTCGCTGAGGATCTGCTGGTGCAGCAGCAGGGCATCGTCGATGGAAGCGGAGGACAAGCCGCGGTTGACGCGCATGACTTGTCGGGCTTCTTGCAGCGCGACCAGCGCCAGCGCGTGATCGCCGGCCTCTTGATACTGGAGCGCCAAGGCTCGCAGCGGCTCGATGAGCTCCTCCGCCGTGGCGCCCTCCTCGCGCCGCAGCAGATCGATCTGCTCGAGGAGACGTTGCTCGGGGTCGGCCGGGAAGCCGGGTGGAGTTTGCGCGAGCGCCGCGCCGGACGCGCACGTTGTCGCGGCGGCGATGACGAGAACCCGGAGAGTGCTCGTGATCATCGACGTAGCGTGCGATCAGCGCGCGCTCACGATGTCAGAACCCGCTCCCTCGGGCAGGTAGTAGCGCACCACCACGGGCGCGGACGCGGCGAGCTCGCCGTCGATCGCGCGCGGCCGGAAGCTCGCCGACTCGATCAGGCGTACGAGCTGCTTCTCGTCCGCGCGCGCCACGCTCGCGCTCCTGGACAAGATCTCGATCTTCTCGGCGCTGCCGTGGTCGGTGATCGCGAAACCTACCTCGATGTAGCGCGAAGATTTCACCGACGCCAACGGGTTCGGCTCGTAGACCGGTAGTGTGATCGGCAGCTCGGGCGAAAAGATCCGCGCGATCGACGCCGGCCCGTCGTTGCTCGACAAGAGCTCGGCAAGCGCGCGCTTGTACCCCGCGGCCGCCACCTCGTCGGCGGGGCTGAACTTGCTGCGCGGATTCAGATGCTCGGCTCGAACGTACCAGTCCGCGAGCTCGGCGATCGCGTTCGCGCGGTCGGCAGCCGGCGCGCCGCTGCGGAACTCGTAGTAGACCAAGCGCAGAAGGCTCGCACGGCCGCCCACGTTCGCGATGTAGCCGCCAAAGTAGCCGCGGACGAGAGGCTCGAGGCAGCCGCCGACGAGGTCCTGTTTGATGAAGAAGTCGAGCGTGCCGCCCGAGCACCTGTTGAACCCCGCGAACGGAAGACGCATGGCCTGTCGCTCGAGGGTGCGGAGCTCCGGGCTCGCGAAGTCGCCGTTCTTCACGAGCACCTCGATGGCCTCCGCGTAGTGCATCAAGATGTCGAAGTTGAGCTTCGCGACCACCGTCCGGTAGCTGCCGAAGGGGCAGGCGCGCGCGTCCAACGCGGCGAGCCGCGGGTCGCGCGTGTCGCCGGTGGCCCGTGACGGTTCGCACGGCACAAAGAGGCCCGCGGGCAAGTCCACGAAGTTTGTGTTGCGAAATTCTGCAAGGACGTCCGTGCGGTCGTCGATGAGATCGAGAAAGACCGGCAGCATCCGCCGGTCGTCGAGATGCTGCCTCGCGATCCCGACAAGATCCTGCTGGAGATCCCATACGCGCTCGGCGTGGCCGAGCGCCCTTTCGCTGCGGATCTGCTGGTGCAGCAGCAGCGCGTCGTCGACGGAATCGGAAGACAGGCCGTAGTTGACCCGCATCACCTGTCTTGCTTCTTGGAGCGCGACCACCGCCAACGCGTGATCGCCGGACTCCTGATATTGGAGCGCCAGGGCGCGCAACGGGTCGATGAGCTCCTCGGCGGTGGTGCCTTCCTCGCGCCGCAAGAGATCGATCCGCTCGAGGAGGCTTCGCTCGGGGTCGGCCGGGAAGCCGGGTGGGGTTTGCGCGAGCGCCGCGCCGGACGCGCACGTTGTCGCGGCGGCGATGACGAGAACCCGGAGAGTGC
>DASUFK010000039.1:0-7604 GCA_036274615.1 Gammaproteobacteria bacterium | reverse complement strand
TGTTCTAATCATGGCGCGAGCCTACCAAGGTTTGCTTCTCGTGCAAGGAGGGAGCCGATGCCGAAGCTTCGAGTCAACGCGTTCAGTGTCTCCATCGACGGTTACGGTGCCGGCGCGGGCCAGAGCATCGACGATCCCTTGGGCGCCGGCGGGATGGCGCTGCACGAGTGGATCCTCGGCACGCGCACGTTCCGGGCGATGGTTGGCGACGCGGCGCCCGACGGCAAGGCTCCTCGCGAGGACGCCGACGACGCCTACGCCGCCCGCGCGATGGAGAACCTCGGCGCCTGGATCCTGGGCCGCAACATGTTCGCTCCATCGCGGGGCCCTTGGCCGGACGACGGCTGGAAAGGATGGTGGGGCGACAATCCGCCGTACCACGTGCCGGTGTTCGTGCTCACCCACCATGCCCGCGCGCCGCTCACGATGGAGGGCGGAACCACCTTCCACTTCGTCACCGACGGCATCCACGCGGCGCTCGACCGCGCAAAGGCCGCCGCCGGCGGCAAGGACATCCGAATCGGCGGCGGCGCGGCCACGATCCGCCAGTACCTCGGCGCGGGGCTCGTGGACGTGATCCACCTCGCGATCGCGCCCGCGCTGCTCGGCGCGGGCGAGAACCTGCTCGCCGGCATCGACCTCGTGAAGCTCGGGTACCGGTGCACGGAGCACGCTGCCTCGAGCCACGCCATGCACGTCGTCCTCACCCGTTAGCGAAAATAGGGACAAGCTGATTTTCCGCGCGCGACGTGGCCACGGGTCTGCGGCTAGCGCACGCGCGAAAAGTCAGCATGTCCCTATTTTTCGCTTGCGGCGTGACGGCGGGCGCTTCATCCTCCGCGGATGCAGGACCCGATTCCGCGCGAGGCCAAGCTGCTGCTGTCGCTCGCGGGCGTGTCGCTGCTCTGCGCGACGATCGCGGGCGCGCTCGGCGCCCACGTGCTCGCGCTCGACGAGCGCGGCTTGCGCAGCTTCGATTCGGCCGTCGATTTTCAGTTCTTCCACGGGCTCGGTTTGATCGCCATCGCCCTCGTCGGCTCGCGCGTGGGCGCCAGCCGGCTGATCCGGATCGCCGCATGGCTCATGGTCGTGGGCACGGTGCTCTTCTGCGGCAGCATCTACGCGCGCAGCCTCGGCGCGCCGGGCGGCATCGTGGCCGCGGCGCCCTACGGCGGCGTGGCCTTCATGGTGGCGTGGGTGCTGTTCGCAATCGGCGTATGGCGATCGCCGGCGCGCTGAGCGCCGTTAGCGCTTCGACTTCGCGAGCGCGCCGCGGCAGATCCTGTCGCAGAGCTCCGGGAAACCGATGCCGACGGCGGCCGCCGCGCGCGGCAGCAGGCTCGCAGCCGTGAGGCCGGGCAGCGTGTTCACCTCGAGGCACCAGATCCCGCCGTCGGGATCCATGCGGAAGTCCACCCGGCTGTAGCTCTCGAGCTTGAGCGCGCGGTGCACGCGCAGCGCAAGCTCCTGTGCGCGCGCGGTCTGCTCGGGCGTGAGATCCGCCGGGAAGATCTCCTTCGCGCCGTCCGGCTGATACTTCGCCGCGTAGTCGAAGATCGGGCCGGTGGCGGGAATGATCTCGCCCACGGCGAGCGTTTGGTCGTCGAGGATGCCCACCGTGAGCTCGCGACCCGGAATGAAGCGCTCGATCATGACCTCGCTATCGAACGCGGCCGCTCGCTCCACGGCGGCCGCGAGATCCTCGGCGCGCTTCACGAGCGTGAGCCCGACGGTGGAACCCTGGCCGTTCGGCTTCACGATCAGCGGAAAGCCGATGCGCTCCCGCACGGCGTCGGGCGACGCCGGTGCCATCAGCCACTCGGGCGTGGGCACGCCGGCCGCTAGGAACAGCCGCTTGGCCACGTCCTTGTCCCAGCCGAGCGCGCTCGCGAGCTTGCCGCTGCCCGTGTACGGAATGCCGGCCAGGTCGAGCAGCGCCTGCACGGTGCCGTCTTCGCCGCTGCCGCCGTGCAGCGCGAGGAACACCACGTCGACGTTGGCGAGATCGGGCGTGGAGATGACCGTGGGAAGGTTCGTGACCGACGCCTTGTCGGGCGGCAGCTTGTCGATGCGTCCGGTGAAGAGCCGCTTCTCGTCGGCGGCGGTGAGCTGGCCGCGGCCCGAGTCCACCGAAATCACCTCGTGCCCGAGCTGCCGGAGCGCGCCGACTACTTGCGACGCGCTCGCGATCGAAACGTCGCGCTCCATGCTGTCGCCACCGAACAAAACGGCGATCTTCACGCGGTTCTCCGAGAGCCGAAGCCGCGCATTGTACTCGGCGCTATGCGGCGGAGCGCGAACCCGGTCGCGGAATCGTCTCGAAATACCGGGGCCGCGGCGTCAGCCGCGTGCTTCGTCGGGACGACGCGGCAACCAGGTGCGGGCCGTGCGGGTGCGAGCGTCGCGCGGCGACGCGTTGCCGGCCGGAGCGCGCGTCCCCTGGAGCGTCCAGAAGCTGGGTGTGCGGGGCCGCCAGGCGAGCAGATCGAGCGCCTTCGTCTTGCTGTTGTGGAGGCAGTCTGCGAAACGCGTTGTGTAGGACATCGATCACTTCCCTGTAGCGACGCGCGGTCCGTGCGCGTCGGCAACGAGCGAGCAAGCTTCGTGCCACTAAG
The DNA here is from genome assembly GCA_036274615.1 of Gammaproteobacteria bacterium. Lineage (GTDB taxonomy): Bacteria > Pseudomonadota > Gammaproteobacteria > Steroidobacterales > Rariloculaceae > FEN-1219. The sequence goes on along the minus strand of DASUFK010000039.1, from coordinate 4,989 downwards.
GAACCACGCGGGATCCAGAGGCACGCGGGCCGAGGGTTGTAAAGCGGATCGGCATTGTCACCGACGATCGAGCGCGAGCCAACCTGTCGGCGAACGCAGACGCGCCCGCGGAAAAGAAAACAGGGACATGCTGCTTTTTCGGCGAGCCGCGACGCGCCCCACGTCACCGCCGACAATTGGGACATGCTGATTTTTCGCGAGGGCTAGCCGCAGGCCGCAGCTCCATCGCTCGAAAAATCAGCATGTCCCTATTTTCGAGGTCAGTCGTAGAAGTCGGGGGCCTTCTTGAGCTTGCGGTGCGCGACGAGGTCGTGCTGGATCCACAGCTTCGCGCCGGTGCGCTCGATGAACTTGTCGACGTCGGTACGCGCCGCGCGCGTCTCGTCCGCGTTGACCTCGAAGTTTGGCAGCTTGCCGAGCGCTTTTTCCTCAGGGTAGTGGTAGAGATCGCCCGTGAGCAGCACGCCACCCGTGTTCGCGAGCTTCACGTAAAGCACCTGGTGGCCCGGCGTGTGACCGGGCGCGAGCTTCATGATCACCGTGCCGTCGCCGAACACGTCGTGCTCGGCGTCGGTGAGGATCTGAGTGCGCGCGTTGCGCAGGGCCGAGTAAGTGGCCGGGCGAATCGGCCCCGTGGACTTCTCGTCGAACATGAAGTCGCGCTCGACCTTGCGCGCGAGCCAGGTGGCGCCGGCGAACTCGTTGGCGTCCGCCGTGTGATCCCAGTGGTAGTGCGACAGCGCGAGATAGGTGACGTCGGACGGCTTGTACCCGGCCGCCGCGAGCTGCGACAGCAGCGGCGCCGCGAGCGTGACGTCGCGGTTCTGGCCGTCGGCGAGCACGAGATGGTGGTTGGCGCCGGCGGCCTCGCCCGCGCGCTCCTTGTCGGGCACCGCACCGGTGTCCCAGAGCAGCACGCCGCGCGGGTGCACGACCAGGAAGGCGGCCACCCCGAGCGCCGTCTCTTGCACCTGCTCCGGCGTGAGATCATAGCGGCGCACGTCGGACGCGAGGATGCCGCCGTCGAGCACGTAGATGCGCGGCGAGCGCACCGCCGCAGGCGCGGCGTTCTGCGCGTGCACCGCGAAGGACGAAGCGAGCGTGACGGCGCCGAGCGCGAGGCGCCAGAAATTAACGAGCCGCATGATTCCCCCCACGGCGCAGCCGCCGCCGTTCATTCATTGAGTGCCGAAAAGAGCCGTTCCGAAAAGAGCTCGGCCGTCCGAAGACGGCCGAGCCCAAGACTAACGATCCGACCGGCTGCGAATCAACGAGCCGGGGGCGGACCGCCGCCGCCACCGCCCGGAGGTCCGCCGCCGCCGCGCGGCCGGTTGTCGAACTCGGCCTTCGACACCGAGCCGTTCTTGTCGGCATCCCAGCGGCCCAGGATCTGCGCCGGATCCGGCGCGCCGTTCGGGCCGGCCGGTCGGCCCTTGACCCACTCGGTAACTTCCGCCAGAGACAGCGAGCCGTTTTTGTCCTTGTCGATCGCGTCGAACGACGGCGGACCGCCGCCGCCTCCGCCGCCGCCTTGCGCCATCACGACGCCAGACGCCAGCGCCAACACGGGCGCGAGCACCAGTGCATGCAATTTCATGGTTGTTTCCCCTCGAGAAGCGTTTAGAAGCAGAAAAAGGGCAGGCGAGTATATGCCCGCGGGGCCAACGCGAATACTTGATAACTCTTGAGGGCTCCGCGGCCGTTCAGCGCCGCCAGGAGCCGCGCTGACGGTGCAAAGGATCCGCGCGTTCCGGGGGCGCGAGCAGCCCGGCGGCTTGACGCTGGGCCGGCGGATCGAGCGGCACGAGCCAGGCGACGCCGGCGGGCGTCTGGGCGGCCACCGCCTCGCCGTTGCGGAACACCAGACGGCGGTTGCCCACGGTGGCCGGCCGCTGACCCTCGTCGAGCACGTTCGAAAGATTCAGCGGGTCCGCCGCGGCCAGCGCCACCCATTCGTCGCCTTCGCGATGGCGCCGCAAGCGCCGCAGCTCCTCCACCGCCTCGATCAGCGCGAACTGCTCGCCGCCGAGCGGCTCCACGAACCGGCCGCCGCGGATCTCGCCGCGCGCCTCGGCGCTGCGATAGATCGGCAGCAGCTCGCGCCAGCTCGGCGCGAGCGGCTCGCGCGACAGGAGCTTGCGGCACATCACGCCGTAGCGCCGCAGCAAGGCCTTGGCGGCCTGCTCGATGGCCTCGGCGCGCGCCGCCGGCGCGGTATCCGGCGGCTCGATCAGCGCCCATCGCCCGGCCGAGTCGAACGTGGTGCCGCCGCGCATCGTACGGGCGCCGAAGCCGCGGCGCCGGCTCTGCGGCGTGAGCAGCGCGCGCAGCCCGTGAAACGAATCCGACGTCACGAGCCCGCGCGCGACCAGCTCGCCGAGCGCCTCCTCCACCTGCACGCGCAACAACCCGCTGCGCTGCACGAGCTCGAGGAAGAACAGCGCGCCGCGGTCGCGCAGCGCCTGCAGCACGCGCTCGGCCGCGCCGGAAATGCCCTCGGTGGCGGGCGCGACGGCGAGCGTGCGCCAGAGCGGCGACGCCGCGCGCGGCACGATCGCGATCGGCGACGTGGCCACCGTGCTCGCGCGGCCCGGCGCGGCGGCGCCGCTCGGCCGCGGCCGCCACCAGACGAGCTCGCCGGCGCTGCACAGCTGGTCGAGCAGCGACGGACCGTAGTCCGCGAGCCGTGCCGGCAGCACCTCGCGCTCCCAAACCGCGGCCGGCAGCGCGAGCCCTTGCAGCTCGCCGAGCACGGCCGACAGCGCCTCGCGCCCTTCGCGCCGCTGCTTGCCGAGGCCCTGCCAGTGAAACAGGAACCGCTGATAGTCGGCCAGCGTGGCCGGCTCGATCTCGCTGCGCAACCGCTTGAGCGTGTAGCGATGGATGCGAGCGAGCAGCCGCCGCTCGCACCATTCGTCGCCGGGTGCGGCCGGCACGACCTGCGTGGTGTCGAGCTGCCTGGTGTCAGACACCTGCGGTGTCAGACACTCGTGGGCAGTCCAAGTGTCTGACACCGCAGGTGTCTGACACCGGGCCGCCGCCGCTCCGGTGAAATTACCGCGCATCGCCGTGCCCTGCTGCTCGAGCGCCGCAAGCGCCGGCAGCACGTCGAGCGCCGAGAGACCGAACGGCCGCGCGAGCGTCTCGGCCGTGACCGGGCCGAGCGCCTCGAGCCGGCTCCGCACGAGCTCGCGGAGCGCGGCGTCCGCGTCGGTGACCGCGCCGTCGAGCGCCGCAAGCGGGCGCGCGACCACCGCCTTCGGCAGCGCGAGCGTGACCTCGGCCAGCCGCTCGGCGCCCACCCACAGCTCGCCGCCGCCGGACTTCGCGACACGCGTGGCGCGGCCGTCGGTCTCGAGCTCCGCCATCAGCGGCTTCCAGTCGCGCGCGCCCTCCTCGGCCGTGACGAAGCCCACGGTGACGAGCGCGTCGTAGAGCTCGTCGGCGTTGCGCGCCTGCGGCCAGGCCTCGTAGCGCACCCGCTCGATCGCTTCGGTGTCGAGCTTGCCGAGCTCGGCGGCCTGCTCCGGCGTCATGAAGCGGCGCGTCTGCACGGCGAGCGTGCGGCGCTCCTCGGCGGGCGCGTCGTCGAGGAACGCGTACGGCTTCGCGCCGAGTATTTCCTGCGCGAGCGGCGACGGGCTCGTGAGCTCGCGGCACAGCACCTCGACCTCGCCGCTCTCGATGCGCGCGAGCAGCGCGGCGCAGCCGTCCACGTCCATCGCCTGCGTGATGCAGTCGGAGAGCGTTTGCGTGACGAGCGGATGATCCGGAATCTCGCGGTGGCCGCCCTGCAGGTTCTCGGCGCACGCGAGCTGGTCCGGGAACACCGTGGACAGCAAGTCCTCGGCGTCGTTGCGCTGGAACTGCGCCGGCGCCTTCCTGCCGTTGCTGAAGCGGCGCACGGCGAGCGCCACGGTGGCGTTCCAGCGCCAATACGCGCCGAAGATCGGCGCGTCGAGGACCGCCTGCGTGAGCACGTCGCGCACGGTGCCGCTCGTGAGATAACGCGCCACCTCGTCGAGCGGGAAGCTGTGCACCGCGCCGAGCGAGATCACGATCGAGTCCTCGAGCGCGGCCGCCTGGAGCTCGAAGTTGAAGCGGCGACAGAAGCGCTTGCGCAGCGCCAGGCCCCAGGCGCGGTTCAGCCGCGAGCCGAACGGCGAGTGGATCACGAGGTGCGTGTCGCCGGTCTCGTCGAAGAACCGCTCGAAGATGATCCGCTTGCCGCTCGGCAGCGCACCGAGCGCGGCCTTGGCGGCGCCGAGATACTCCACGATCTGCTCGGCGGCCGACTGCGCGAGGCCGAGCTCGGCCGCGAGCCAGTCGACGGCCGCCTGCGGGCCGCCATCGTCGACCAGGTCCGCGAGCGTGTCGTTGAGCCGGCCGACGGACGCCGACAGCTCGTCGGTGCGCCCGAGCCCCTCGCCGAGCCAGAACGGGATCGTGGGTGGCGCGCCCTGTGCGTCCGCGACGTAGACCTTGCCCTGTTCGATCTTCTGGATGCGGTACTGCGTGTTGCCGAGCTGGAACACGTCGCCCGGCATGCTCTCGAACGCGAAGTCCTCGTTGAGCGTGCCGACCTTCTGCTCGCTCGGCGTGAGCACGACGTCGTAGTCGAACTGGTCCGGGATCGCGCCGCCGTTCGTGATCGCCGTGAGCCGCGCGCCGCGCCGGCCGCGCAGCACGTCGTTGACGCGATCGTAGTGCAGGTGCGCGCTGCGCCGGCCGCGGTGCGTGGTGAAGCCGTCGGCGAGCATGCGCGCGACGGCCACGAACGTGTCGCGCGGCAGGTTGCGATACACGGCCGCGCGCGTGAAGCGGGCGTACAGATCGTCGACCTTCCACTCCTGCATGCCGACCTCGGCCACGATCTGCTGCGCGAGCACGTCGAGCGGCTGCGGCCGCGGCTTGATCGCGTCGAGCTCGCCGCGGCGGATGCTGTCGAGCAGCGCGGCGCACTCGACGAGGTCGTCGCGCGACAGCGGG
>DASUFK010000038.1:0-3663 GCA_036274615.1 Gammaproteobacteria bacterium | reverse complement strand
TTTCGGCGGCTTTGCCTTTGTCGAAATCGCCGCGAGGCGCTCGTGCGCACCCGCGGTTGTCGTATCAGCTGCTGGGCGAGCTTCGCTCTCCTCTCATCACGTTGAAGACCTCGCTCATGCCGCCGGCAGGAAGTCGATCGGATAGACGATCGTCACTGCCGCCACGTCCTTGGCGCCGAACGCGAACGTCTTCACGCGCTCGACCACCTGGTCGGCCAGCGCCGGCGCGTTCATGTCGCTCGACACGAGCCGGCACATCGACACGCTGCCGTCGGGCTCGATCGTGAGCGTGAGCACCATCTGGCCGCGCAGGGTCGGATCGTTGCGCAGCTCGCGGTTGTAGAGCCGGTAGAGCGCCGCCTTGTAGCGGTCGAAGACGATCTGGATCTCCTCGTCGGTGCGGCCCGCGAGCGCACCGTCACCGGAGCGCGAGCCGTTCGCCCGCCCGCCGCTGCCGTCGCCCGTGATCGTGTCGGACACGCGGCCCACCTCCACGCCGTCGAGCGAGCCGCCTCCGCCGCCGTCGCCGCCCAGGTTGCGGCTGAACGCGGCCGTGTTGATGCCGCCGCTCGATCCTTGCGCGTTGCTCGTGATCAACGCGCGTTGCGGCATGCCGGTGCTCGCCGCCGCGTTGTTGCCGATGCGCGCCTGCGCGCCGAGACGCGCGGCGGGCTTACGCTCGGCAATGTTCGCGAAGCTCTCCTTGAACGCGAGAATGCCGGCGTTCTCCGCGCGCTGCTTCGGCGGCTCCGGTGTGGGCTCGGGCGGCTTCGGCGCTTCTTCCTTGGGCTGCTGCGCGAGCTTCTGCTCCGGCTCCTTCTTCGGCTTCTCCTCGGGCGGCTTCGCCTGCTCCGGCTCCTTCGCCACCGGCGGCGGAGTGGGCTTGCGCTCGAGCTCGATGAGCCGCACGAGGCGCTCCGGCACCTTCTCCGGCTCCACGACCTCGTTGATCGGCAGGCGCACCAGCGGCAGCAGCGAGGCCGTGAGCGTGGCCGCGAGCAAGCACGCCGCGAGCGACTTGCGCAGGCGCTGGTCGTCGTCGCCGCCGCGCTCCCACGGCAGCTTCGGTCCCTCGGGAATCTCGCCGAGCTCGCGCTCGACGTTCCAGTCGAGCGTCTTCTGATACTCCTCTTCCTCGATGTCGAGGAGGTCGCCCTCGAGCACCGCGAGCACCTCGTGCTCCTGCATGATCTCTTCGAGCACCGCGTTGCGCCGGGTCTCGGCGGCGCGAATCGACTCGCCGAACGCGGCCACGCGCTCGCGCACCTCCCGGAGGTGACCGTCGGCCTGATCGGCGCGGTCGCCCCAGAACGTCTGTGCGACGCCCTGCTGCGCGAGCTTGTCGAGCGTGTTGCACACGTCGTCGAGCAGCCGATATTGCTCGCGCTGCTCACCGAAGCTCGCGAGCTCGTCGTCGATCGCGCGCAAGCGGCCCTCGAGGCCGCCGATCTTGTCGTGGGCCTCGCCGATCTTCGTCTGCAGCGGCTCGAGCTGCGGAGCTCGCTGCGGCTCGGCCTGCGGCTCGAGTTGCGATTCCAATTGCGCAGACATACGGGCTCCTAGTTCCTCGCGACGCTCGCGACCTTGAGGTCGGAGCCCTTCTGCAACACCGCGAGCGACAGTTGGCCGTAGCTCGCCGCCGTCGACGTGGCCATCACCTTGCGCACGAGCCGGTAAGGCAGCTCCCGGTCGGCGACGATCGTGACCTTGCGGTCGGCGATCTTCTCGTCCTCCGTGAGCCCGTCCTGACGCAGCATCGCGGCGGCTTCCGCCTCGAGCTCCGCCTGGAGCTTAGGGATAGTGGGCAGGTCGCTCGCCAGGATCTCCTCGATCGTGCCCGCCGACTTGCCGCCGATCAGCACTTCCTTCTCCGACACGATCACCACCACCGCCTGGTGCTGGATCTGCGTCTCCGCGATCGACTCGGGCAACTGCACGTCCTTCGAGCTCGGCAGCACCTCGATCTGCTCCGTGGAATACACGAGCAGGAAGAACACGAGCACGGTGAGCATGTCGATCATCGACACGAGGTTGATCGACGCGTCGCCCTTGTGGCGCTTGTGGTGCCGCTGCATGCGCGCGGCTCGTCCCATCCATTTCATCGTCGTTCTCCCTCTAGTTGCTGATCGGCGCGTCGCCCACGGAGATTTCCGGGAACAGCTCGGTGCGCACGACGCGGCTCTCGGCCGTGTCGATGCGCTGCGCGACGCGCATGTGGTCCATCACCGCCACGAGCGACTCGTACGGGATGTCGGGCTCGAGCAGCAGCGTGGCGTCGGACTTCTCGGGGAACTGCTCCTTGACGCTCTTCAAGTAGTCGGTGAGAGCCACGAGGTCGTAGCCCGCGTCGGTCTTCTCGATGCGCTTGAGCAAGCCGCTGTTGCGGTCGCCGACCTCGATGCCGGCCTCGCGCACGGTGACCTCGAGCTGGAACGAGGGCGGCTCCGGACGCGCCTCGGACTGCGCGGCCGGCAGATTGAGCTCGAGGATCGCGAGCCGCACGAAGCCGCCGTGTACGAGCAGGAAGAACACGAGGATCGTCATCATGTCGATCATCGACGTGAGGTTGATCTCGGTGGTCTCGTGCCGCTTGTGATGCCGCGCCATGCGTGCGCTGCGTCCTATGACCTGCATCGTTCTGCTCCCTTACGTGACGTGCGGGATCTCGCGGCCTTACGCCTGGCTCGGCGCGGGCTGCATCGACAGCGTGGGCGCGGGCTGGTCCTGCGTGCGGGGCGGCCGCACGTAGGTGGCGCGCTCGCCGACCACGTTCAGGAACTTCACCGACACCATCTCGAGGCCGTCGACGATCTCGGTGGTCTTGGTCTGCAGCAGCGAGTGCACGAGCACCAGCGGGATCGCGACCATTAGGCCGAACGCCGTGCAGTTCATGCCGATCGAGATGCTGGCCGACAGGAGCTCCGCCTTGTCGGCGAGATCGGCGTTCGACACCGCGGTGAACGCGTCGATGAGGCCGATGATCGTGCCGAGCAGGCCGGCGAGCGTCGACATGTTGGCGAACGTCGCGAGGTAGTGGGTGCGCTTCTCGAGCCGCGGCAGGATCGCCATGAGGCTCTCCTCCATGGCGCGCTCCACCTCTTCGCGCCGCCGCACCGCGCCCTGCCGAGCGAGCCCGGCGGACAAGAGCTGCCCCACCGGCGAGTCGTCCTTGCCCGCGAGCTCGCGAGCCTCGGCGAACTGGCCGCCCTTGATGACGGGCTCGAGCTTGTCCCACCCCGCTTTGTTCTTCTTCGCCACGAGCGACAGCGTGACAAAGCGCTCCACCGCGATCGCGACGCCGAGCGACATCACGAGAACGATGGGATACATGAACGTCCCGCCGTTCTCGAAGAAACGCACCACCGTGTACCACGCTTCCATGTCCGATTCCTCCTTCCTTACTCACCGCCGGCGTCCGGCACTCCTGGTGTCAGACACCGCTGGTGTCAGACACCGCCGGTGTCTGACACCAGTTCTTACTTGGCCGGGTCGGCCTTTCTCAGGTCGTAGTAATGCAGCTGCCGGCCGAAGACCTCTTTATCCACGGGCACCGGGCGATTGTTCATCGAGCTCGAGATGCCGATGCCGTTGCCGATCTCGGAGCTCTTCCACGGCACGATCACGAGCGCCTTCGGCGCGTCCTGGTTGCCGAGAATCGAGATG
>DASUFK010000037.1:0-2330 GCA_036274615.1 Gammaproteobacteria bacterium | reverse complement strand
CGAAGTCGGCACCGAAGTCACGGTGAACGTGATGCGCCAAGGCAGCGAGGTGCCGCTGCGGTTCGCGCTCACGCGCACCCAGGTGCAAGTCCAAACCGTGCTGTCGGAATACTTGGGCAACGGGCTCGCCTACGTGCGCCTCTCGTCGTTCGCGGAGAGCACGCCACGCGACTTGAACCGCGCCGTGCGCGCGCTCGAGGAGCAATCCGGCGGCCAGCTTCACGGTTTGGTGCTCGACCTGCGCAGCAATCCCGGCGGCGTCCTCGACGCGGCCGTGCAGGTGGCCGACGCGTTCATCCCCGACGGCTTGATCGTGAGCGGCACGGGCCGCGTGCGGCAGGCGCGCTTCCAGGAGTTCGCGCACGCCGGCGACCTGCTCGAGAGTGTCCCGACCGTGGTCGTGGTGAACGGCGGCTCGGCCTCGGCGTCCGAGATCGTGGCCGGCGCGCTGCAGGACCACGGCCGCGCGAAAATCCTGGGCGAGCGCACCTACGGCAAGGGCTCCGTCCAGACCGTGATGCCGCTCGGCGAGGGCAGCGCGATCAAGCTCACCACCTCGCGCTACCTCACGCCTTCGGGCCGCTCGATCAACGGCACCGGCATCCAGCCGGACGTGCCCGTTCGCAACGCCGAGCCCGATCACCAGTATCGCGGCCGCAACGGCGGCACGCCGCTGCGCGACGACAAACAACTACTAGAAGCCTTGAGGCTCGTCAGCTACGACTCGATCCCGCTAACCGCCGCGCAATGACTCCCGAATGAGTCGCGACCCCGCGGAGCGCAGCCTCGACATCGAGCAGGCGCAGCTGCGCGGATTCGCACGGAGCGTGTCGGAGGTCGAGTGGCTGCTGCTCGTCCTCGTGGTGCTCTACCTGTTCTTCGTCGATCGCAATCTCGCCGCCAACGCGCTCGTGCTCGGCGTGCTGGTCACGTTCGCGGCGTTCGTGCTCGTGTTCCGCTACATGCGGCCGTTCGCGAAGCAGATTCGCCTCAAGCTCACGATCGAGATCTTGGCGATGCTCGCGTTCCTCACGGCCGTGCTCGCCGTCTCGTCGGGCGTGGACAGCAAGCTCGTGAACCTCTATCTGTTGCCGATCGTCACGGCCGCGCTCGCGCTCGGCAAGCGCGCGGCGGCGCTCGTCGTGGTGCTCGTCTGCGTGTGCTATCCGCTGCTGCAGCTCGAGACCTCGGGCTCCGAGGGCCTCACGTTCGACTTCGCCGTGAGCGCCGTGGGTGTTCTGGCGCCGTTCGCCCTCGTCGCGTTCTGCACCACGCTGCTCGTCGACAATATCAACACGGCGAAGCAACGGATTCGCGCGTTGTCCGATCGCGACGAGCTGACGGGCGTGTTCAACTTGCGTGCGTTCACGCGGCTCGCCGAGCACGAGCACGACGTCGCCGGCCGCTCGGAGCGCCAGTACTCCGTGCTCATGGTCGACATCGAGCACCTGAAGGCGATCAACGACACCTATGGGCACGAGGCCGGCAATCGCGCCGTGAAGCTCGTGGCGGAGGCGTTGCAGCGGCTCACACGCTCCACCGACGTCTGCGCGCGCTACGGCGGTGACGAGTTCGTCGTGCTGCTCGGCAACGCGGACAAGGCGACGGCGGAGGAGGTTGCGCAGCGCATCCGCAATGTCGTGTTCGCCACTACGCTCGAGGTCGACGTGAAGATCGTGAGGATCAAGGCGAACGTGGGCGCGGCCACCTTCCCGGAGAACGGCGCCACGCTCCAGGCCGTGATGACCGTCGCCGATCGGATGATGTACAAGGACAAAGAGCTCCGCGAGCCGCCGAAAGGCAAGCTCGTCATTCAAAAGCTCTGACATGACCGCCGGGCCGCAGTCCGCACCCGGTACTTCCGCGGTCGCCGGCCCCCGCAAGATTCTCGTCGTGAGCCTCTGGCTCCGAGACGGCGCGGTCGCGGAGTTCGAGGCGTTCGAGCGCCGGGTGGCCGAGATCCAAGCGCGCCACGGCGGACGCATCGAGCGCGCGATCCGCGCCACCTCGCCGCTGGCCAATTCCACCGAGCCGTTCGAGGTGCACGTCGTGTCGTTTCCGGACGACGTCAGCCTCGCCGCCTATCGGTCCGACCCCGAGACGCGCGCGCTCGCGGACGAGCGGGCGGCGGTCATCGCTCGTACCGTGATCGTGGAGGGCGTCGACGTCCCAGGTTACTAATCCCCTTCGAGCCCGTCCGACGCTGCTATCATGCCGCGAAGTAGGGGTTGGCGAGGACTCGCAGTGATCAAGGTGAGCGTGCTCTATCCGCAGAAGGCGGGCGCGAGATTCGACATGGATTACTACTGCGATTCGCACATGCCGCTCGT
>DASUFK010000036.1:0-5847 GCA_036274615.1 Gammaproteobacteria bacterium | reverse complement strand
CCGCGGCGAGCGCGACTACTACGCGCTCTGGATCGCGAACTCCTGGCTCGGCGAGCACCGCAACCAGGCGAGCCACCTGTTCAACGTGATCCGCGAGCAGCGCGGCCTCAACTACGGCGACTACTCATATATAGAGCCGTTTCCGGACGGCGGCTCGCGCAACATGCCGCCGACCAACGTGCCGCGGCGCTACCCGCTGTTCGAGCTGTGGATTCGCACGCTGCCGAACAAGCACGCGCAGTTCGCGCTGCGCGCAGCGCTGCGCGAGGTGGCGAAGCTGGTGGACAACGGCATGACCCGCGAAGACTTCGAGCTCACGCGCGCTTTCTTGAAGAAGTACTCGCTGCACTTCGCGGAGACCACGTCGGCGCGGCTCGGCTACGCCGTCGACGACCGGTTCTTCGGGCTCGAAAGCGAGGGCCATCTCGCGCGTTTCCGCCGCATGATGGACGAGCTCACGCTCGAGGACGTGAACGCGGCGATCAAGCGGCACCTGCAGTACCGCGACTTGAAGATCGCGATCGTGACCGGCGACGCCGCGGGCCTGCGCACCGCGCTCATGGCCGACGCGCCGAGCCCGATGGAGTACGACACGCCGAAGCCCGACGCGATTCTCGCGGAGGACAAGGAGATCGCCGTGGTTCCGCTCAAGATCGACGCGAACCGCGTGACGATCGTACCGGTTGCGGCCGCATTCGAACGCTAGGGCTCCTTACGAAAACGCGCGGCTGGCGGGCCACCGACACAACGGCGTGCAGATCGGCAAGCAGGTACGCGAGCCAGGTGGGCGCGTTCATCCGTAAAAAGTGAGGTGAGCGCCTAAGCCAAGTCGCCCACGCCGATGGCTCGCAACTCATCGCCGAGCGGAAAGCTGTTGGCCGCGCGGCTCACCAGCGCGGCCCCGATAACCTTGCTCGGCCCGATCGCTTGCCGCACGGCAGCGAGACTCGCGGCGTCAGCCGGAGCGGGCAACTCAGTCGATTTGGCCTCGAAGAGCTCGATTCGGCCGCCGGTATCGACGAGGAAGTCGACTTCCCGAGTGCGGTCCCGCCAGAAGAACACGCGTCCGCTTCGCCCCGCGAGACGTTCGCGATAGCGCAGCTGCGCGAACACGAAGGTCTCCCACACGGCGCCGAAATTCGGCGATCGTTGCAGCTCCTCTTCCGTTCCGATGTCGAGCAGCGCACACAACAGGCCGGTGTCGGCCACGTACAGCTTCGGCGTCTTCACGATCGATTTCGGCGGTTCGAGAACCAGGGCTCGAGCAGCACGATCTGCCCCGACGCTTCGAGCACCGACAGCCATTGGTTCGCCGTGGAAGGAGCGACACCCACGTCGCGCGCGAGATCGGCCTTGTTGAGCAAGTTCGCCGAGCGCAGTGCGCACGCCCGCAGGAACCGCTCGAAGTCGCGCAGGCTGCCGACGTTGATCAGCGAGCGAACGTCCCGTTCGAGGTACGTGGCGAGGTACGAGCTGTAGAAGGAGACGGCGTCGATGTCCGGGTTGGCATGGAGCTCCGGAAACCCGCCGCGAACCATCGCGGTCTCCACCGCCGTGTGCGGTGCCGCCCCTCGCATCTCCGCGAGCGACAGAGTCTCGAGCGTGAGGATGTCGGCGCGCCCGGCAAGCGAGTCCGCCACGCCTCGCATCAACGTGAAGCGTTGCGAGCCGGTGAGCAAGAACTCCACATGCGTTTAATATGCGATCGAATCGCATTTTGCGTAAGGATCTTCTCCAGTGGATCGACCGGGCGGAAATCCGGCGTAGGTGGGTAGACCGACGGCGTGACTTGCAGCAGCGGCGCGCCGCCCGCTCAGCGCAGCGCGCGACAGAGGAACGGCAAGCTCCGCTCCATCCGGTAGTCGATGCCGGAATGCGTGTCGTCGAATTCCTCGTAGCGGTGCTCGATGCCGTGCTCGGCCATGCGCTTCGACAGCACGCGGCAGCCGTAGTGGATGCGGTACTGGTCGCGCCAGCCGCAATCCATGTAGATACCGCGCAGCTTGCGGAGATTGCCCGCGCAACGCGCGACCAGGTGGATCGGATCGTGGCGCAGCCACTGCCGCCAACGCTCGCGCAAGAGCTCGCCCGTCTCGAGGTCGTATGGCAGCCGAAAGCCGTTCGGCGCCTCGGGGTCGGGATCGTAGCTCGCGGCCATCGCGAGATTCATGAGGCAGTGCACTTCAGCGCTGCCGAGCGCCTGCTTCTTCCACACGCTGTCGAGGAAGCGCCGCACGCGGCCGTCGTCGAGGCCGCTGCCCGTGTCGGCGGACATCTCCACGACGTCCACCTTGCCGGGCACGCGCGGCGGGTCACGGAACTTCGCGAGCTCATCGAGCGTGTTCGGCCAGTCGGCGCCGTAGACGAAATCGAAGTACGCGTCGCCCGAGTGATTCGCGACGGCGCCCCAGTGCTGCGGGTACTTCATGCCGTGAATGATCGCGCCGTAGCCGCCCGACGACTTGCCGAAGCAGCCGCGGTGCTCGCGCGCCGCGAGCGTGCGGAACTCCTTGTCGACGAACGGCACGAGCTCGCGCGTGAGGTAGTCGGCGTAGGCGCCGATCGCGCTCGAGTTGATGTACTGGTTGCCGCCGAGCGCCGTGAAGCAGTCGGGGAAGACAATGATCGCCGGTCCCATCTTGCGCTCGTGCACGAGCCGCGCCGCGCGCTCCGGCACGTTCTCCTCGAAGGCGCGCCAGTTGGTGTGCGACTTGCCGCTGCCGGTGTAGCCGACGAGGTCGAAGAGCACGGGGAAGCGCGCGCCGCGGCCGCGGCCTTGGGCCTGGTCGTACTGCGGAGGCAGCCAGACGTCGAGGGTGCGCACGTGGGGGTCGCCGAGCGGGTTGTCGGCGAGCACGCGGGAGACGTGCTCCACGGTGACGACGCGGCCTTGGGGCCAGGTTGGGCGTTTCAGTGACATCGGGTGAAGAAAGTGTCAGACACCATTTCGTTCGCGACCAGTGGTTCGAGCAGCGATATTGCGCGAAACGGTGTCAGACACTGGGCGACCGGAATGGTGTCAGACACTTCGGACCTTTTCGCGGAGGGCGATGCGGTTGATCTTGTTCGTGCCGGTTTTCGGCAGCGCGTTCACGAAGTGCACCTCAACTGGGCGCTTGTACTTCACCATCTCGGCCTTGCAGTAGTCGAAGAACTCGTCGCTCGTGAGCGCGGCACCGTCGTCGAGCACCACGAACGCCACGAGCACCTCGCCGAGCCGGCCGTCGGGCTTGCCGACGGTGGCGGCCTCGCGGATCTTCGGATGCTTGAACAGCACCTCGTCCACCTCGCGCGGATACACGTTGTAGCCGCCCACGATGACCATGTCCTTCTTGCGGTCTACGAGCGACAGGAACCCTTCGTCGTCGACCACGCCGATGTCGCCCGTGTACAGCCAGCCGTCGCGCAGCGCGCCGCGCGTCTCGTCCGGGCGATTGCGATAGTCGACCATGAGCTGCGGGCCGCGCACGCGCACCTCGCCGCGCTCGCCCATCGGCAGCACCTGATTGCCGGTCTCGAGGTCCACGATCTGCACCTCGGTCTCGGGCACCGGGTTGCCCACCGACAAGAGCTTGCGCTTGCCGTCGTACGGATTGAGGCAGAACGGCGCGCCCTCGGTCATGCCCCAGCCCTCGAGCAGCGGCTGGCCCGAGCGCGCGAGCCACTCGCGGTGCAGGTCCGCGGGACACGGCGCGCCGCCCGAGAGGCAGTAGCGCAGCGCCGAGAGATCCACGCTGTCGAACAGCGGGCTCGCGAGCAGCCCCATATATATAGGTGCGGGGCCGCCGGCGAAGACCGTGACTTTGTGGTCACCGAGCGCCTTCACCACTTTGTCCGGCTCGTAGCGCGGAATCATCACGAGGGTGCTCTGCATGAAGATCGGCACCCAGGTGGCGTACGCGAGGCCCCAGATGTGGAACATCGGCGCGACGTTCAAGAACATTTCGCCGCCATACGTGCCCGGCCACACCGACACGTGCTGATACACGCCGGCGAGCAGCCCGCGATGGGTGTGGTTCACGCCTTTCGGCGTGCCGGTGGAGCCGCCGGTGTAAATGATGAGCGCGAGGTCGTCGGGCCCGGGCAGCTTGGCGCGGTCGAGCGCGAGGCTCGCGTCGCGCGTCCACGCGTCGAGCGTCGTGCCGCCCGCGCCGACCTGCATCCGTAGCGGGATGCCGAGCGCCTTCGCGACGTCGGCGGCCTTCTGCGCGGTGCTCTGATCCGCGATCACGATGCTCGCGTCGATGTCCACGAGCGCCTTCGCGAGCTCGCCGAGCGTGAGGAACGGGTTCACGGGTGCGACCTGCGCGCCCGTGGCCATCACGGCCATCAGCGCCACGTCCATCTCGATCGAGTTCGGCATCATCAGGATGGCGCGCTTGCCGCGGCCGATGCCTTGCTTCGCGAGCTCGCGCGCGAGACCGGCGGTGGCGCGGCCGAACTCGGCGTAGCTGATCTGCCGATCGACGTAGATCACGGCGGTGACGTTCGGATGCGCGTCCACCGCAGCGACCAGCATGTGCACGAGGCTGTCGTAGCTCGGCAGGGTGGGATTCATCGCTCGGGGCGAGCGCAGGTGCGAAGGTTTGCTCATGCTCGGTTGTGGCCGGCCGGTCGAAAGGACGGGAAAAGTATCACGTCCGGATTCGGTTCTGGTAGCGTGGCCCGATGCGCTTGCGCTTGGTGTTGATGATAGCAGCGGTGCTCGCCGGTTTCGGTGGCGCTGAAGTCCGCGGTCAGAGCGAGGACTTCACCGACGGCCGCGCCGACGCCGAGTTCCACTTCGCGCGGATGATCTACCGCGACCAGCGCGGCGGCGGCCGTGGCCGCGGATTCTTCGGCGGCGGCATGGGCCGCGGCTGGTGGATGCAGGACTGGCCCGACGCCGAGACGCACTTTCGCCAGGGCATCTCGCGGCTCACGCGCATCGACGCGGGGGTCGGCGTGCAGGTGGATCTGCACGACGACACGGTGTTCGACTACCCCTGGCTTTACGCGACGCAAGCCGGCTACTGGGACCTGAGCGACGCGGAGATCGACAAGCTGCGCGAGTACCTGCTGCGCGGCGGGTTCTTCATGACCGACGATTTTTGGGACCAAGGTGAGTGGTCCGTGTTCGCCGAGGCGATGGGCCGGCTGTTCCCCAAGTACCCGATCGTCGAGATCACCGGCGGCGAGAACGAAGTGCTGCACGTGCTCTACGACGTGGAGGTGCTCACGCAGATCCCGGGCGCGCGGCACCTCGGCTACGCGCGCGACGCAAAAGGCCAGCTGATCGGCTTACCCGAGCCGCACTGGCGCGGCATCTACGACGACAAGGGTCGCCTCCTCGTCGCCGCCAATTTCAATCAGGACATCGGTGATGCGTGGGAGCACGCCGATGACTCGTTCTACCCGGAGCCGATGACCGCCCTCGCCTACCGCTTCGGCATCAACTACATCATCTACGCGATGACCCACTGAAATTAGGGACAGGTTACTTTTTTCCGCGTGGGGACATGCCGCTCTTCTCGGCCACGGGTCCGCACACCTATTTTCACTCGTGACGGAGGGCGACGGTGGGATTCACGCGCGCCGCGCGCACCACCCGCGCGCCGATCACGAGCCAGGCGAGCAGCAGCGTCGCCGCGAGCGTGGCCACGAACGGCAGCGGCGTGATCGACATCCGCTCGACGAACAGATTCACGTAGCTGCGCGCGGCGATGGACGCGAGCGGCCAGATCGCGACGTTCGCGATCAGCACGGGCTTCGAGAAGTCGGTGAGCAGCAGGCGCAAGATGCTGCGCGTGGTCGCGCCTTGCGTCTTCCGCAAGCCGATCTCGCGCGTGCGCCGGTCGGCGAGGAAGC
>DASUFK010000035.1:0-4735 GCA_036274615.1 Gammaproteobacteria bacterium | reverse complement strand
CGCGTTCGGCGGCTAGCGCAGACTGCGCGGCGCCGCTACGCGGTCACCTCGCCGCGGCTCGCGGCCGCGATCCGGCCGCTCTCGAGCGCCGGCGCCGGCGGAAGGCCGGTGACCTCGAGGATCTCCTTCTCGTCGAGCGTCTCGCGCGCGAGCAGAGCGTCCACGAGCGCGTCGAGTTCGCGGCGATGCTTCCGCAGCAGCGTCTTCGCCTCCTCGTGGCTCTCGTCGATGATCTTCTGTACCTCGGCGTCGATGATGCGTGCGGTGGCCTCGCTGAACGGTTTTTCGCCTCCGAAGCTGCCGCCGAGGTACGTGTTCTGCCTCTGCGCAAGCTGCACGAGGCCGAGCTCTTCGCTCATGCCCCAGCGCGTGACCATGTTGCGCGCGAGCTGCGTGGCCTGCTCGATGTCGCTCTCCGCGCCCGTGGTCTTGGTGCCGTAGACGATCTCCTCGGCGGCGCGACCGCCGAGCATCCCGACGATGCGTGCTCGCAGATACGCCTCGGGATAGTGATAGCGGTCGGTCTGCGGACGCTGGTAGGTGACTCCGAGCGCTTGTCCGCGCGGCACGATCGTCACGCGGTGCACCGGATCGGCGCCAGGCACCACGAGCCCCAGGATCGCGTGTCCGCTTTCGTGAAACGCGATCCGCTCGCGGTCCTCGCGAGTGAGGAGCAGCGGCCGCTCGGGCCCGAGCACGATCTTCTCGAGCGAATCGATGAAATCTTTCTGGCCGACTTCCGCCTCGCCGCGACGCGCGGCGAGCAGCGCGGCTTCGTTCACGAGGTTCTTGAGATCGGCGCCGGAGAAGCCGGGCGTCGACGCCGCGGTCTCGGCCAGATTCACGTTGCGCGCGAGCGGCACGTTGCGCGTGTGCACCTTCAAGATGGCTTCGCGGCCCGCCTTGTCGGGCAGGTTCACGATCACGCGCCGGTCGAAGCGGCCCGGCCGCAGCAACGCCTTGTCGAGCACGTCGGGCTGGTTGGTGGCGGCGAGCACGATCACGCCCTCGCGGCCCGAGAAGCCGTCCATCTCGGTCAGGATCTGGTTGAGCGTTTGCTCCTGCTCGCTCGAGCCGCCGATCGCCATCGGGCCGCGCGCGCGGCCGATCGAGTCGATCTCGTCGATGAAGACGATGGCCGGCGCGTTCTTGCGCGCCTCCTGGAACAAGTCGCGCACCCGCGCGGCGCCGACGCCCACGATCATCTCCACGAACTCCGCGCCGCTCATCGAGAAGAACGGCACGCCGGCTTCTCCCGCCACCGCGCGCGCGAGCAGCGTCTTGCCGGTGCCCGGCGAGCCCACGAGCAGCACGCCCTTGGGCGCGGTGCCGCCGAGCCGCGTGTACTTCGCGGGGTCCTTCAGAAAATCGACGATCTCGACGAGCTCGTTCTCGGCTTCGTCGATGCCGGCCACGTCCTCGAACGTGACGCGGTCGCCGGTCTCCTTGTCGTAGCGGCGCGCACGGCTCTTGCCGATCCCCATCAGTCCCATGCCGCCGCCTTGCCGAGAGGCCCGGCGGAACATCCACACGTAGAACGCGATGAACAGGAGCGCCGGACCGAATCCCACCAACAACTGGCCGAGCGCGCTGCCCTGGATCGGCAGCGCGCTGATCTCCACTTTCTTGTCGATCAAGAATTGCTCGAGCCCCGGATCGACGAACGCCGGCAACGTGGTCGTGAACGTGCGCGACTCGCGCGGCGCGGGCGGACCGCCGAACAGCGAGCGCTTCTCGCCGCCTTGCGGTGTCGCGGCCCGGTCCGCGGACTCGGGCGGCGGCCACGTGACGGGCTGGGCGAAACGTCCCTCGATGCCCGCGCCCTTGCTGTAGATCGACTGCACGTTGCCGCTCGCCACCTGCTCCTTGAACACGGTGTACGGAATCGTGATCGCGGCATCGGGGCTCGGCACCAGCATCCGCACGATCGCGTAGTTCACGACGAGCACGATCACGAACGTGATCCATGCTCGCCGCGGCGGCATCGACGGCGGCTTGAAGCCGGACTTGGGAGGCGTGGGGCGCGCGTCGCCGGGCGGCCGGCGGGCTTCTTGAGGCACGGGGCGCGTGTCGCCCGTGCGACGGGCTTCCTGCGGCGTGCCGCCGCGACGCGACGGCTGCGCGGGCTCGTTCATCTCGCTCTCCTCGCGCGCGGCGATCGTGGGTGTCGGGTAGGGCGCGCCTCAAGCGAAGGATAGCCTTCGGCGGCGCTCGAAGCACAGCGATCGCGCTGCGCGTGGTCCGCATCTTGCACATCTCTAGCGAGCGCCGAGGAACGGTGCTCCAGGAGAACGATGCCATGGAATGGCGCAGGTTATTGGCGGCCGGACTCTGCGCGGCCGCGGTCTCCGCCGCGGCGAATGCGCAGGAGGGGAGTGCGCGGCCGGGCGACTTCGAATTTTCGGTCGCCTTCCCGTATTTGGAGTCGGCGCGCACCTCGTTCGACGGCGGCACGGTAGTCGACACCGACGCCTCGACGGGGATCGGCTTCGACTTCGATTGGCGTTTGTCCAATCGCTGGAGCGTGGGCGCCTCGCTCGCGATGCACGACATCGACTACACCGCGAACATGGCGCTCGTGAGCAACACGCTGGTCCCTTCCACGGAGCTCATCCGCAACGATCTCGACACGCAAAGCCTCATGGGTCACGCCAAGCGCTACTTCGGCAAGTGGGACCGCGTGGCGCCGTACGCCGCCGGAGCGCTCGGGTGGGTGTCGATCGACACGAACATCCCCACCGGGCCGCCCGTGGGCTACTGCTGGTTCGATCCGTGGTGGGGGTTCGCTTGCAGCTCGTTCCAGCCCACCCACACGACCACGGAGCTCGCAACCTCGTTCGGCGCCGGCGTGCGCTGGCACTTCTCGAGGCGCGTGTTCCTCGACGCGAGCATCGGCCGCGAGTGGATCGACTTCGACAACGCCAGCCGGCCGGACTTCAGGCAGCTGCGCATCGCATTCGGCACCCGCGAGGGCGGCGAACCGCGGGGCCGTGCAGCGCGCTAGGGCGGCCGCTCTACTCCGGCTTGCGGAAGATGAGCATCGCGCCGAGAAATCCTTCGTGATCGGTCAAGATCGACGAGATACGCCTGGCACCGCAGTCGTGTATCGACGCGTAGAGCGCCGCGAGCGGATACTCGTTCATCTCCATCAGCGGACGTCCGGCGGGATGACCGCGCGCGATGTTGGCGACGCGATGCACGCCCGGGATCGCCTTCCTGGCGAAGTAAATGCACCGCCACCAGAGAGATCTGCGAATCGCATAGACGAAGTGCAGTGCGCCGACGCCGCCGGGATTCAAGCGCGCCACGAGCTCGCGCACGATCCGCAATCCCTCGCCGCTCGGAATGTGCTGAAAGACGATGTTCGAGTGCACGAGGTCGAAGTTGCCCTCGCGCCGGAGCTCCGGCGAATCGGTGGCGAGTAGGGCGACGTTGTCGAGGCCGGCCTCGGCACAGTTCTTTCGCGCTTCGTCGAGCATCGCGGCGGAGACGTCCACGCCCACGACCTCCGGCGCACGCCGCGCGAAGGGCAGCACGAGCCGGCCGACGCCGCAACCGAAGTCGAGCACTCGGCGCGGCACGAATGACGGATGCTCGGCCGCAATCAGGCCGAAGAGCTTGTCGACGTCGGCTTCGCCGCTGCGGAAGAACGCCTCGCGCGGCGGCCCGGGCCGATCGGCTTCGTGGAAGGCCGGATCGGTGAGAACGGCGAAATACGGGTCCGTGGTGCCGAGGACTTTCCACGCCCGAGCTGCCCGTTTGCTTGCGCTCATTGCGCCCGATTCTACGGCGCAACGATCTTCGAGTCGCGCCGGCCGCCCGTGCGGCAATCCGAGCGCCATGCCCGGGGCGTCAGCCGGCCGCCGTTAGAAGCCGGCGCGGCAAGGCCGAATCAGCGCCACGTCGACGGCGTCGTCCGCACGAGCGCGCGACGTCTGGCTCACTCGCGCGCGCACCTCTCGCAGGCGCCGCTCGACGTCGAGCGAGAGCACCCAGCCGCGGCCGCGCGGCCGAGGGCGGCCGAGCAAATCGGGCGCGCCCTCCACATCGGAACGCGCGGCGCCGTCCCGGTCCAAGTCGAGTTGCGTGCGCGACGTGCGCACCGCACCGGCGCCGCCGGCGCCGCGAAAGCTCTGTGTTCCCATGGCGAGCTGACCTCCTTTACTTGGGCTGCACGGTAGCGGCTGCGCGGTCGCCGCGTCAGTCGTTTCGCGGTTCTACTTCGGTGACATGCCGGAGGGCGGCTGTTACCGGGTTGTCACTTGGAATAGACCGGGACATAACCGCGATGAGACCGACACCGTTACCCCGCGTCATTACGATGCACCGCCATCAGCAAACGACCGGCGGGCGCGATTGCCCGCCTCATCCAGGGAGACCGTCATGCATTCCAAGGGCCAGGGACCGACCGAGTCGGTGACGTCACGAGCGATCGAGCTGTCGGGTTTGGCGATCGCCATCGCCGCGGTGGCCGCCGCGGGAGCCGTGCGGCCGGCCGCCGCACAAGACGCCGCGTCGCTCGCCGCTTCGAACGACGAGATCACGGTGGTCGCGCGGCGGCGCGAGGAGTCGGTGCAGGAGGTGCCGATTCCGGTGTCGGTGGTGGGCGGCGATCTCGTCACCGACACGGGATCGTTCAACGTCAACCGCATCAAGGAGCTCGTGCCCACGGTGCAGCTGTACTCCTCGAATCCCCGCAACACCGGCGTGAACATTCGTGGCCTCGGCGCGCCGT
>DASUFK010000034.1:0-23112 GCA_036274615.1 Gammaproteobacteria bacterium | reverse complement strand
TCCTCGATCGTGATGATGTGATCGGGCTTGTTGTCGTTCACGTAGTCGACCATCGCGGCGAGCGTGGTGGACTTACCGGAGCCCGTGGGTCCCGTGACGAGCACGAGACCGCGCGGGTGCATCGAGATGTCCTTGAAGATTCGCGGCGCGCCCAGGTCGTCCAAGCTCAAGATCACCGACGGAATGGTTCTGAACACCGCGGCGGCACCGCGGTTCTGGTTGAACGCGTTCACGCGGAAGCGCGCGAGCTTCGGAATCTCGAACGAGAAGTCAGTCTCCAAGAACTCCTCGTAGTCCTTGCGCTGCTTGTCGTTCATGATGTCGTAGACCATGCTGTGCACTTCTTTGTGCTTCAGCGGCGGCATGTTGATACGCTTCACGTCGCCGTCCACTCGGATGATCGGCGGAACGCCCGACGACAGGTGCAAGT
Source organism: Gammaproteobacteria bacterium (assembly GCA_036274615.1). Lineage (GTDB taxonomy): Bacteria > Pseudomonadota > Gammaproteobacteria > Steroidobacterales > Rariloculaceae > FEN-1219. Next base: position 22,682 of record DASUFK010000034.1, on the reverse strand, counting down.
CCGAAGCGTTGTTCTTGACGGCGAAGGCGAGCAGCTGGGCGATATCTACCGCGGCCATGGCGATCCTTTAGAAGGCGAGCACGGGCGACTTAGGCCTAACGTAAGGCGTTGATAGTATAGCCAAGCACCCCCGGTAAAGCGTGACTGAAATCACGGAGCATTTGGCGGAAATCGTCGAGCGCGTCGCTCGCGCCGCGCGACTCGCGAGATCGACCGAGCGCATCACGATAGTTGCCGTGAGCAAGGATCAGCCGGCGAGCGCGATCCGGGAAGCGTTTCACGCGGGTCAAAGGCATTTCGGCGAGAGCTACGTGCAGGAAGCCGCCGGCAAGCTCGCGGAGCTCGGCGAGCTCGATGCGATCTGGCACTTCGTCGGCCGCCTCCAAACCAACAAGACGCGCTTCGTCGCGGAAACGTTCGATTGGGTGCACACGGTGGACCGCGACAAGATCGCGCGGCGCTTGAACGAGCAACGTCCGCAGCACGCGCCGCCGCTCAACGTGCTGATCCAAGTGAATCAAGGTAACGAGCCGCAGAAGGCCGGTGTGCCGCCGGGCGACGTCGCGCCGCTCGCGCGCGCGATCCGGGCGTTGCCGCGCTTGACGCTGCGCGGTCTCATGACGGTGCCGCCGGCGGAGGACGCGGCCGGCGCGGCCCGTTGGTTCTCCGAGCTCGCCGCGCTGCGCCGCGCACTCGCCGCCGATGACATCGAGCTCGACACGCTGTCGATGGGTATGTCCGCCGACTTCGAGGCCGCGATCGCCGCCGGTTCGAATTGCCTGCGGATCGGCACCGCCATCTTCGGCGCGAGGCGTTAGCCGCTGACGATGAGTCGTACGGGCCGGCCGCATGGTATCGTGCGCGTCGGCCATTCAACGAGCAGTAACGAGTCGAGCACCCCGAGCGGTGCGAGTCGCAACGATGCAAGCCGCGCTTCTCTTTCTCGTCAGAGCTCTCTCGGACCTATACGTCCTCGCGTTCGTCATGCGGTTCATCTTTCAGCTGATCCGCATGAGCTACGACAATCCGCTGGCGCAAGCGGTCGTGCAAATTACCAACCCGCTCGTCGTGCCGGCGCGGCGCATGTTGCCGAGTATCCGCGGCATCGATCTGCCTACGCTGATCGTCATCGTCGCGCTCGAATGCGTTGCTACCCTGCTGTTGCTCACAATCCTTCACTTCGTGCCCACGGTGCCGCAGTTCGTGTTTTTCGTGCTGTTGCGGCTCGTGGCTCTCACGATCTGGTTCTACATCTTCACGCTGATCTTGTACGTGGCCGTGAGCTGGCTCGCGGGCGGCACGTATCATCCGATGATGAGCGTGCTGTCCGAGATCGTGACGCCGATCTTGAGGCCCGTACGCCGCGTGCTGCCGCCGATGAGCGGTCTCGATTTGTCGCCGATGCTCGTGACGATCGCGTTGATCGCACTCTCGATAGCGCTGCGGACGCCGTTCTAGCCGCGGCTAGACACTTTTGGCGCGCGCGCGTAATGTCGGATCGTGGCTCGTGACGCGAGCCATTGGTGAGGGAGTGGCGCAATGTTCGCACACGTACGATCGCTCGCTTGGGCCGCGGCGGCCGTTTGGCTGTTCGGCTGTGGCCCATCCTCCGACGTCGACGTCAGCAACACGCTCGAAAGCGTGCTGCCCGCCACCGAGAGCTCGAAGGACTTCGGCGACTACGTGGTCTTCTTCAACGCCATCCGCACCGACCAGCTCACCCCCGAGGTCGCGCGCGATTACGGAATCGTGCGCAGCAAGAGCCGCGCGCTCTTGAACGTGAGCATCCACCGCAAGGGAGAAGGCGGCCGCACAACGGCCGTCACGGGCGCGGTGGCCGCCTCGGCCATCAATCTCACGGGCCAGCTCAAGACGATGACGCTCCGCGAGATCCCCGAGGGCGAAGCGATCTACTACATCGGCGAGCTGGCCGTCACCGACGGCGAAGTGCTGATCTACACGGTCGACGTCACGCCGAGCAACGAGTCGAGCCGCTTCACGGTGCGCTTCAAGAAACAGTTCTTCGTCGAGCAGTGACGGCCGTGCGCGCGCGCCGGCTCCGCCGCCGTCAATCACCGCGCACTCGGTTGCGAATCCGGACCAAGTCGGAGTGCGAGACGTACAGCAGGTCCGCCACTTTGCGGACGACGTAGTCCTCGTACTTGTCGAGCCGCTCGTCCGCCAGCGCCACCTTCCACAGCATCTCGACGACCCGGTGCTTCTCGGGCACCGTGAGCTGCTCGTGGAGCGTGCGGGTGAACGTCTGCAGCGAGATCGCGTGGTCTGCCTGGCGGCGTGCCTCGTCGATCAAGAGCTCGGCCTCGCCGTCGCTGAGCTCGAAGAACTCCTTGATCAGCGCGAACGTGGCCTGGTCCTCGGACAGATCCTCGGCGTAGTCGGCTCGGGCCACCTCGATCAGCAACACCGCGGTTGCGACACGGAGCGCATGCTCGCGATCCGGCAGGGGCGTTTCGTCCGCGCCGCCGAGCGCGCGGTCGAGCAATTCGTTCAGCGCCTTGAGCACTACGCCTCCGTGACCGCGGCGAAGTCCGCCGCAAAGCAATCTTTCACCGCATCCTCGAGCGCCCGCAACCGGCCATGGAAGAAGTGGCCGACGCCGTCGAGCACCACGAGCTCGGGCGGCGCCGGCAATGCCTTGGCCCAGGCGACGACGGGTGCCGCGGGCACGACGTCGTCGGCCGCGCCCTGCACGAGTAGCCAGCGGCAGCGCGGGGCGGCGAAGTCGGCCGGCAGGCGGTCGATGGGCGGCGCGACCGTGACGAGGCCCCTGGGCTCCGCCGCCGAGGCCACGGCGAGCGCCACCGCCGCGCCGAACGAGAAGCCGCCGAGATAGAGCGGCAGTGCAGGCCAACGGCCGCGCGCCCAACTCACCGCCGCGAGCGCGTCCTCGCGCTCGCCGACGCCGTTCGCGTGCACGCCGGCGGAGCGCCCCACGCCGCGAAAGTTGAAGCGCACGGCAACCGCGCCGAGCCGCACGAACGCGCGCGACAGCGTGGTCACTACCTTGTTCTGCATCGTGCCCTGCTGCAACGGATGAGGATGACAGAGCACGGCCACGGCGGACGGCCGGGCACCCGCGGAGTCGATGGCAGCCTCGATCTCGCCGGCCGGACCCGGCAACGACGCAGCCTCGGAGCGCGTGGCGCGAGGCACCGGCGCGCTCACTGCGGCGGGCTCAGCTCGGTCAAGAGCTCGTTGAGCCGCGTGACGAACGCGGCGGGGTCCTCGAGCTGGCGCCCTTCCGCGAGCACGGCCTGCTCGAACAGCAACAGCGCGAGCCGGTCGAAGCGCGCATCGTCGGCCTCGGCGTCGAGCCGGCGCACCAGCGGATGCTCCATGTTGAGCTCGAGGCTCGGAATCGACGGCGGCGGCGTGTGGCCTGCCGCGGCGAGGAGCTCACGCATTTGGTAGCCCAAGTCGTGCTCGCTCAATACGAGGCACGCCGCCGATTGCTTGAGCCTGCCGCCCACGCGCACGTCCTCCACGCGCTCGCGCAGCGCACGCTTCACACGCTTGAGCAGCGCCTTGCTCTCCTTGTCCTCGGCCTTCTGGTCGACGGTCTTCGGCGCGCTATCGTCGCCGAGCTCCGTGGGATCGAGCACGCCGCGACGCACGTCCTTGAAGGGCTTGCCCTGGTGCTCGGTCAAGTGCTGCATGACCCACTCGTCGAGCCGGTCCGACAGCAGCAGCACCTCGATGCCGCGCTCGCGGAACGTCTCCAAATGCGGGCTCGAGCGCGCGGCCGTCGCCGACTCGGCGACGAGGAAGTAGATCGCCTTCTGCTCGGGCTTGGAATCGGCGAGATAGTCCTTGAGACTCCGATCTTGCTCTGCGCCGGCCGAGCGCGTGCTGTTGAAGCGTACGAGCTTCGCGAGCTTGTCGCGATTCGCACCGTCCTCGACGATGCCCTCCTTCATCAGCGGCCCGAACTCTTTCCAGAACGTGGCGTACTTCTCGGGGCTCTCCTCGGCCAGCCGCTCCAGCATATCGAGCACGCGGCGCGTGAGGGCGGTGCGCATCGAGGCGATCGCCTCGTTCTGCTGTAGCAGCTCGCGCGACACGTTGAGTGAGAGCTCGCTCGAATCGATGACGCCGCGAACGAACCGGAGATACAGAGGAAGGAATTGCGTGGCCTGGTCCGTGATGAACACGCGCTGCACGTAGAGCTTCACGCCTTTCGGCGATTCGCGATTCCAGAGGTCGAACGGCGCCACCGACGGCACGTAGAGCAGGCTCGTGTATTCGCGCTTGCCCTCCACGCGATTGTGGCTCCAGGTGAGCGGCTCCTCGGAGTCGTGAGCGATGTGCTTGTAGAACTCGACGTATTCCTCTTCCTTGACCTCGGTGCGCGGCCGCGCCCACAGCGCCTTCGCGCGATTCACGGTGTCTTGGACGGCCGCATCGCCCTCCGACGGCATACGCACCCGGAACGCGATGTGATCGGAGTACTTACGAATTAGCTCGCGCAGCCGATGCGGTTCGAGGAACTCCGCGGCGTCGGGCTTGAGCTTGAGCTCGACGGTCGTGCCGCGCTCCGCGCGCGTGATGTTCGCGACGCTGTACTCTCCCTGCCCGTCGGATACCCAGCGCACCGCTTGCTCGGGAGGCACGTCGGCACGCCGGCTCGAGACCGCAACTTCGTCCGCGACGATGAACGCGGAGTAGAAGCCGACGCCGAACTGGCCGATGAGCTGCGCGTCCTTGCGCTGGTCGCCGGTGAGCCTCTCGAGGAACTGGCCCGTGCCCGAGCGCGCGATCGTGCCCAAGTGCTCGATGACCTCGTCCCGGCTCATGCCGATGCCGTTGTCGGTGATCGACAGCAACCGCTTCTCGGGATCGACGCTCACGCGGATCTCGAGCTCGCCGCCGGCGGCGAGCTCCGGCCTCGCGAGCGCCTCGAAGCGCAACCGGTCGTTGGCGTCGGAAGCGTTCGAAACGAGCTCGCGCAGGAAAATCTCCCTGTTGCTGTACAGGGAATGGACCATGAGCCTCAAGAGCTGCTTGATCTCGGCCTGAAAAGCGAAAGTCGCCACGCCGCTATCCGCGCCGCTGTTCATTGGGCGGTTCGTCCGTCGTCGATTAGATGGACGGTTAGGTTAGGCGGGAATCTTTCTTTTTCAAGCGCCGGCCGCGAGCAGCCGGAACGTACGGCGGTTGCGCAGATCGACTGCGGCCGCCACCAGCCAGAGACCCACGCTCGCGAGCGAGACCGCGGCGAGCGCCGGCACCCAGCCGGCCCGCATCGAAGCCGCGAAGAGCTCGCAGCCGGCGAGCGCGAAGGCTGCCGAGAGCCCGACCTTCAGGGCCCCCCTGCGCAGCCGCTCCCAGAGCAGAGCTCCGGCGAACAGACAGTCATCGAGCTCGTCGAGCCACTGCAACACGACTTCCATGTCGGCCAAAGCTCCGCGGGTAATGGGGGAAGAAAGTCTACTCTTCGCCGGGGCTCTCGGCGTCTTCGTCGCGGACGAGCCCCAGATGCTCGGCTTCCTTGTGGCGGCGCGCGGCGTCCATGGCCCACGCGATCCATTCCAGGCGGCAGATGATACCCTGGCTCGATTCGCTCTCGGTGCGATCCTTCGCGTCCATGCTTCGAGTCTTTGGAGATGTGACGATGAGACTTTAGCCGCCGGAAGCCGCAGTGGCTGTGAAGAAATTCTCAGACTCGACGCCGCGGAGCGACTGCAAGAGGCGACAACAGGTTTGACTTATTGTAAGTTTGCCTCGTAGAACAAGACGAGCGGCTCCGCTCACGAGCGCGCATGCACAGGATCATCGTTCTCAACCCGAAGGGCGGGTCGGGTAAAACCACCATCGCCAGCAACCTTGCGGCCACCTATGCCGTTCGCGGGCATCGTCCCGCGCTCATGGATCTCGATCCGCAGGGATCCAGCATGCGCTGGTTGCGCAAGCGGCCGGAAGACAACCCTGCGATTCACGGCATTGCCGGATTCGAGCGGTCGGCGGCGGTAACGCGCAGCTTTCAATTGCGGGTGCCGGCGGAATGTACGGCCGTGATCGTCGACACTCCCGCGGCCCTCGAGTCGCACACGTTCCCGGAAATCACGCGCGCGGCCGACGCGATCCTCGTGCCGGTGATGCCCTCGGACATCGACATCCATGCAACCGCGAAATGCATCGCGGACCTGCTGCTCGTCGCCAAGATTCGGCGCTCGGACCACCGCATCGGCATCATCGCGAATCGCGTTCGCGCGAATACTCTGGTGTCGCAGTCGTTGATGCGGTTCTTGGACAGCCTCGACATCCCGCTGGTCGCGACGTTGCGCGACACGCAGAACTACGTACGCGCCGCGGAGTCGGGTTTGGGTGTCTACGAGATGCCGCGCTGGCAAGTGCAGCAGGACTGGGAGCAGTGGCTCAAACTAACCGATTGGCTTCACGCGAGGCGCCGCACGGCGCCGCTGCCGGTCACGAACGTCGCGGTCAGCGAAGCATCCTGATCGGGGCTCGGGGGTCGTCAGCCCTCGCCCTTCCAGTTCGATCTGACCTTGTCGGCCCAGGTGTGATAACCGCGCCAGCTGTATATCGAGTGATCGAGCGGCGTGCGCTCGGCGTTCGTCTTCGTGCCGACGCGCGTCAGCCATTTGCGATAGGCGTCCCAACCATGTTGCTCGTTGGTGCCGCCGTTGGCGGGACGTTGCGGCTGCGACGTATCGCCGTCTTGTGCGAAAAGCGGCGGCCGGAACTGGTGGGATTTCTGGTCGCTCATCGTCTTCGGACAATCCTTGTCGAAAGTGCATTGCAGACTACTCGCAACCGCGTGCGGAGCCCAGGAACTGCTTCTCAGACAAATCTCGGTATGAGCTCGCAGAAACAACGGCTTGAGCCGTCGTTTACCGTAATCGCGGAGGCCTAGACGGCAACGCGATAACAGGGGACATAGGAGCTCGGGTCCCCGAGCCGCATCCGCCGCTGCGCAACGAAGTCGTTGAGCAACCGCCCGAGCGCGCCGATGATTCGGCGGTCGCCGCGGAGCTCGAAGGGGCCGTGCTGCTCCACGAGCTTGATCCCGGCCTCGCGCACGTTGCCCGCCACGATTCCGGAAAACGCGCGGCGTAAGTTCACGGCGAGATCGCCGGGCGGTTGATCTCGATGCAGCGCGAGCTTCGCCATCGAAGCGTGCGTGGCCTCGAACGGCATCTGGAAATCGAGACCGATTTCCAATCCCCAGTTGAAGAAGTACGCGTTGTCCGTGGCGGCGCGGTGCTCGCGCACCTCCCGCAAACCCCGCGTGATTTCCATCGCCACGGCGCCCGGATCCGAGAGAATGATCTTGTAGCGATCCTGTGCAACGGTGCCGAGCGTTTCGCCGATGAACGCGTGCAGCCGTTCGAAATACTTCCGGCTCGAGGCCGGGCCGGTCAACACCACGGGCAGGCGCTCGAGATTGTTCTTCGGGCTGAGCAGAATGCCGAGCAGATAGAGGATCTCCTCGGCCGTGCCCACGCCGCCCGGAAACACCACGATGGCGTGCGCCATGCGCACGAAGGCCTCGAGCCGCTTCTCCATGTCCGGCATGATCACGAGCTCGTTGCAGATCGGGTTCGGCGACTCCGCGGCGATGATCGTGGGCTCCGTGAGACCCAGATAGCGGCCGTTGCGGATCCGTTGCTTTGCATGACCGACGGTGGCGCCCTTCATCGGCCCTTTCATGGCACCGGCGCCGCAGCCCGTGCAGATGTCGAGCCCCTCGAGCCCGAGCGCGTAGCCCACGTTCTTGGTGTAGTCGTACTCGGCGCGGTCGATCGCGTGGCCGCCCCAGCAAACCACGAGCTTCGGCTCCTCGTGGGCCCTGATCACCCGGGCGTTGCGCAGAATATGGAAGACGGCATCGGTGATGCCGTCCGAGCTCTTCAAGTCGAACGTGGGATTCTTGAGCACGTTCTCGTGCGCGTAGAGCAAGTCGCGAAGCACGGAGAACAGGTGCTCGCGAATCCCGCGGATCATTTGGTTGCCCACGAACGCAATGTCGGGGGCGTTCTTCAGCTCGAGCGCGATGCCGCCCTCGTACTGAACCACGGCGATCCGAAAGCTCTCGTGCCGGCTCAGGATCTTGCGGACGTCGTCGTCGGTGGCGCCCGAATTCAGCACCGCGAGCGAGCACTGCCGCCAGAGCTCATAGAGCCCGCCTTCACCGGCGTCGCGAAGTTTATTGGCTTCTACTCGAGACAGGATCTCGAGACTGCCTTCGGGGGCGATCAGCGCGTCCATCGCTGCTCGGGCTCTGGAGGTCTAGGGGCTACGGCCGGATCTCGATCGGAATCGACTCGCGGGTCATGAGCCAGATGTCGACCATATCCGAGTTGCTGACGGCGATGCAGCCGTCGGTCCAGTCCGCGCCCTGATAGTGCTTGAGGTCGTAGTGCGGCTCGTTCGGCAAACCGTGAATCATGATCTGACCGCCGGGGTCCACGCCGAGGTCCCGGGCGCGCGCGCGATCTTGCTCGTTCGGATACGACACCTGGATCGACAGGAAGTAGTCGCTGTCGACGTTGCGTCGCTCGAGAAGATAGCGGCCCTCGGGCGTGCGGAAATCTCCGGACCGCTGCTTCGGTCCGATGGGCACGAGACCGAGCGCGACGTCGAACGCGCGCAGAATCCGGCCGGCCTTCAGGAGGTAGAGCTTGCGCTCCGACTTCACGACGAGCACCGAGTCCGCTTGCTCGTGCGCCGTGGATGAGCTCGGATCCGCTGCCGCGGGTGCAGCGTGGACGGCCAGAGCGCAGAGCATTCCCCAGAACCAGCGAAACTTCATCGTCCGAGACTCTAGAACAACCGGTTTCCAAATAGCAACGAACGAGCTCGCGAAATGTGCGGCGGTCGTCACGTCGCGCGTCGTTCGCTACGGCCGCGCTCGCGCGTGCGGGAGGTCGATGGTAACGCCGCGTCACGCAGCTGGAACGCTCGGCGTCGTCGCTCCGCGAGATTGGAACGCGTCGCGTGCGGTGCTGAGAGAGTTGCAAGGGCGGGCTCGGCGATCTCGCGGGCCGCACTCGCGGCCCGCGAGGATTGGCAGGAGTAGACGTCAGACGCCGCGCTGCAACGCAGCGATGCGCTCCTCGAGTGGAGGATGCGACATGAAGAGGCGCCCCAGGCCGCGCCCGCCGCCGGAAATGCCGAACGCCTGGACGGCCTTCGGCAACGCGGCCGGCCCGTGCACGCGTTGCAGGCCCTGCAACGCTTGGATCATCGAGTCGCGGCCGGCGAGCTTCGCGCCGCCCGCGTCCGCGCGGAACTCGCGCTGCCGCGAGAACCACATCAGGATCATCGTGGCGAGGATGCCGAGCAGAATCTGCGCGACGAAGCTTGCGATGAAGAACCCTGGGCCGTAGCCGCGCTCCGTACGGAACACCACTCGGTCGACGACGAACCCAACGATCCGCGAGAGGAATATCACGAAGGTATTCACGACGCCCTGCAGCAACGTGAGCGTGACCATGTCGCCGTTCGCCACGTGGGTAATCTCGTGCCCCAGCACCGCTTCGACCTCGCGTTGACCGAGGTTTTGGAGCAGCCCCGTGCTGACGGCGACGAGCGCATTGTTGCGGGTCGGCCCCGTTGCGAACGCGTTCGGCTCCGGCGAGTCGTAGATCGCGACTTCCGGCCGGCGGATACCGGCGGCGTCCGCGTGTCTATACACGGTGTTGAGCAGCCAGCTCTCCGCGGAATTGCGCGGGTTGGAAATGACCTGCGCGCCGGTGCTGAATTTCGCGATCCACTTCGACATCGCAAGCGAGATCAACGAACCGGTAAAACCGACGACAGCCGAGAACACGAGCAGCGCCCCGAGATCGAGCTGCGTGCCGTTCCGCGCCAGGATCTGGTCGACTCCGAGCAGGCTCAAAACCACGGACAGAACGACGAGCACTGCCACGTTGGACAGCACGAACAAGAGGATGCGTTTCATCTGGGCTCCGAACTGGACCTGTTGCGACTGTTGGACCAATGTGCGGACCGATCGTGCCATTTCAAGCTGCTAAGATGCCAGGCCGCGGCGGACGATTCCCCACGATGCTCTCCGACACTTTCTGGCAAACCCGGCTCGCCTGGCTGCGCTACGCCGTCGGGTGGCTCGCCTATGCCGGCATGCGCTCGATCGTGCTCCTGCCGTTTCGCTGGCAGCTCAAGCTCGGGAAAGCCTTCGGCCGCGCCACTCGCCCCTTGGCGCGCAGCCGAGTGCGCGTGGCGGCGCGCAATCTGGAAGTCTGCTTTCCCGAGATGTCCGGCGGCGAGCGCGACCGGGTACTGCGCGAGCACTTCGCGTCGCTGGGCGCGTTCGTCGTCGAGATGTCGATGGGTTGGTTCGGCTCCGAGCGCAGGATTCGCGAGCTATTCCGCGTCGAGGGCGCCGAGCATCTGCAAGCCGCGCTCGCGCGCGGCAAGGGCGTGATCTTGGCCACGGCGCACTTCACGACGATGGAGATCTGGTGGCCCGCGCTGCGGCCGCTGTGTCCGCGCTTGACCGGCATGTACAAGTGGCAGCGGAACCCCGTCATGAACAAGGCGATGTATCGAGGCCGCGGGCGCAGCTACGACGTGCAGTTCGCGAACGACAACGTGCGCGAGATGCTGCGGCAGCTCGCCGCGAATTCGGCGGTGATCTACCTCGGCGACCAGAGCTATGCCGGCAAGGGCAGCGAGCTGCTGCCGTTCTTCGGCGAGCCGGCGATGACCAACACGGCGCTGGCGCGCATCGCCCGCATCAGCGACGCAGCAGTGCTGCCCTTTTTTTGCCGCCGGCTTCGCGACGACTCCGGCTACGTCATGACCTTCGGCGCTCCGCTCGACGGCGTGCCGAGCGACGACCGCAGCGAGGACACGCGCAGGCTCAACCGCGCGCTCGAGGAGCAGATTCGGCTCTGTCCCGAGCAATACTGGTGGATCCACAAGCGGTTCAAAAGCCGGCCGGCGCCGTTGCCGAACCTCTACGCCGCCGATCGGCCGGCGGCCTGACGGCGATGCCGGCGCCAGAGACAGTAAGCGACGATCTCTCGCTCGCACGGTTCTGGGCGCCGCGCTATTGGCCAACCTGGATCGTGCTGCTCGCGATGCACGTCACTGCGCGCCTGCCGTTCAGCTGGGCGCTCGCGCTCGGCAGGGGCTTCGGCCGGCTGCTCCGCCGCTTCAAGCGCCGCGAGGACAGCACCGCCGCGCGCAACATCGCGATCTGCTTCCCGGAGCTCAGTGCCGCCGAGCGCGCGGCGCTCGTCGACCGGCACTTCGAAGCCGTGGGCATGTCGTTCGCCGAGATGTCGATGGGGTGGTTCTGGCCGATCGAGCGCCTGCTCGAGCACGTCGAGATCTCGGGCGCCGAGCACGTTCAGCGCGCGCTCGCGGCGGGCAAGGGCGTGCTGATGGTCGGCGGGCATTTCACGACGCTCGAGGTCGGCGTCGCGGTGATCGAGTCGTTCATCCCCAATTGCGCCACGATGTATCGGCCGCAGCGCAACGCAATGATGGACGTGATGATCCGGCGCGGACGGAGCCGGTTCGCCCGCACCCAGATCCCTCGCGACAACGTGCGGGTGCTGCTGCGCAGCCTGCGCGACAACTGGGCCGTGATGTACATGCCCGACCAAACCTACCTCGGCAAGGCGAGCCAGCTGCTGCCCTTCTTCGGCGAGCCGGCGCTGACGAACACGGCTACCAGCAAGCTCGCCGCGCTGAGCGGCGCGGCGGTGCTCCCGTACTTCTTCCGGCGCCTGCCCGACAACTCGGGCTATCGCGTGGAGATCGGCGAGCCGCTCGCGGACTTCCCGAGCGGCGATCCGGCAGCCGACACGGCGCGCCTGGTCGCGACGCTCGAGGATGCGATTCGCCGAGCTCCCGAGCAGTACCTCTGGCTCTACAAGAAATTCAAGGGACGCCCCCCGCCCTTTGCCGATCCCTATTCGCCACGGCCGTAGCGCTCCGGGCCAATCGCCCATTGCGCAACGGCTGCTAGACTACGGCTGGCAAGACCTTTCGCTTCACCATAGGTTGGGGAGAACGCAATGCTAAAAGAATTCAAAGAATTCGCGATGCGCGGCAATGTGATCGACATGGCCGTGGGCATCATCATCGGCGCGGCCTTCGGCAAGATCGTGACGTCGCTCGTCAACGACGTCGTGATGCCGCCGATCGGCATGCTCCTCGGCAGCATGGACTTCAGCGGCCTGTTCTTGAACTTGAGCGGCACGCACTACGCGACGCTCGCGGAGGCCCAGGCGGCCAACGCGGCCGTGGTGAAGTACGGCGTGTTCATCAACAACGTGCTGGACTTCCTGATCGTGGCGTTCGTGATCTTCATGCTGGTTCGCACGATCAACCAGTTCAAGCGCAAGCAGGAGGCCGCGCCCCCGCCCGCGCCGCCGGCCGAGGTTCAGCTCCTTACCGAGATCCGCGACACGCTCAAAGCACAGGGCCGCTGAAGCGGCACCAGGAGTCTGGGCGGCAGAAACGCGCGAGCCGAGGCCAATTCGCGCACGATTTGCCGATCGTCCGACGAGCATAGTGGTGACTATGTAAGGAGGACGATCGGCAAATTGGGCCGAAGTGGGGTCGCCGCAGGCCGTGCGGCTTCTGCCGCCCAGACACCTAGCGCCGAGCGCCGCCGTAGGCAGCAACCAGCTCGGCCCACGCGCGCTCGTCGAACTCCGTGGCCGTCTCGAGCGCGACCTTGCGCAAGGAGCGCTCGAGCCGCTCGACCCCGCGCATTTGCCAGGCGCCGGGCGCGCGCATACGCGCGTTGTCGAAGTCGACGAGGAATACGTCACCGCGCGTGTCGACCAGCAGGTTATGCGCAGTGAGATCGGGGTGGTCCACGCCCTGATCGTGCACCGCGCGAACGAGCCGGCCCACGCGCCGCCAGCAGTCCTCCGGCACGCGGCGCTCGGCGATGAAGGCCGACAGCTTGCGCGTGTCGGGTATGTAGACCGTCAAGATGTCGGCCCTGTAGACGGGCCCCGCGCGCCGCACGCGCGCCGCAACCGGATTCGGCACGGCCAAGCCCGCATCGCTCAAGCGCCGCAGGAGCCGCCATTCGCGGAATGCCCGGGTGCGCTCGAGCCCGGTCCACAGGTAGCGATCGAAAACGAAGCGCGACACGAAGCCGCCGCGGTGATAGTGCCGCAGCACCCAGCGATCGCCGCCGTGGCTCACGATCCAGACGGAGCCGCGCCCCGACGTCTCGAGCGCGCCCACGGCACCGCGCGTTTGCCAGAAATCCGGTGCGAACCACTCGGGCCGCGCCGCGGCGGCGAGCGCGGGCGCGCAGAGCAGCGCGTCGCGGCCGACGACCGTTACCGGCGCGTCAGCCACCCGCGCGCTTCCCGCCCACCGGTGCATGCCCGGGCGGCCGCGCGCGCGCGCCGAGCACCGCCTCGACCGCGGCGAGCACCGCGCTCGCGTCGATGTTGCGAAGACAATTCAAATGACCGAGCGGGCACGTGCGCGCAAAGCAAGGGCTGCACTCGAGGCCGAGATAGAGCACGGTGCTGGCGTCGGAGAGCGGCGGCGTGAAGCTCGGCGACGACGAGCCGTAGATCGCGACGACGTGCGTTCCGGCGGCGGCCGCCACGTGCATGAGCCCCGAGTCGTTGGTCACCGCCACGGCCGCGGCGGACAAGAGGTCCACGACGTCCGCGAGCGTCGTCTTGCCACAGAGGTTGTGAACGCGCGTGCTCGCCGCCCCCGCGCACAGCTCCTCGCCGAGCGGAGCCTCCTTCGCCGAGCCGAGCACCACGATCTCGGCGCCTAGCCGCGCGAGCGCGGCGGCGAGCACGCCGTAGCGCTCCGTGGGCCAGCGTTTCGCGGGTCCGTACTCGGCGCCCGGCAGCAGCGCGATCAACGGTCCGTCGCCGGCGAGGCCGCTCTCGCGTAGGAGGCGCTCGAGATTGCCCCGGTCGACCGCGAGGCGCGGCCGCAGACTCGGGGGCAGCGCGTCGGGCAAGGTTTCGCCGCGCTCGAGCCCGAGGGCGACGAAGCGCTTGACGGTCTGGTCGAGCCGCGCGTCGAGCTCCCGCCGGTCGCTCAAGAGCCCGTAGCGCCACTCGCCGCGAAAGCCGGTGCGCCGCGGCACGCGCGCGAACCACGGCACGAGCGCCGCCTTCGCCGACCGCGGCAAGACGATCGCCCGCGTGTAGCCCTCGGCGCGCAGCGCGACGCCGACGCGCCGGCGCCGGCCGAGCCCGAGCTCGCCGTGACCCACCGCGAGCTCGATCCCGCGCGCGACCTCCGGCATCCGCTCGAGCACGGGCAGCGACCAAGGCGGCGCCACGACGTGAATCTCGGCGCTCGGCGAGCGTTGCTTCAGCAACCGATACAGCGCCTGCGCCATGACCATGTCGCCCACCCACGAGGGGCCGACGACCAGGACTTTATCGGCCGCGCTCACTCGATGGGGCCGGCGGTGTGCCGATAGTATCGAGGTACGCCTTCACTCCGGAGGCCGCGTCGCGGAACGGCGTGTCGCAACCCGCGGCGCGCAGCGCCGAAATGTCGGCCTCGGTGAAGCTCTGATAGCGCGGCTTCAAACCTTCCGGGAACGGGATGTAGCGGATCGAGCCGCGTCCGTGCCACGCCACGACCGCGCGCGCGACGTCGTTGAACGTGGAGCTCGCGCCCGTGCCCACGTTGAAGATACCCGACACGCGCCGATGGTCGAACAGCCAGAGGTTCACCGCGACCACGTCGTCGACGTAGATGAAGTCGCGCCGCTGCTCGCCGGCCGCGTAGCCGCCGCTGCCCTCGAACAGGCACGCGTCACCGCCGGCCGCGACCTGGCCGTGCAAGTGCCAAGCGACGCTCGCCATCGGGCCCTTGTGCGCCTCGCCGGGCCCGTACACGTTGAAGTAGCGGAGCCCGGCGACCTGTGATCCCGCGGTGCTCATTCGACGCCGCACGTATTGATCGAACAGCAGCTTCGAATAGCCGTAGACGTTGAGCGGACGCTCCGCCGCGCGATCGCTTTCCTTGAACACGGTGCTGGCGCCGTACACGGCCGCGGACGACGCATAGATCAGGGGCACGCCGCGCGGCAGACAATACTCGAGCAGGTCGACGGAATAGCGGTAGTTGGTCTCCATCATGTAGCGGCCGTCCCACTCCGTGGTGACGGCGCAGGCGCCCTGATGGAAGATCGCGTCCGGGCGCTCGAGCGCGCCGCTCCGCAGGCGCTCGACGAAGCCGGTCTTATCCCAGTAGTCGGCGATCTCGCAGTCGGCGAGGTTCGCGAATTTGCGGCCGTCGGTGAGATCGTCCACCACCACGACGTCGCGAACGCCGCGGCGGTTCAACCCACGCACGAGATTGCTGCCGATGAATCCGGCGCCGCCCGTGACTACGATCATCGCTGCGAGACGCCGTGGTCAGCGTGCGGGCGCGGCGCCGGCGGCGCCGTCCACGAGCCGATACGTCGTGCTGCAGTACGGGCACGTGGCCTCGCCGGTCGCTTCTATCGGCAGATAGACCTTCGGATGCGAGTTCCAGAGGTACATGCTCGGCAACGGGCAATGCAGCGGCAGATCCGCGCGCGTGACCTTGTACGCTCGCTGCGCATTCGGCGCCTCGAGGTGCTCATCCACCCTGCCCTGACGTTGACGCACCGCTCGCTCTCCTCTCTGAAGGGCCGAAATTATACTCACGCCCGCGGCGTAGTAGCCTCATCGACGGGCTCCACGCCCGCGAACACCTCGTCCCACACGCTCACCACCCACGCCCGCAGGTCGCGGAACTCGTCCTCGCCGACTACCCGCCCGGCTTCGTCGAGGGCGAGTTCGTGCACCCGCTGACGCAACGCGAGGTAGGCATCCTTCATGCGCCGGCAGCGGTCGGCCGGCACCAGTCCCACGCGCTCGAGCGCCTCGAGCTGGCGCACGTTGTCGGGGTATTCCACGAGCTCGGGATACTGGGCCGAGCTCGCGAGCACCCAGTAGTCCACCAGGAACTCGATGTCGGCGATACCGCCCGGATCCTGCTTGAGATCGAAGCCGCCGGCCCGCTTGGCGAGCGAGAGCTCGGCTCGCATCCGCCGGCGCATCTTGACGACCTCGGGTGCCAGCTTGGCCCGGTTGACGTGGGCCGTGAGGATCTCGCGGCGCACCGACTCGAACGCCGTGCAGATGCGCCGCGCACCGGCGAGCGCACGGCTTCGGAGCAGCGCCTGGTGCTCCCAGACCCACGCCTCCTCGACTTGATACCGGCGAAACCCTTCGAGGCTCGTGACGAGCAGCCCCGACCTGCCGCTGGGCCGGAGGCGGGTGTCCACCTCGTAGAGCCGGCCGGAGGAGGTCTGGATCGTGAGGAAGTGGATGAGCCGCTGCACGAGGCGTGCGAAGAACCGCTCGTTTTCGACCGGCGGCGTGCCGTTCGTCTCTTGCTGCGCGCCGCTCGAGTCGTGCACGAATACCAGGTCGAGATCGGAGCCGTAGCCGAGCTCGAGCCCGCCGAGCTTGCCGTAGCCGATCACCGCGAATCCCGCCTCGCGCGGCGGCGGACCGCAGAACGGGATGCCGTACTTCGCCGTGAGCTCGCGCCAGGCGGTGTGCAGCGAGAAGTCGAGCACGAGCTCCGCCGTGTCGGTGAGCCGATCGCTCACCTTCATCAGCGGCAGCGACCCCAGCCGGTCGGCGAGCGCGATCCTGAAGATCGCGGTGCGCTGGAACACGCGGATCGCCTCGATGGTCGCCTCCGCATCGTTCTTGTCGGCGTTGCGCAGCGTTCGCTCGAACAGCTCGGCGAGCTCCTCCCGGGTGGGCGGCGCGTCGAAGATCCGCGCGTCGAGGAGCTCGTCGAGCAGCATCGGATGCTCGGCGATCTGACGCGCGAGCCACGCGCTCTGGCCCACGAGATTGAGCAAGCGCTCCAGCGCGGCCGGATTCTCGTTGAGCAAGGCGAGATAGGCGCTGCGCCGGCAGATCGCCCGATACACGGGCAGCACCCGCTCGAGCGACGCGAGCGGCGCCTCGTGCGACGCCACGAGCTGCATCGTGCGCGTCATCACCGCCGCGAGCCGCTGCCGCGCGACCTCGTCCATGCGCTGATGGAGAGCGCCGCGCCGCAGATCACCGAGCAGCGCGGCGATGTCGGCATTGCCGGCGAGCGGCGTGCCGGCCAGCATGGCCTCGGGCTCGCCGGCCTCCCACGCGGCCGTCGCGGGAACGACCTCGCGGCCGCCGCGGCCTTCCACTTCCCAGGCGATCTTGTCGAACTGGCTCTCCACGAGCGTGCGCTGCGCGCGCAGCCGCGCGTATAGCGCGTCCCAGGCCGGCTCGCCGAGCGCATACGCGAGCCTCGCTCGCTCCTCCGCGCCGTCGGGCAGATCGTGGGTCTGGCGGTCGTCCATCGCCTGCAGCCGGTTCTCGAGCGTTCGCAGGACTCGATAGGCCGCGGCGAGCTGCGTGACCGTAACGTCGCGCAGCTGGCGGTCGCTCGCGAGCAAAGGCAGGGCCGTGAGCAAGGAGCGCGTGCGGAGCTCCGGGTTGCGCCCGCCACGTACGAGCTGAAACGCCTGCACGATGAACTCGATCTCGCGGATCCCGCCGGGGCCGAGCTTGATGTTCTCCGCCATGTCCTTGCGGGCGACCTCCTTGCTGATGAGCCGCTTCATCTGACGAAGCGCGTCGAACACGCCGAAGTCGAGGTAGCGCCGATAGACGAACGGCGTGAGGATCTCGTCGAACACGTCCGCCGAGTGCTCGAGACCCGTGAGCAAGCGCGCCTTCACGTAGGCATAGCGCTCCCAGTCGCGCCCGTGCTGCAACAGATACGCTTCGAAAGCGGCCAGGCTCACGACGAGCGGGCCGCTTTGGCCGAAGGGGCGGAGCCGCGTGTCGACGCGGTACGCAAACCCGTCCGCCGTGTTCGAGTCGAGCAGCTTGATGATGAGCTGCGCGAGGCGCAGGTAATGCTGCTCCGCTTCTACCGTCTCCGGCTGCGCGCCCACGTCGGGATGGAGGAACACTAGATCCACGTCGGACGAGAAGTTGAGCTCGCCACCGCCGAGCTTGCCCATCGCCAGCACGAGCAGCGGCAGCGCTTTGCCTGCCGCGTCGCGCGGCGCGGGGAAGCGCGGCTCGAGCTGACGCGCGGCGTACGCGGCCGCAGCCTCGATGATGCAGTCCGCGAGCAGCGACGTCTCGGCGAGGATGGTGTCGACGTCCGCGAGCCCCGCGAGGTCGCGCCACGCGATCCGCGCCATCTCGATCTGGCGGATGCGTCGCAGCTGCGTCATCGCGGCGGCTTCCGAGGAATCACCGAGCTCGAGACGCGCTTCGAGCGCCGGACGCGCCAGCCGCTCGCGATCTTCGAGCCGCGCGGCGAGCTCCGGCGGGAAACGAGCGAGCACGTCGAGCACGAAATCGCTGGCGAGACCGACGCGCTGGGCGGTTGCCAGCACCGCGGCGTCCACCGGAAGACCCGCAAGGCGCTCCGCCGCGCGAGCAGCGCGCGCCGTGAGCTCTGGTGGGACGTCGGGCAGATTAGCCATTCGCGGGCGGTTCGGAAGGTGCGGTCGACCGCTCGACTTTAAGCGCAAACGACACGCCCCGAAAGCGCGCGAGTCCGCGCCTGCCGTTGCCCGACCCGGACTTCACGACTATCCTGCCGCACGCGAATTGCGCGTTCGCCGCAGGCACCGAATTGCAGCCTCTTCGATCGAGGTTACCGTGACGATGCGAGCCACCCTGACGCTCGCAGTCGTGCTTCTCTGCGCCGGCGCCGCGCGAGCCCAAAGCCGCAGCGAGCCGCAGCCGGCTGCCCCGCCTCAGCCGATTGAAGCACCGCGCGACGTGCGATTCCCCGGCGTGTTGAAGCTCGAAGTGGACGCGACGGATCTCGATCGGCGCATCTTCCGTTTCCGCGAAAGCGTGCCGGTCGCCGCGCCGGGGCCGCTCGTGCTCACGTACCCGCGCTGGTTGCCGGGCCACCACTCGCCCACCGCCGAGATCCGCAACTTCGGCGGCCTCACGCTCAAAGCAGGCGGACGCACGCTGCCCTGGACGCGCGACACGGCCGACACCTTCGCTTACCACGTCGACGTGCCGGCCGGCGTCACGAGCTTGGAGATCGAAGGCCAGTACCTGAGCGCCACGGAGTCGTCGCAAGGCGCGTTCCGGATGACGCACGAGATGCTGCGGCTCGAGTGGTACACCGTCGCGCTCTATCCGGCCGGGTACTTCACGCGCCGCATCGACGTGGACGCGAGCGTCACGCTGCCCTCCGGCTGGCAGCTCGCGACGGCGCTCGAGACTGCGAGCGCCGCTGCGAACACGACGCGATTCCGCACGGTGTCGTTCGATACGCTCGTCGACTCGCCGCTGATCGCGGGCAAGCACGTCCGCCGGCTCGACCTCGATCCCGGCGGCCGCTCGCGCGTCACCCTCAACGTGATCGCCGACTCGCCCGAGCTCCTCGAGACCACGCCGCAGATCGAGAAGATCCAGCGCGAGCTGGTGCGCCAAGCCGACAAGCTCTACGGCGCTCGCCACTACGATCACTACGACTTTCTCCTGACGCTGAGCGACCGGCTGGCGGGCTCGGGTCTCGAGCACCATCGCTCGAGCGACAACGGCGTCACGTCGAAGTACTTCGCCACCTGGGACTCGTCGTTGATCAGCCGCGACCTGCTCCCGCACGAGTACAACCACTCGTGGAACGGCAAGTTTCGCCGGCCCGCCGATCTCTGGACGCCGACCTTCAACGTGCCGATGCGCGACAGCCTGCTCTGGGTCTACGAAGGCCAGACGCAGTACTACGGCAACGTGCTCGCGGCGCGCGCCGGCTTCCTCGACAAGCAGCAGGCGCTCGACAGTCTCGCGCTCACGGCCGCGACCTACGACGTGCGCGCCGGCCGTCGGTGGCGGCCGCTGCAGGACACCACCAACGACCCGATCAACGCACAGCGCCGGCCGATCCCCTGGCCGAGCTGGCAGCGGAGCGAGGACTACTACTCGGAGGGCCAGCTCGTCTGGCTCGAGATCGACACGCTGATTCGCGAGCGCTCTGGCAATCGCCGCTCGCTCGACGACTTCGCGCGCGCGTTCTTCGGCATCAACGACGGCGACTGGGGCGAGGTAACCTATACGTTCGACGACGTGGTCGCGGCGCTGAACCGCGTGGAGCCGTACGACTGGGCCGCGCTGCTGCGCCGGCGGCTCGACGAGAACGCCCCGGGCGCGCCGCTCGACGGTCTCGAGCGCGGCGGCTACGAGCTCGTATACACCGACGAGCCTACGGACTTCTACAAGGACAGCGAAAAGCGCCGCAAGGTCGTCGACCTCACCTACTCGCTCGGCGTGGTGATCGACAGCGCGCGCAACGTGACCGCTGTGCTGTGGGACAGTCCGGCGTTCCGCAGCGGGCTCACGACCGGCACCGAGGTGGTGGCGCTGAACGGCGTGGCGTTCGACGCCGACAATCTGCGCGCGATCGTGAAGGCGACGAAGCCGGGCAGCGCCCCGATCGAGCTTCTGATCAAGCAGGGCGATACGTTCCGCACGCTGCCGATCCCCTACGACGGCGGACAGCGCTATCCGCGCTTGCAGCGCGTTCCGAAGACACGCGCGCTGCTCGACGACATCCTCGCGCCGCGCCGCTGACCTCCCCAAAAAAGAAGCCCCGCGGGGCGGGGCTTCCGTGTGGCACTCTTGGTGCCGGACACTACGGGTGCCCGGCACCGCGAGAGCTCGCCTTACATCATGCCGTCCATGCCGCCGTGACCGTGCGGCATCGCGGGCTCCTTCTCGTTCTTCGGAGCCTCCGCGATCATCGCCTCGGTCGTGAGCAGCAAGCCCGCCACGGACGTGGCGTTCTGCAGCGCAAGACGCGTGACCTTGGTGGGGTCGATGATGCCGAACTTCACCATGTCGCCGTACTCGCCGTTCGCGGCGTTGTAGCCGTAGTTGCCCTTGCCGCCCACGACGGCATTGAGCACCACCGACGCATCCGCGCCCGCGTTGCCGACGATCTGGCGCAGCGGCTCTTCGACCGCCTTACGCAGGATGTTGATGCCGACGTTCTGGTCCTCGTTGGCGCCCTGGAGCGAGGCGATGCCCTTGACCGCGCGCAGCAACGCCACGCCGCCGCCCGGCACCACGCCCTCTTCGACCGCCGCGCGAGTCGCGTGCAACGCGTCTTCCACGCGCGCCTTCTTCTCCTTCATCTCGACCTCGGTGGCCGCGCCGACCTTGATGACGGCGACACCCCCCGCGAGCTTCGCGACGCGCTCCTGGAGCTTCTCCTTGTCGTAATCCGACGTGGACTCCTCGATCTCCTTGTTGATCTGATCGATGCGGCCCTTGATGTCCGCCGCGCGTCCCGCTCCGTCGATGATCGTGGTGTTCTCCTTCGAGACCTGAACCTTCTTGCACTCGCCGAGGTCGTCCAAGCTCGCCTTCTCGAGCGAGAGGCCCACCTCGTCGGAGATCACTTGACCGCCGGTGAGGATCGCGATGTCTTGCAGCATCGCCTTACGACGGTCGCCGAAGCCCGGAGCCTTCACGGCCGCGACCTTGACGATGCCGCGGATGTTGTTGACCACGAGGGTGGCAAGCGCCTCGCCCTCGACGTCTTCCGCGATCAGGAGCAGCGGGCGGCCCGACTTCGCGACGCCCTCGAGCAGCGGCAGCAGCTCGCGGATGTTCGAGACCTTCTTGTCGTGAATGAGGATCACGGGGTTCTCGAGCGTGGCCGACTGGCTGGCCTGGTCGTTGATGAAGTACGGCGAGAGATAGCCGCGGTCGAACTGCATGCCCTCGACCACGTCGAGCTCGTTCGAGAGGCCCGAGCCTTCCTCGACCGTGATCACGCCTTCCTTGCCGACCTTGCTCATCGCCTCGGCGATGATCTTGCCGATCTCCTCGTCCGCGTTGGCCGAGATCGTGCCGACCTGCGCGATCGACGTGTCGTTCTTGCACGGCTGCGACAGCTTCTTGAGCTCGTCGATCAACGCGGTCGTGCCCTTGTCGATGCCGCGCTTGAGGTCCATCGGGTTGAAGCCGGCCGCCACCGCCTTCAAACCTTCGCGCAGGATCGCTTGCGCGAGCACGGTGGCCGTGGTGGTGCCGTCGCCCGCGGCGTCGGAAGTCTGCGAGGCGACCTCCTTCACCATCTGCACGCCCATGTTCTCGAACTTGTCCTCGAGCTCCACTTCCTTCGCAACCGACACGCCGTCCTTGGTGACGGTGGGGGCGCCGAAGCTCTTCTCGAGCACCACGTTGCGGCCCTTCGGGCCGAGCGTGACCTTGACCGCGTTCGCGAGAACGTTGACGCCCTTCAGCATCCGCTGGCGCGCGTCATCCGAAAAACGTACTTCTTTGGGAGTCGCCATGACTCTTTCTCCTGAAAATTTCTAAAGAGGGGGGGGTTATTTCTCGATGACGGCCATGACGTCGTCTTCGCGCATGACCAGCAGATCTTCGCCGTCGACTTTGACCTCGGTGCCCGAGTACTTGCCGAACAGCACTTTGTCGCCCTTCTTGAGATCCAGCGGCCGAATTTCGCCGTTCTCGAGGATCTTGCCTTTGCCGACGGCGAGGACTTCGCCCTTGATCGGCTTCTCGGTCGCGGTGTCGGGGATGACGATACCGCCCGGCGACTTTCGCTCTTCTTCCGTACGTCGAACGACGACGCGATCGTGCAGAGGACGCAGCTTCATGACTGTTCTC
>DASUFK010000033.1:0-2980 GCA_036274615.1 Gammaproteobacteria bacterium | reverse complement strand
TCGGGCTCGCCGTCGCCGTCGAGGTCGCCGACGGCAAGCTGCGCTCCGGCATGCGCGAGCTCGACCCTGCGCTCCCCGTCCGCCATCGTGACGGAGCCGTCGCTCGCGCGTCGCCCGGCGCGCACGAGCCGCACGCGTCCGGAGCGCGCCGTCACGGTTGCGCCTGCGATGGCGTCGAGCGGGTCACGCAGCGCGGGCTCGGCGAGCAGCGGCTCGCTCTTCGTGCAGCGCTCGATGCGCGGCGAGATGGCGAGGTCGTCGAGGCGCGAGCAGCCGCCGCCTGGCCAAGGCAGCCGCACGTCGGGCAGCGGCTCGCTCTGGGTCAGCCCGAAGTCGAGCCGGAGCGCGCTCGAGCGGTCGCTGATACCGATGCCGAGCTCGCCGCGCGCCGTGACGGCGACGCTCGCGAACGGCTCGCGCAGCGGCGCGGGCGCCACGGCGGCGAGTTCGGCGAGGCGGCGCGACTTCACGAGCTCGTAGCGATTGCCCGTGAAAGTTCCCACCGTCACGCGCGCGCGGCCGAGCGTCGCGAGGGTGAGCCCCCCGTCGTGGCTCGGATCGGCGCACGCGAGCGCGAGCACGTCGGCGTCGCTCCCCGCGAGCGGCAAGAGGGTGCTCGCCGCGAGCCGCACCGGCGCCCAAAAGCTTCGCACTTCTGCGTCGGCGAAGCGTTGCGCGCCGAAACGCCCGAGCGCCGCTCCGGGCCCGCCGCCGGCCGGCTCGGGTCCGACCACCTCGGCGTCTGCGGCCAATCGCTCGCCGGCGAGCCGCGTTCGCACGAGCACGAGCGGACGCGCGCCGTGCCGAAACGCGCGGGCATGCTCGTCGGTCTCCGTGTACGGCCATGCGACGGCGCCGCCGCCGAGCGCCAGGGCGACGCGCACCGCGAGACGCACGGCGATGCCCGGTGGCCCGAGGTGCTGCGGCGCCATCGCATCGACGCCGATCACCACCGCGCCGGGCGCAAGGCCGGCCACGTGTGTGCGGATGTCACACGCCATCTCCGTGAGCGATCCGGCCGGTCCCGCGCCGCACGCCGGCCGTTCGGCACCTGCGCGCGCCGCTCGCTCCGCGCACGGAAGCATCACTAAGCACGCGGCGAGGGCAACGGCTCGGCAGAGCCAACGACCGTTCTTGGCAAGAAGCCGTGCGGCTCTCCGCATGTTCCTCGAGATTACTCGCTTCCCCCGCGGCAGGTGTGATAATCCCCTGAACCGTTGCGGCTTCTCCGAGCTCTCTTCGGCGCGTCCGCGGTGGTTTGCGCCTTACTCTTGCCGCGCGGGGCCTCCGCGCAGTGCGTCGACGAGGCGTTGAAGCAAGAGCTCATCGGCGAGCGCGCGTACCGCGGTGTCGTGCCCCGACTCATCAAGAAGTCGCTGCGGCACGAGCTCTCCGGCTTGGGTGGCTGGTACGCGGGGGACGTGTCGGACGGCGCGCCCACGTTCGGCGGCGCGTACACCTTTCATTTCACGGAGGATCTCGGGCTCGAAGCCGCTTACCTCTACACGCGGCAGCGCTACCGGCTGCTCGACGCGCTGATTCAGCGCCAGCAGGGCCTCGTCGGTATCGTTCAGTCCGAGAACAACCCGCAGCATTTCTTTCTCGGCAATCTCGTGTGGTCGCTCGCCTACGGCAAGGTGCGTTGGATGGGCGGCGCGATCGGGCGCTTCGATTTCAACGTCCTTTTGGGCGGCGGCGCGACGGTCGAGCCCGGCAACCTCGGCATCACCGGTACGGGCGGCTTCGGCCTCAAGTTCTATTTCAACGAGTGGCTCGCGCTGCGGCTCGAGACGCGCGACATCGTCCACGCCCAGCAGCGCGTTCAGCTCGGCGTCGACACGGTCGTGAACGACATCGTCGTGCTCGGCGGCCTGAGCCTGTTCATCCCGTTCTCGAGCTGAGCCGCCCGCGCGTCCGCCGGGCCCCGCCCGTGTCGCGTGGCTCGTCCGTGTTGCCTGGCTGAAACATTGCGCGCGTTGCGTCGGGCGGTGGAGCGCACTAAAGCGACGCCATGCACAAGCTCGTCCTGCTCCGCCACGGCCAAAGCCAATGGAACCTCGACAACCGTTTCACGGGTTGGGTGGACGTTCCGCTGAGCGAGCTCGGCATGAAGGAAGCTCAGGCGGCTGGTCAGCTCCTGAAGAAGGAAGGCTACACCTTCGACCTCGCGTACACGTCCGTGCTCAAGCGCGCGATCAAAACGCTGTGGATCGTGCTCGAGGAGCTCGATCGCATGTGGATCCCCGTGACGCGCACCTGGCGCGTGAACGAGCGCATGTACGGCGCGCTCCAGGGCCTGAACAAGTCGGAGACGGTCGCGCTTCACGGCGAGGAGCAGGTGAAGATCTGGCGCCGCAGCTACGACGTCCCGCCGCCGCCCCTCGACGAGAAGCACGAATTTTATCCGGGCAACGATCCCCGCTACGCGGGCCTCGATCCGAAGGACGTGCCGCGCACCGAATGTCTCAAGGACACGGTCAATCGCTTCTTGCCGTTCTGGGAGAGCGACATCGCGCCGGCCGTGAAGAGCGGCAAGCGCGTCATCATCGCGGCGCACGGCAATAGCCTGCGCGCGCTCGTGAAGCACCTCGACAACATGAGCGACTCCGACATCGTCGAGCTCAACATTCCGACCGGCATCCCGCTCGTCTACGAGCTCGACGACAAGCTCCGCCCCATCAAGCCGAGCTACTACTTGGGCGATCCCGAAGCGGCCGCGAAGGCGGCGGCGGCCGTCGCGAATCAGATCAAGGCCTAGGGCCGTGTACGCAAAGGTGCGCAAAAGCCAAACCCTTTCAGCCACATGCTAGAGCGCTGCGCTCTAGCCCACCCGCGAAGCGGGTGAGGGGGAGCAACCGGCGAAGCCGGTTCGGGGGCGGGAACGCCCCCAGGAACAGAGCTAGAGCAGCGCGGCGAAGGAGCGCAGCGTGGCGAAGCCACGCCTCGGTATTGGCGAAGCCAGTGGCGAGATCCGCTCTAG
>DASUFK010000032.1:0-17393 GCA_036274615.1 Gammaproteobacteria bacterium | reverse complement strand
ACGACAGCCGCGACGCGAGCTCGACGTCGCCGATGCGGTAGAGCGAGCCGGGCGCCGCGTTCGGCGGATCCCGCTCCACGCGGAACAGGAATTCGGGGCTCACGAGCAGCGCTTTGAGCGCGATCTGGACGCCGCCGTCGAAGCTGCCCTCCTGTTCGTGACCGGCACGGTAGAAGCCGACGAGCGGCGCGACCTCCGCGTCCGTGACCGGCCGGCGGAACGCGCGCCGCGCGAGGGTCGCGAGGATCGTTTTCGCGCAGCCCTCGGCTTCCGGCGTCGGCGCCGGCAGCTCGGCGGGCGGCCGGCAGACGAAGATGCGGTCGCGGCTCTCGGTGTGTCCCGGACCCGCGGCGTCGTACGGCCCGCTGATCTCCACGCGCCGCAGGTACGAGCCGAACCGCCCCTCGGGAATGTTGAGGCCGCGCGGGAACGGCCGGTCGAAGGGCTCGCGCGTCGCCGTGGGCAGGCTCGTGGCTTTGGCGAGGAACGTGACGGCGACCTCGCGCCGGCCCGCCTTCACCGGCACCCGCGCCACCCAGCTCTCGTCGGCGCGGTTGCGGGCGCGCTGCTCGTCCTGCGACACGCGCCGCGGCGGGGGCGCTGCGGCCGCGCCGGCGCCGCCGGCTCCACCCCCGCCGCCGGCACGAGCAGCTCCGCCGGCTCCTCCGGCGTTGCCACCGGCACCTCCGGCACGAGCAGCTCCGCCAGCTCCACCGCCGGCTCCGCCCGCGCGGGCAGCGCCGCCGGGGCGACCATTTCCGCCGGCACCGCCGATCCGGCC
This sequence comes from Gammaproteobacteria bacterium, assembly GCA_036274615.1. GTDB lineage: Bacteria > Pseudomonadota > Gammaproteobacteria > Steroidobacterales > Rariloculaceae > FEN-1219. The sequence continues at coordinate 16,612 of DASUFK010000032.1, read as the reverse complement.
ATTGCCGCCACCGTTTCCGCCGGCTGCGTTTCCACCGCCGCCGGGCGGCGGTTCGGCGGGCGCGGTCTTGGGCGGCTCGAGCGTGAACGTGGCCACGCGCTCGCCGTCGATGCTCACCTCGAGCACCTGCGGCTCGAAGTACACCGGCATGCCTTCGTTCAAGTCGCGCTGCAACGCGGCCGAGATCGTGTATTCGGCGTCTTGCGGGAACGTGTAGTCGATGAGGAGGCCGCCGCGGGTGCCGAACGGCAGGCCCGGCAGCCGCCGTTCCTGCGAGCGGTCGTCGGGCACGTGAAACGAGTCGACCTTCACGAACGGCGACGGCGTGCCGACCGCGAGGCGGCTCACGCCGTCCGCCGCGTTGAGATAGCGCTCGAGCAGCGTCGGCGACAGCTTGAGCACGCCGCCGATGTTGTCGAAGCCGTAGCTCGCGTCGTCGCCCGGTAGGAGCGCCGCGACGTCGGCGTCCACGGCCAGCAAGTCGCGCACCGCGTTGCGGTACTCGGCGCGGTTCAAGCGATGGAACGGCACGGTGCGGCCCGGGTTCGGCGCCGCAGCGCCCGCGCGGTCGAGCTCGCCTTCGAGCCAACCCACGAGCGCCCCGTACTCCTCGGGCGTGGGCCGCGGGCCGCCGTCGTGCGGCGGCATCATGCCGGCCTTGAGCTTGCGGACCACGTGCTCCCACGTGGCGGCGTCGGGAGTCACGTTGGCCACGTCCACGCTCTCGAGCGACAGGTTGGCGGTGCGCCCTGCGTCGTCGTGGCAGTCGATGCAGAATTTGGAGATCGTGGCGCGTTGCTGGGCCACTTGCTGCTCGCGCGACGGCCCGCACGCCGCGAGTGCAAGCGCGGCCGCCGCCAGCAGCGGCGCGGCAACGCCTGTGGATACGCTACCCCCCATGCCGATCGAGGTTAGCACGGGCTCTTCGGGGCCGGCAGGACGGCCCGGTTCGGTTTACCTTAAATCCACGCCCACCGGCACGTGATCCGAGCCCCGCACGTGAGGCCAGATGAACGCGTCGGCGACGAGCTTCGCGGCTTGCGGCGACGCGAGCACGTAGTCGATGCGCCAGCCCACGTTGCGCTCGCGGGCGCCGCCCCACTGCCGCCACCAGGTGTAGTGGCCGCCCTCGCCCGGGTGCCGGTCGCGAAACGTGTCGACCCAGCCCGCGTCGAGCCACAGCGCGAACGCGGCGCGCTCTTCGGGCAGGAAGCCGCTGTTCTTCACGTTTTCCTTCGGCCGGGCGAGGTCGATGTCCTCGTGCGCGGTGTTGAAGTCGCCGACGACGAACACCGGGCCGCGCCGCCGCAGTTGCTGCATCTTGGCGAACACGGCCATGTAGAAGGCGAGCTTGTACGGCACGCGGCTGTTGTCCCGCTTGCTGCCGCTGCCTTTCGGGAAATAGCCGTTGACCACGGTCGTGCGGCCGAAGCGGGCGGCGATGAGCCGGCCTTCGACGTCGAAGCGCCGGTCGCCGACGCCGACGGTCACCTCGTCGGGCCTCGTCCGCGAGTAGATGGCCACGCCGCTGTAACCCGGCCCGCCCGGAGCGAAGCACGCGTGCCAGCCGGGCGGCTCGCGGGTCGCCGCATCGAGCTGTGCGGGCAGCGCGCGCACCTCCTGAACGCCGATCACGTCGGCGGCCGATTCGGCGAGGAATTTCGGGAACGCCTCGCGCGCGCACGCGCGCAGCCCGTTGACGTTCCAGCTCACGATTCGCATTGGCGTATATATTAGTGGCCGCATTCGCCCGGAGCTCCGTCATGATCGCTCGCGCCGCCGCATCGTTTTTCCTGCTCGCCGCTTTCGTTCGGCCGGTCGCCGCCGCCGAGACCTTCGACTTCGGCCTCGCCACGAGCGGCGCGCGCCTCGACGCCGTCGCCGTAGAAGCGCGCGGGGACTCCGCGCCCACCGTCGTGCTCGTGGGCGGCCTGCGCGGCGACGACGCGAGCTCCGCCGCCGTGCGCTCCGCCGTCGCGGCGTACGAGAAGGCGCGCAATCACCGCGTGCGGCTGCTCGCGGTTCCGGTCGCGAATCCCGACGGCGTCGCGCTCGAGTTTCCGCCCACCGGCGTCGCGTATCGCGAGCACTCCGAGTCGCACGCGTTGTGGCGCTGGCTCGGCAGCCAGGCGCCGGACCTCGTGCTGATCGCGGGCGACAACGACGCGGGCCTCGCGGCCGCGCTCGGCGCGCAGCCGGTGGCCGACATGGGCCGCATCCCCGCGCGGCGCTGGAAAGGCACGGACGAGCCGATCGCGGGCCTCGGCACCGTCGCGAAATCCGAAGCGCGCACCGAGCTCGAACGGCGCCGCGCGCGCTCGCCGCGCCAGCTCGCCGAAGAGCTCGCGAAGAAGTACGGCCACGACTTCAACCAGCCGATCTACATCAACGCGATCGCGCTGATCGCGCGCGCGCGGCTCGGCGACGTGGACGACGTGCGCCGCCTCGTCGAGCCCTACGTCGACGGCACCAAGGACAGCCTCGCGCAGAAAAGCGCGCTCGCGATGGCGGGCCACATCGTGTTCACCGACCTCGCGCGCCGCACCAACGACCCGCGGTACGTCGCCGCCGTGCGCAAGGTGGCCGACCTCGGCTTCGACGCGTCGGGGCAGATGCTGGAAGCGATGCCGTACCACCAGCAGTTCAGCGACTCCGTGTTCATGGGCACGGCGATAGTCGCGCAGGCCGGAGCGTTGACCGGCGAGCGCAAGTACTTCGACATGGCCGACCGGCATCTGCGCTTCATGGAGAAGCTCGACCTCCGGCCCGACGGGCTCTACCGCCACCACCCCACCACCGACGCGGCCTGGGGCCGCGGTAACGGCTTTGCGGCGCTCGGCCTCGCGTTGACGTTGTCGGAGCTGCCGCGCGACACGGCAGGCTACGCGCACGCGCTCGCGAGCTATCGCACGCTGATGGCGGCATTGCTGCCGCTGCAAGACCGCGACGGGCTGTGGCGCAACGTCGTGAACGTTCCCGGCACGTATGCGGAGTTCTCCGGCACCGCGATGATCGGCTTCGCGCTGAAGCGCGGGCTCGACGAGGGCTGGGTCTCGGGGCGCGACGATCAGAAAGCGTATGGGCGCGCCGTCGATCGTGCGTGGCTCGCCGTGAATTCGCGCTCGTCGTCTTCGGGCACCTTCATCGACGTCTGCGAGTCGACGGCGCTTCAGAAATCGGCCGACGAGTACTTGCGCCGCGCGGCGATTCTCGGCGACGACCCGCGCGGCGGCGCGATGGCGATGCTGTTCGCCACCGAGCTCATGGGCGCCCGGGCCGCGCGATGACGGGCGCGTAAGCGATCGCATGAGCCGCAAGAAGACGGCGAAGCGCGGCGCGGCCGCGGCCGTGGAAACGCTCACGGAGAGCGAGGCGGCGGCGGAGCTCGAGGCGCTTGCCGCCTCGATCGCCAAGGCCGACCGCGCCTATTATCAGGACGACGCGCCCGTGCTGTCGGACGCCGACTACGACACGCTGCGGCAGCGCAATGCGGCGATCGAGGCACGCTTCCCCGAGCTGATCCGCACGGACAGCCCGTCGCGACGAATCGGCGCGGCGCCCACGGAGAAATTCGCGAAGGTCAGGCATCGCGTGCCGATGCTGTCGCTCGACAACGCGTTCGAGGACGATGACATCGTGAGCTTCGTCGACCGCATTCGCCGCTTTCTCGGTCTCGCGGCCGACGAGCCCGTGGCGATGACCGCCGAGCCGAAGATCGACGGGCTGTCGTCGTCGCTGCGCTACGAGCGCGGCCGGTTCGTGCAAGGGGCTACGCGCGGCGACGGCTTCGAGGGCGAAGACGTCACGGCCAACCTGCGCACGCTCGACGATATTCCGGAGCACGTGCGCGGCATGCCCGACGTGTTCGAGGTGCGCGGCGAGGTCTACATGAGCCACGCCGACTTCGCCGCGATGAACGAGCGCCAGACCGCCGCGGGCAAGCCGCCGTTCGCGAACCCGCGCAACGCGGCCGCCGGCTCGCTGCGCCAGCTCGACCCGAGCGTCACGAAGGAGCGGCCGCTGCGGTTCTTCGCGTACACGTGGGGCGAGGTGTCGGCGCTGCCGGGCGAGCGGCAGAGCGAGATCTATGCGGCGCTCAAGAAGTGGGGCTTCCCCACCAATCCGCTGTGGCGGCTCTGCGAGACCACCGGCGAGCTGCTCGCGTTCTACCGCGACATCCAGAGCCGGCGCGTGGATTTGGGCTACGACATCGACGGCGTGGTCTACAAGGTGGATCGGCTCGACTGGCAGGAACGGCTCGGCTTCGTGTCGCGCGCGCCGCGCTGGGCGATCGCGCACAAGTTCCCCCCGCAGCAAGCCGAGACGGTGCTGCTCGATATCGACATCCAGGTGGGCCGCACCGGCACGCTCACACCCGTCGCGAAGCTCAAGCCGATCACGGTGGGCGGCGTGGTGGTCTCGAACGCCACGCTGCACAACGAGGAAGAGATCGCGCGCAAGGACGTGCGGATCGGCGACACCGTGGTCGTGCAGAGGGCCGGCGACGTGATTCCGCAGATCGTGCGCGCAATCGTCGAGCGCCGGCCCCGCGGCACCAAGCCGTACGAGTTTCCCGATCGCTGCCCCGTGTGCGGCAGCCACGCCGTGCGCGAGGTGGACGAGAAAACCGGCAAGACCGACGTCGCCCGCCGTTGCACGGGTGGACTGATCTGCGCCGCCCAGGCCGTGGAGCGCTTGAAGCACTTCGTGTCGCGCCACGCGTTCGACATCGAGGGCTTGGGCGGCACCTACATCGAGACGCTGTACGAGAAGAAGCTGCTCAAGGATCCCTCCGACATCTTCCACCTGCAGGCCAGCGATCTCGACGAAGCGCTCAAGGAACGCCGCCGCGAGCAGAGCGAAGCGCGCGCACAGTCCGCCGGCAAGGACACCGCCGCGGCGAAGAAGAGCAAGTCGAAGGAAGAGAGCAAGCTCATCGTGAACCTCATGGCGGCGATCGACGCGCGCCGCGAAATCGCGATCGACCGGTTCATCTTTGCGCTCGGCATCCGGCACGTGGGCGAGACCACGGCGCGCCTACTCGCGCGCAACTTCGACACGCTGGACGCGCTCGTCGCGTCGATGGAGAGCGACCACGCGCTCGCCGACCTCGACGCGATCGGCGGCATCGGCGAGACGGTGGCGCAGGAGATCGTGGAGTTCTTTCGCGAGCGCCACAACCGGCAGGTGGTGGCGCGGCTCATGAAAGCGGTGAAGACGCTGCCGCTCGAGCGCGTGAAGGCCGGCTCGCCGGTATCGGGCAAGACCGTGGTGTTCACCGGCACGCTCGAGAAGATGACGCGCAACGAGGCGAAGGCGCGCGCGGAATCGCTCGGCGCGAAAGTCGCGGGCTCGGTGTCGGCGAAAACGGATATCGTCGTGGCCGGCCCCGGCGCCGGCTCGAAGCTCAAGCAGGCGCAGGCGCTCGGCGTTCAAGTCATCGACGAGGACGGATGGCTCGCGCTGATCGGCAAGGCGTAGGGTCGTTCCACACGCGCTGACGCTTGGAGTGCGGGGCGCCTGTGCCGTGACCGGCCGGCCTACTGCACGAACTCTGCACAGTAAACGGAGGCCGATATGAGTAAGAAGCTGCCGCCAGATTCAGCGGCTTGAGATACTCCTCGCGCAGGATTTCGCCGGGGTGCACAAAGGCGGCAGCCTGACGGTGGGCAAGGCCGTCCGGACTCGGCGAGCCAGACGTCGCCATTCCGGCCGACAAGAGCGCCGATCGAGCAGGAATCGCAGGCCACTTAAGCCTCGTCATCCGATCCGAGAAACGCTGCGCCCGCTTCGCGAAAGTCAATGCCGAATCGTGACGGACGGCGCACGCCGAGGCCACGTGCGAAACCGCTGGTAGCGAGGAGTTACGCATCGTCGCGGTGCACCGGCTACTCGGCGGCAAGCTGTTGTCCTCCGGGGCCGTTCGCCAACGTGAGCGGCGACACCGCCGCCTGCTGCCCGACTCCGGGCCTTGTCCAGTCGCAAACGCCGGTCGAAAAGACGGTTTCGAGCCGCGTCCACTGCGCGGCGTCGAACGTGATCGGCGCATAGTCGGCCGCCGCGAGCAGCTTGCGCTGGCACTTGAGGACGTTGCCGGCGCGCGGGCCGCCCGCGACCTCATTCCCCGCCGTGCCGCCGTCGCGTCACACCAAGGATCTCGACGAACATCCGAAGATCCAGGCGTTGACGACATCGCTCGTAATGCGCCTCGATCATGTCGATCTCTTGCTCGACGCGCGAACGACCGTCGCTCTCTTTACACTTGAAGGTGATTCGGCCGAGCCTGCGAAATCGATTCTTGTTTCCGTGCGGGACTCGGCTAGCCAACCTGTCGAAGTCCTTATCCCAGGAGACGACAATCGCCGAGAGGCGATCTCCCACCGTAGCAACGACTGGTCCGGCGTGCCCGGCGGAAAGGCATCTTGCACGCGGATGACTTCGTGCCCGCGATCGAAGAAGAACTGAGTGACGGAATTGGGCACGTTCTCGTCGACGAGCACTCGTGCACTCGCCGCAGTGGCTCGCGCTGCACGAACCGCTCGAGAGCCAAGTGGCCGGATCGCTGGCGCGCGACCGGCCGCTGCTCGCGTTCCTGTCCGGGCTCCTCGGCGCGGTGTCGCTGCTGCTCGTGGCGATCGGGTTCTACGGCTTGATGGCGTACTCGGTCACGCGGTGCACGGCGGAAATTGGTGTACGCGTGGCGCTCGGCGCGCAGGCGCGCAGCGTGCTGGCGATGGTGCTGCGCGACGCGCTGGGGCTGGTGGCCGCCAGCGCCGCGGTGGGCATCGCGGCGGCGCTCGGCGCGAGTCAGGTGATCGCGAGCTTGCTGTACGGCGTCACGCCGCGCGACGTGCCGGCGTTTCTCGCCGCGTTTGCGGCGCTGGCGCTCGTCGCGATGCTCGCGGCGCTGCTGCCGACGCGACGGGCGGCGCGCGTGGACCCGATGGTTGCGCTGCGTTACGAGTAGAGATCTATTTCGCGACTTCCTTGGCCAAGCGACAGCCGTCTATATCGCCGGCAGTGCACGCTTTACGGAGGACGATTCGCGCCCGCGGCAAATCGGGTTCACCACCGAGTCCATTGGCCAAGAGAACGCCGAGAACCGTGCAGCCCAGAGTGATATCCGAATCGCACGCGAACGTACCGAGCTCACGTGCGCGCGCCAGCTCAGCAGGAATCCCCCGATCCAGAAAGATGGTGGCCACGAGACTGCAACTCGGCGGATCTCTGCCGGCGCAGCCTCGCTCGAATTGTCGTTCCGCAGCTTGAGGGTCTGGCGCGCCCCCTGAACCTTTGAAGAGCAGGATACCGTGCACCCGGCAAGCCATAGCCGCGCCTCCGGCGCAACCGGCCTGCAAATAGCCGCGCGCTTTAGCGTCGTCTACCCCGACTCCGATTCCCTCGTGGTACACGGCCCCGAGCCGCATACAGGCTTCAGCGGAGCCCGCACCGCACGCTCGTTGGTACAAGTCCACGGCACGCGCTGGGTCTCGCGCGACGCCGAAACCCATGAGGTGGAGATAGCCGAGGCCCCAGCACGATTGTTCCCGGCGGCTGCAGGCCTTCTCGGCAAGACCTCTTGCCTTGTCGAGATCCTTCGGCACACCTTGCCCTTGCACATGTAGCTGGCTGAGCGCGGCGCAGGCGGTAGCAGAGTCGCCATCGCAGCCCTGTCCGTAATACTTGGCCGCCAGCGCGTAATCTTGAGTTACACCATCACCCGCTTGGTAAATCGCGGCCAGGATTGCGCAACCTGAGTCGCCGCCCCTTCCACACGCCTGTTCGGCATACTTCCGCGCCAGCGTGCTGTCTCTCTGAAGGCTCGGTGTTCCCTGGAAGTACGCCGCGCCAAGAACACCGAGCGCCTCTGGCTCTCGAGCACCCAGGTTTTCCCACAACGGTACGTTGCTAGGCGAGACGGGCCACATTCCGGCCGCCGAAAGACCGGCGCGCGCGAGAAGTGCCGCCGCACTTTCTTGGCCGGTGTCTTGTGCCAGCACGCAGCGTGAGAACACGAGCGCCAGCGCGCCGATCAAAGCGAATCTCGTGGGCATTGTTGTTCCTTATTATTTGCCGCGAGAGTCAGGGCTGACGAACGCGGGAGAGTATAGCGGGCCCCTGACGGGGCATGAAGTCGACATGGCTTCGCCACCGTCCCCACAAACCAGCTCACCCCCGCGCGAAAAGCGATCGTCGAGCGCCGGCGCGTGGCCGGCCCGCGCGTCGAGAATTGCGCCCGCGAGTTTCGTCCCACTCGCGCGGCGACCGTCCCGAACGCGCGACGCGACGCCACTCCCGCCGACGCTGACCGCTAGGCCGTGCGCACCTTCATTCGCGGCACATATATTGCTTCGCAGCGCTCGCCGCTCGAGCATGCGGCAGGGGGATCCCGTGCTACAGACCTGGAGCGACGTCCGCTACGCCGTCCGCCGGCTGAGCAGCAGCCCCGGCTTCGTGCTCGCGGCCGTGCTCACCGTGGCGCTCGGCGTAGGCCTCAACGCCGGCGTCTTCTCCGTGCTGAACGGCGCAGTGCTTCGCGATCTGCCGGTGCCGGGCGCCGACGCGCTCGTCGACGCGTATCAGAGCGTGTACGACGTGCCGAGCCGAGTCGAAAAAGGCGCGCGCAATGCGCGCTTCACCACGGCGGAGCTCGAAACCTATCGCAGCCGCAGCGACGCGCTTGCCGGAGTCATGGGCTATTCCCTGCCTTGGCCCGCGGCACTCGGCGGCGACGCACCGCGCGAAATCACGGGACGCTACGTCACCTGCAACTACTTCGACGTGCTGCGTCAGCCTCCCGCGATGGGCCGAAGTCTCACCGCGGACGACTGCCGGCCGGGCAGCGGCACGGTAGTCGTGCTGAGCCACGCGTTTTGGTCGGCGGCGTATGCCGCCGATCCGTCCGTCGTCGGCCGCGCAATCACGATGAACGGGCAGTCGGTCACCGTCATCGGGATCGCCGCGGCCGACGCGTATCAGCCCGGCCTGCGTCGGCTCGACTACTACGTGCCGATCACGGCGCAGCCCATTCTCCGGCCGGATCGCCAATGGTTGGCGAGCACGGAAACGGGCTGGCTCGAGCTGCTCGGCCGGCGGCGCGACGGGAGCACCATCGCGCAGGTGCGCGCGGAGCTCGGCGTGATCGCCGCAGACCTCGATCGAGCGGAGCCCGGCCGCCGCACCGCGATCTTCGTCGAGCGCGCGAAACCGATCACGTTTCGCGGGCTCGGCAATGCGCCGCCGGCCGGCAAGATCGCCGCCGCGGTGTTCGGGCTCGTGCTGTTGATCGCCTGCGCCAACGTCGCGAATCTCCTTCTTGCACGAGGGGTCACACGCGCCGGGGAGATCGCCGTCCGCCGGGCGCTCGGCGCGAGCCGCGGCCGCATCGTTCGGCAACTCCTCACGGAAGCTCTGATCGTGGCCGGCGTCGGCGGCGTCGTAGGCTCGGTGCTGGCCGTCGTGTCGACCGGCGGCCTGCTCCGGCTGCTGCTGTCGTCCTCGCCGCTCGCGCTGCCCGCGATCGCGCTCGACGTTCGCGTGCTCTCCTTCGCGCTCGTGCTGTCGTTCGCTACCGGCATCGCGTGCGGGCTCGCGCCGGCGCTGCACGTGTCGCGCCCGGACCTGCACGCAGCCGCGAAGCTCGGCGTGCCGGGCACGGGCCGGCGCGGCGACGGCTGGCTCCGCAACCTGCTGATCGGCGCGCAAACGGCCGTTTGCACCGTGCTGCTGATCGGCGCCGGGCTCCTGCTCCGCGGCCTCTACGCAACGCACACGGTGGATCCCGGCTTCCCGTATCGAAGCGTGACTTACGTGCCGTTCGAGCTGCGCGGCTTCGGTTATGGCGCGGACGACATCGCCGCATTCCACCGCGCGCTGGCCGAGCGGGTCGGCACGCTGCCCGGCGTCGAAGGCGTGGGTTTCGCGGCCGACGTGCCCTTGGAAGGCAGCAACATGTCGGTGAACGTGCGCGTGCCCGGCTCGAGCCGCGCTTGGCAGATCGCCGAGCGCAACTTCGTTACACCAGGCTACTTTTCCGCCGCCGGTATTCCGCTCGTGCTGGGGCGCACGTTCACCGAAGCCGAGCAGCAGGACACTTCCACGGCCGTGATCGTCACGGAGTCGACCGCGCGTAATCTCTGGCCGGACGGCAACCCGATCGGCCGCACGCTCGCGCGACGCGTGGGCGCGGACGGCGAAGCTCTCTCGGAAGTCGTGGGCGTGGCTCGCGACGCGCAGGTGGCCGTGATCGGGGAGACTCCGCCCTACTACGTCTACCAGCCGGCTTCGGCGCAAACTCGGCATCAGCTCCAGCTCGTCGTCCGCGGCAGCGGCGACGCGGCGGTGCTGGCCGCCGGCATCCGCGGTGTCGTGCAGCGGCTCGATCCGCGCATCCCGGCCCAAGCCACGCCGATTGCGGAAAACCTCGCTGACTGGCAGCGGCTTGCCGCGCTCGTCACGGCGTTGTCGCTCGTCGGCGGCGCGCTGGCGCTGGCGCTCGCGGCCGTCGGCATCTACGGCGTCGTAACATTCGTCGTGGCCCGGCGCTCGCACGAGATGGGCGTGCGCATCGCGCTCGGCGCACAGAGCGGCTGCCTGCTGCGGCTGATCCTCGGGCAGACGATGCGACCCGTCGCCGCGGGCGCCGCGGTGGGCGTGCTCGCGGCGGCGGCTTCGTCGCAGTTGCTGACGAGCGTGCTGTTCGGCGTCAGTCCGCTCGATCCCGTCGGCATCGCGGGTGCAGTCGCGTTTCTGTTCGCGGTCGCGCTGCTCGCGAGCTTGCCTGCGGCTCGGCGCGCGTTGCGGGTGGATCCGCTGGCGGCGATCCGCTACGAGTAGCCGCGCCCGAAGGACGGGCTGATTTCTCGCCGCCGTCGACCTGCGCAAGCGGCCCACTCTTCCCTTACGGTGATCCGTTCGCCTCGATTTCCATCCGTGACCGGCTCGCCTACCGCACGAACTCGGCGCGTTGCTCGCGCAGGAACGGCCGATCGATTTGGTCTGCGTACAGCGCGACGTCGCCCGGCGTCACCCCGGCACCTGCGAAGTGGTCCTTCCAGCGATTCACCGCGCGCGCGACCACGCGGATCTCGGCAACCGCCTCGTCGCGCTTGAGCGCGAAGAGCCGCGACTGCGACAGCGCGTTCTCGAGCGTCGAATCCGCTTCGGCGTCGCCGACGCGCATCTGCTGGAAACCGAGCGCCTGGCCCGAGGGCAGCACGTCGAACGCGGGAGCGAGCATGTAGCGCTGCGCGTCGGTAACGATCACGGCATGGTTTTTTTCGTGGTCGTCGGTGTTGTCGATCAGGATGTTGAAGACCATCCGGCGGAACAGCTCTCGCATGTCGCCGACGTACGCGTCGCCCTCGTTCACGCCGCGCCGCCGCAGGAGCTGCGCGAGCTCGGGATAGCCGTACGGCTCGCCGGCTGCGCGCAGCGCAACATGCGCCGACAAGACGTGCGCGCGGCCGTCGCCGCTGCGGTCGAACCGCCTCACGGCCACCGCATGGCCGTCGACGAGACGGATCGGCCGCGTTTGCGCGACGCGAATGCCGGCCGTCTCCGCGAGCGTCATCGCGGCGTGCTCGATCAACGGCGTATCGGCGGGATCACCGTCGGCGAACTTCACTACCCATTGCGCACCGTCGATCTCTATCAGGCTTTTCGGCTTCGCTCCGCCCATCGTTGCGCCGGGGGAAACGAGCCGCCGCAGCGGCGCCGGCACGGGCTCGTTCGCCCGCACTTTGCGAATCAGCTCTTGGATCTGCTCCGTGTCGCGCAGCGTGGGCAGCGGACCGAGGCGCCGCGGCTGATATTCGTCCGCCGACAGCGAGACGCCGAGCGCACCGAAGCGATCGTCGCCCGCGAAGTAGAGATACTCGAGCAGCGACAGCCTGGGCGGCTTGTCGATGACGCGAATGACTTGCTCGCCCCAGCGGTCGGGCCGCGCGTCGTCTACCGCGCCCGCGGCGGTGCCCTTGGCGGGCGGCAAGAATTCCTGATCGACGAGCGGCAGATCTTCGCTCAGGGCGAAGCCTCCCTCGAGCCACGAGTGCGCATAGCGCAACGACACGCCCTGCAGCGTGCGCGCGAGCGCGAGCTCGCCGACCAGCCTCGGCTGCTGCGGTTGCGCGAGCAGCCACAGATGCAGGCGATCGACGGGCGAGTACGTCACGCGGTCACTTTCGGCCGGCGCGCGAACGTGCCGAAGCGGCCGATCGTGCAGCCCGGCGCGTGAGCGCGCGGCGCACGTCGGTTTCGATCGCGCCCAGATCCGCGGCGGGCGCCGCGAGCTCGGCGAGGCCGTCCGCGCGGCTGATCAGCCAAAGCGCCGTCACGTAGATGCCCGCGCCGACGCCGGGATCGCCTCGCTCCATGCGGATCAGAGTCGGAACCGAAACGCCGAGGCGTTTCGCCCAGGCGCGCTGCGATTCGCGGCGGCGCAGCCGGGCGACGGCAAGGTTCTCGCCGAGCGATTGCAGTGCGCGGGCCGCTGCGGGGGGCAGCGTCGATAGGGCGTCGGGCCTCTTTGGCACAACAAAGAGTTTATCGTTTAGCCCGCTATAGTCAATTCTATTTTACCGTTAGCGGACCAGCGCCCCGGCCTCGAGTGCGTCGCCCGCGGCGTGCCAGACCTACGCGCGCAGGCGATCGATGTCGCGGTCGAGCTGCGTCGGTTGGTCGGTGACGATGCGCTCGAGGACCTTGATGCGCTCGGCTTGCTCCGCGATTCGCGCGTCGCGCGTCGCGAGCTCCGCCTCGAGCTTCTTCGTGAGCTGAGCGCTCGTCTCGATCAGCCCGTGCTTGGCCTTGATCCACGTGACCGCGACGCCCGCAAGAATGGCGACGAGCGGAATCGCGAACAACATGGTCCCCACGGCGTACTCGTTCATGGATCTCCTCCCCTATCCAGCGGCCAAGTATGGCGCCACATTTCGACGCCGAGGTAGAGCAGCTTCCGTGCCAAGGCGCGTGAACCCGTCTCAAGCCATTGAATATCAGGTGAAACGCACCGCGATCGTGGACGAGCGCGGCCCTGTACCGCGCTGCGGCAACGTGTCAGTTGTTGAGCCGATCTCGCAATGATCGGTTCAGCTCGCCAGGCGGTGGATGGCTCGGTGGCCGTGCTGTCCGCGTAGCGGCGGGCTCTAGTCCGGCTCGAACATGTGCGCCTGGTACGGGAACCCGTTCATCGCGAGCCGGCAAGACCGCAGTCCCGGCTCGCCGCCGTTGCTCGCGAGGTGCCACGTTTGGCGCGGCACGTAGACCACGTCGCCGGGCGACGCTTCGAACTCGTCGAGCCCCTCGATCTTGTAGCGCACCTTGCCGAGCATGATGAGCCAGAACTCCGAGCCCTCCTCGTGGAAGTGGCCCTTCTCCTCGGGCCCGGGGCGCTGGTAGTTGCCGATGATCACGTTGGCGAACGCGCGGTCGTCGGTGACGAACGCGCCGCCGCGCTCCTCGCCCTTGGCCACCTTGTTGAAGTCGAGCACGGGCCGGTTCTGCGCGTCGAGCGTCCCGCGGCCGCCGGTGACCTTGGTGGGCACGTATTCGAAACCGTTGACCGGCGCCGGCGTCTCGTCGAGCGGATAGAGCTTGCGCGCGCGCGTGACGTTCACCTCGAAGCGCAGCGCCGGCTCGGTGCCCACGTTCTCGATCTGATAGAGCGTGCGGTACGGCACCTGCACCATGAAGCCTTTCGTCGCGACCACTGGCTCGCGGCCTTCGACGGTGAACTTCAGCGAGCCGGACTGCACGATCCACCACTCGCGCGTATCGCCGTTCATGCGCCGCGGCGTCTTCTCGCCCGGCGCCATCGAGATCCACTGCGCGAACAGGCTCTCGTCTTCGACCACGGTCTCGGCCCAGTCGGCCTTGCCCGCGTGGCGCGCGAGCACGTCGGCGAGCTTGGTGTGCGGGCGGTGCACGCCGGTCCAGCCGGGGGATCGCGCTTTCGGCGAGCGCACCATGAGCGGCGCTTCCTGGGCGGCGGCGGTGTGCGACATGGCGAGGGCCGCGGCCGACGCCAGCGCGAGCGCAACGGCCGGCCACCACCGTAGAGCCTCGGGGATCGAGCGTTTCATTTCGGCTCCTTCGACGGTCGCCGCGGCGGTCAATTCAGCGACAGGCGCTGCGACTCCGCGCACAGCCCCGTCATCTCGAAGTAGCGCTTCACGGTCGCGGCATCCGTCTCGTAAGGATGCTTCTCGCCGCCGGCGCGCGGCAGCTGCGCCAAGCGTGCGCGGTCCCAAGCGCGATCGAACTCCGTGTGGTTGGTCATGAGCACCGTGGCGCCCGCTGCGCTCGCGGCGTCGCCCATCTTGCGCGCGCTGTCCTGGTAGATCGCAAAGTTGTCGGCGACGCGCGGAAAGTTGAAGGCCGTGCCGCCGGAGTAGGCCACCGTCAACACGCGGCCGCGGTCCTTCACCGGAAAGATGAAAGACAACGTGCCCGGCGTGTGTCCGGGCGTGGCGATCACGTCCACGGTGGTGTCGCCGAGCTTGAGCTTGTAACCTTCCGGTCCCACGGCCACGTCGCGCTTCGGCACGCCGCCCGCCGCAGTGGCGGGACGCTTGAGCGTGGCGTCCCAATCCGCCGCGCCCATCACCACCTTCGCGCCGTAGCGGCTCTGGAGCAGCGCCGCGCCCTGGTCGTGATCGCCGTGCGCGTGGCTGATCAGCACGTACTTAATGTTGCGTGGATCGAGGCCGAGCTTGGTGAGGCCTTCCACGATCTCGGGCTCGATGGCGTAGTCGAACAGCGTGTCGATGAGCACGATGCCTTGGCTCGTAACCAGCGCCCACGAGGAGTGAATCCGCGTGCCCACGAAATAGAGGTCGTCGAACACCTTGTACGGCTGCGCGTACCAGGTGGCCCGGTCGGGCGTCGCGCGCGGGGCGCCGGGCGCGGGCTGCGGCCGCGGCCCGGTGTTGAGATTGTCGGGCGCCACGCAGATGCGGGTGAACGTGCCCTGATAGTCGAGACCCGCGGCGCGCTTGGCGGCGGCGAGCAGGCTCTCGGGAGTAGCGGGCACGGTTTGCGCCGCCGCGCCGGCCGTCACCGCGAGCGACGACATCCACACGACCAAGATCAACGGCGATTTCATCGGGGCGTCTCCGCTTTCAAACGATCTGGTATTCCGCCGTGCTCATCACGAGGTGCACGGTCATCCGCAGCGCGTCTTCCATGTAAGTCTTGGCGCGCTCGAGGCTGTCGGTGCCGAGCTCCTTCGTGAGGAACTCGACGAGCGCCGCGCGCATCGCGCTCGACGCGGGCACGCGCAGGAAGCGCGCGAGCAGATAGTCGACGGCTTCCGTCGTCGTGGCCGCGTTCGCCGCCGCGAGCGAGGCGAGATCGAGACGCGCCGCGTCGCGCGGCGTGGGGATCAGCTTGCGCGCCGCTTGCTCCCAACCGATGTAGCCCGAGATCCGCGTGTTGAACTTCTCGTCGCGCTCGAGCGCCACGCGGTCGAACTCCGACATCTTGGCCGGGTCGTTCACTGCCGTGGCCGCGCCTACGTCGAAGCCGTCGCGTAAGCGTTGGCCGAGCACGTCGTCGGAGCCGGCATTGAAGTTCCAGTCGCGGAAGCCGGTCATGTCGGGGATCAGCACGTCGCGCGCCACGTTGCCGCGCGCGATCAGGAGGCCCGGCGTGATCCACGCCTTGCCGCCGGCCCAGCCGGCGACCGATGGCGGGTTCAGGAGATGCTGGCCCATCGCGATCGTGGACTGGTTGAAATCCGGCACGCCCGGGATCGCGTCGAGGCCGAGCTGCTTGAGCATCGTGACGAGGTGCTCGACCGGTCCCTTGATGTGACCGCCGTAGCTCGCCGCGCTGTAGAAGTCCTTCGACGAGAGGATCGCCGTGAGCAGCGGCTTGAGCTCGTAGCCGGCGTCGCGGAGCACGGCGCCGAGCTTCGCGCGGAGCGCCGGCGACAGCTCGTCGCGCACGAGGAAGCGGTAGACCTTGGCGGCGAGATACTCGGCCGTGACCGGCTGCTCGTAGATGATCTTTAGCACGTCCACGCCGTCGAAGTTGCCGGTGCGGCCGAGGAACTCCTTCGCGCCCGCATCGTGCTTCGCCGCGTCCACCTCGAACGCGAGGTCGTCGAAGTACCAGCCGGTGAATGCGCGCGCGCACTCGCGAACGTCTTTTTCCGTGTAGTTGCCCACGCCCATCGTGAAGAGCTCCATGACCTCGCGCGCGAAGTTCTCGTTGGGCGCGCCCTTCACGTTGAATTGCGCGTCCAGGAAATAGAGCATCGCGGGGTTCTTGGCGACCTCGATGGTGAGGTCCCGGAGGTTGCCGGTGGCATGGCGCTCGAACAACGCAATCTGCTGAAGCATCTTGCGGTAGTCGCGGACCTTGTTCTCGTGCGTCGCGAAGTGACCGTGCCAGAGCAGCGCCATCTTCTCTTCGAGCGGGTGCGTGGTGGCGAGCATCCGGTTGGCCCACCAGTAACCCACGCGGCGCGTCTCGAGCATCGTGGCGCGCAGCCAGTAGAAGAAGCGGTCGGACACGGGTTGGATGGGGCGATTGCCGGCGGGCTTGACCTCGATGCCCATCGCGGTACCGCCTTTCTCGGCCCGGTCGGTCGCATCCGGCCGGCGGGCCG
>DASUFK010000031.1:0-21391 GCA_036274615.1 Gammaproteobacteria bacterium | reverse complement strand
CGACGACAAGGTCGTGTACGCCTACGTGCCGAAGATCATCGAGTACTACCTGCACGAGAACGCGATCCTGCCGAACGTGCCCACGCGGCTCCTGCGCGACGAAGCGGCCCGCAAGGAAGTGTTGAGCGACCTCACGAAGTGGGTGGTGAAGCCCGCGAACGAATCGGGCGGCTACGGGATGTTGATCGGTCCGCGCTCGACGCCGGACGAGCGGGCGGCAATCGCAGCGGCGGTGGAAGCCAACCCGCGCAACTACATCGCGCAGCCGGTGCTCGCGCTGTCCACGGCGCCCACGCTCGTGCAGCAGGAGATCGAGCCGCGGCATCTCGACTTGCGGCCGTTCATCCTCCAGGGCGAGCGGATCTGGGTTACGCCGGGCGGCCTCACCCGGGTCGCGCTGCGGCGCGGCTCGCTCGTGGTGAACTCGTCGCAGGGCGGCGGCAGCAAGGACACCTGGATCGTCGCCGTCGACCCATGAGCACGCTAATCGAATCGGCCCTGGTGCCAGGCACCAACGGTGCCAGGCACCGCTGGTGCCTGGCACCATGCGCGAGACTCGACGCATGAGCCTTCTGTCGCGAGTGGCCGAGCGTATCTACTGGAGCGCGCGCTATCTCGAGCGCGCCGAGACCACGTCGCGGCTCGCGCGCGTCTACGGCAACCTGCTGCTCGACCTGCCGCGCCAGGCCGGTCTCAAGTGGGACCTGCTGATCACGATCACGGGCTGTGCCGAGTTCTACCGCGACTTGCACCCCGCGCCGGGGCCCGACACGGCGGAACGATTTTTCGTCGCCGACCGCGCCAACCCGAGCTCGGTGCGCTCGTCGCTCGCACACGCGCGCGAGAGCGTGCGCACCACGCGCGACATCGTGCCGTCGGAGGCGTGGCGCTCGATCAACGAGCTCTGCATGCACGTGAACCAGGAGCTCGACGCGGAGACCTCGCACCGCCGCCGCTACGGCATCCACTCCACCGTCGTGGAAGGCTGCCAGCAGATCAGCGGGCTGCTCGCGGACACGATGAGCCACGACTCGGGTTACCAGTTCTTCCGGATCGGCCGCGGCATCGAGCGCGCCGACATGACCACCCGGATCATCGACGTGGCGGCCGCCACGCTGCTCGGCCGCGACGACCTCGCGCGCTTCGACAACACGCTGTGGATGGCGGTGCTCCAGTCGCTGTCCGCGTATCAAATGTATCGGCAGAAGGTCCGGCGCCGGATCTTCGGTCCCGACGTGATCGGCTACTTGCTGAAGGACGAGCAGTTCCCGCGCGCGATCTCGTTCAGCTTGCGCGAGCTCGGCGGCGCGCTCGCGCTGTTGCCGCGCAACGCCGGCCCGCACAAGCAGCTCGGCGACCTGCGGCGAATGCTCGCGACGCTCGACGTGGGCAAGCTCGACATCGCCGCGCTGCACCAGTGGATCGACGACGTTCAGCGGGCGCTCGGCGAGCTCCACCAGCTGATTCACCGCACCTGGTTTGAACCGTCGACGAGCGCCGCCGGTCAAACAGCCGTTGCCGCGCCTGCTCAGGATCAAAGGCAGGGTCAGCCCACGGCGTCCGAGCCGGGGGCCAGACCGGGGTCGAACGCCGGGCCGAGACTCGAGCTCGGAGCGCAGGCATAAGGGTCGGGGGAGCCTCGATGTGGAAGACGTTGCTGCTCGTGGTCGCCGGACTCGGCGCCGGTTTCGCGATCGCGCTTTGGACCCAGCCGGGCTACCCGCCGCCAGCGGCTGAAGCCGTCGCGACGGCGCCGGACGGGAGCGCCGGCGCGCGGCCGGACGCGGCCACGACCGGCCGCCTCGAGGACCTCGAATCCGCGCTGCAGGCCGAGATCGAGCAACGCGCGGCGCTCGAGCAGCGGGTCGCCGACCTCGGTGCGGAGCTCGACGCGCTCCGCGCGCCCCGCCAGGCCCGTACGCAGAACAGCGGGGCCGGCGGCTCTCCGGCAGTCGATCCTTCGAGCGGGGTGCCGAACCTCCAGGCCATTCGCCGCGCTCGCGTGGACGGCAACTCCCCGGAGCGGCAGGTCGAACGGCTCGTCGCCGCCGGCTTCACGCCCGACCGCGCCGCGTGGATTCAGAAACGCACCGAGCAGCTCACGCTCGAGCAGATGCAGGCGCAGTACACCGCCCGGCGCGAGGGCAAGCCCGCCGAGATGATCGACACCGAGGGCACGCTGCGTTCGGAGCTCGGCGAGCAGGACTACGAGCGCTACCTCGAGGCGACGGGACGGCCGACGACCGTCGGCGTGTTCAACGTGATCGCGGGCTCGCCGGGCGAGCGCGCCGGCATCAAGCCCGGCGACCAGATCGTGAGCTATGCGGGCGAGCGAATCTTCGACGTGCGCGACCTCAACGACCGCACCTTCAAGGGCACGCCGGGCGAGTCCGTCATGGTCGAAGTGATGCGTGACGGTCAGAAGCTCCAGCTCGTCGTGCCGCGCGGCCCCATCGGCATCAGCGGCGGCCCCGGCGCCTTCCGCCGCGGCCCCTGACGAGCCGGGCGAGCGCGCCCGGACGAGCCGTAATCGACGCGAGCTTTCTTTACGCACCGGTAAGGTCATCGGCGCGGCGTGCAGGTTAGAATGTCGCGCTTTAGCTCTAAGACAAGTCCATGTCATTACAAGAAAAGTTCGTCCGGCTCGAAGCGCACCTCAAAGGCTTGGTCGTCGGTCAAGAACGTCTGCTGAATCGGATGCTCGTCGTGCTGCTTTGCGACGGTCACCTGCTCGTCGAAGGCGCGCCCGGTCTCGCCAAGACGCGCGCGATCAAGGTGTTGAGCCACAGCGTGGAGGGCGACTTCCACCGCTTGCAGTTCACCCCCGACCTCCTGCCGGCCGACCTCACCGGCACCGAGATCTATCGGCCGCAGGACGGCACGTTCGTGTTCCGCGAAGGACCGCTGTTCCACAACCTCGTGCTCGCCGACGAGGTGAACCGCGCGCCCGCGAAAGTGCAGTCGGCGCTGCTCGAAGCGATGGGCGAACGCCAGATCACGGTCGGCACCGTGACCTATCCGCTGCCGCCGCTCTTCATGGTGATGGCCACGCAGAACCCGATCGAGCAGGAAGGCACCTATCCGCTGCCCGAAGCGCAGCTCGACCGATTTTTGTTGCACGTGCTCATCGGCTATCCGGACGCCGCCGGCGAGCGCGCGATCCTCGCGCTGAACCGCTCCGAGCAGAAGCGCCTCGCGCCCGACGAGGCGCTGTTCAAGGCCACCGAGGTGCTCTCGCAGAAAGACGTGCTCGCGGCGCGGCTCGCCGTGCTCGAGCAGCATCTATCGGCGCCGCTCGAGGAGTACATCGTGCAGATCGTGCTCGCCACCCGGCAGCCCGAGCGCTACGGCGACGATCTCAAGGGCATCCTGCGCTACGGCGCGAGCCCGCGAGCCACCATCGCGCTCGACCGTTGCGCCCGCGCGCACGCGTGGCTCGCGGGCCGCGACTTCGTGACGCCCGAGGACATCCAGGAAGTCGCGCACGACGTGCTGCGGCACCGCATCCTGCTCGGGTTCGAGGCGGAAGCCGCCGGCCGCACGCCGGACGACATCGTCGACACGCTGCTCGCGCGGATCGGAGTCCCCTGAGCATGGCCTCGTCGGCCGCCCGCTCGACGCATTCGCCCGTGCGAGTGGCGCTGGCCGACCTGCTGCGCCTGCGCGCCGCGGGCGAAGCGATTCATCTGATGGCGCCGCGCGTGCGCGCGGTGGGCACCGGCGGACACCTCTCGCCGTACAAGGGGCGCGGCGTCGAGTTCGACGAGTCGCGGCCGTATCAACCGGGCGACGACCTGCGCACGATCGACTGGCGCGTGACCGCGCGCACCGGCAAGCCGCACACCAAGGTGTTCCGCGAGGAGCGCAACCGTCCGGTGTACGTGTGGCTCGATCTGCGCAAGCCGATGATGTTCGCCACCCGCGGCGCGTTCAAAGGCGTGCGCGCCACCGAGATGGCCGCGTTGATCGCCTGGAGTGCGAGCGCAAACGGCGACCGGCTCGGCGGAATGGTGTTTTCCGAGGGCGCGCATCACGAGGTGCGGCCCGGGCTCGGCATGCGCTCGGCGCTCAGGTTCTTCCGCACGATCTGCGCCGACGCGTTCTGGGCGCCCGAGTCGCTGCCCGCCGGGGACGTCGACGCGGAGCATGCCCTGGTGCGGCTCACGCGCGTGGCGCGGCCCGGCAGCCTCATCTTCCTGCTGAGCGACTTTCGCGGGCTCGGGGCGGACTACGAGCGTCATTTGCGGCAGCTCGCCGGCCACTGCGACCTCATGCTGGTGCAATTCTTCGATCCCGTGGAGGCTGAACTTCCGCCGCCCGGCCGTTATCGAATCCAGAGCGCCGGCCGTTCGTTTTCGATCGACACGGGGAACGATGCCACGAGGCGCCGCTACGAGCAGCGCTTCGCGGAGCGCCGCGGCGCGCTCGCGGCGCTCGCGCGCACGCCCGGTATCCATTTGATCGAGTGCTCGACCGACGCCGACTTGCGGCGCGTGCTCGCTCAACGGTTTCGACAACGATGAACCCAACCGACATTTCCGCGCTGCCGCTGCGCGACATCCACCTGCCGGGTGCCGTCGGCTGGTGGCCGCCTGCGTTCGGTTGGTGGCTCGTGGCCGCGCTGTTGCTTGCCTCAGGCGTAGCGTATGGCGTGCTCTACTACCGCGACCGCCACCGCCGTGCTGCGCTGCGCGCGCTCAAGCGCGTGCGCTCGGGCCTCGAGCAGGGCGCGGAGCCGGTGGCCTCTCTGCAGCGCGTGTCCACCCTGCTGCGGCGCTTCGCGATGACCACGGCGCAAGCCGCAGCCGAGCGCGAGCCGCTCGTCACGATCGGCGGCGACGAGGTGGCGGGACTCATCGGCGAACGCTGGCTCAAGTATCTCGACAGCCGCTGGCAGCGCGACGCGTTCACGCGCGGCGCCGGCCGGCTGCTGCTCGCGGCGCCGTACGCGCGGCCCGACAGCGTGAATCGGCTCCAAGCGCTCGAGCTCACGGCGCTCTGCGCCGAGTGGCTCAAGACGGAGCACGGCTCGCGGCCGCGGCTCGGGCCCCGGCGGCGCAACTTGCGGCCGCCCGCGGTGCCGGCCGTGAGCGGCGGGAGCTGACGGCCGTGTGGACCCTCACGTGGTGGTGGATGCTCGCGGCGTTGCCGTTGCCGTGGCTCGTGCGCCGCTTCACCCGCCCCGAGGCGCTCGACCGCGACGCGGCGCTGAAGGTGCCGTTCGGCGCCGACTTCAGCGACCTCGCGGGACTGCGCTCGGCGCAGTCCACGCGCCTGCGGCTCGCGGTGCTGGCGGCCATCTGGGTGCTCGCACTACTCGCGGCTTCGCGCCCGCAATTCATCGGCGAGCCGGTGGCGCTGCCGATGACGGGACGCGACCTGCTGCTCATCATCGATCTTTCGGGCTCGATGGAGGAGCAAGACTTTCAGCTGAACGGCCAATGGGTGGACCGTCTGACGGCGACCAAGTCGGTGGCCAACGACTTCATCGAGCGGCGCGTGGGCGACCGAGTGGGGCTCATCTTGTTCGGCCGCGAGGCCTATCTGCAGACGCCGCTCACGTTCGATCGCAAGACCGTGAAGACGCTGCTCGACGAGGCCGTGATCGGCCTCGCCGGCAAGGAGACCGCGATCGGCGACGCCATCGGCCTCGCGATCCGCACGCTCGACGACGCCGGAGTCGAGCAAGGCAGGCGCGTGGCGATATTGTTGACCGACGGCGCCAACACGGCGGGCGCCGTGGACCCGCTCAAGGCCGCGGAGCTCGCGGCGGAGCGCAATCTCGTGATCTACACGATCGGCATCGGCGCCGACGCGCTCACGGTGCGCTCGCTGTTCGGCGTGCGGCAGATCAATCCGTCGGCCGATCTCGACGAGGCCGCGCTCACGGCGATCGCCGACAAGACGGGCGGCAAGTATTTCCGCGCGCGCGATACCGCGGAGTTCCAGCAGATCTATGCGATCTTGGACAAGCTCGAGCCGGCCGAGTCGAACGAGCAGGGTTTTCGACCGATCACGGAGCTGTTCTACTGGCCGCTCGGCGCCGCGCTCGCGCTCGCGTTCGTCGGAGCGCTGGCCGCCTTGACGGCGGCGCGCTGGAGAGCGTCGGGGCTCGGGGCGGCGGCCACGGCGGCGTGGCGTCCCGCGTTGAAGAGGGAGCATGGCTGAGTTCCATTTCCTACGGCCGTGGTGGCTCGTGCTGTTGCCGGCCGGCGTCTGGCTGATCTGGCAGCTGCTGCGCGGCCGCGGCGAGGGCGGCGGTTGGCGCGGCATCGTGGACGCGGCGCTGCGGCCGCACGTGCTCGTCGACTCCGCGGCGCTGCGCGAGCGGCGCTGGCCGCTGCTCGCGGCGATCGCGGCCTGGTCGCTCGGCGTGCTCGGCATGGCCGGTCCCGCGTGGGAGCGATTGCCCGTGCCCGCGTTCCGT
The DNA here is from genome assembly GCA_036274615.1 of Gammaproteobacteria bacterium. Taxonomy (GTDB): domain Bacteria; phylum Pseudomonadota; class Gammaproteobacteria; order Steroidobacterales; family Rariloculaceae; genus FEN-1219. The sequence goes on along the minus strand of DASUFK010000031.1, from coordinate 14,964 downwards.
TCGCAAGAGGCGCTCGTGGTCGCGCTCGATCTGTCGCGCTCGATGGATGCAGCCGACGTGGAGCCCACGCGGCTCGCTCGCGCCAAGCTCAAGCTGCTCGACCTGCTCGGGCGCCGCGCCGCGGGGCAGACCGCGCTCGTGGTGTTCTCGTCGCACGCGTTCACGGTGACCCCGCTCACCACCGACACGCGGACGATCTCCGCGCTCGTGTCGGCGGTAGCGACCCAGATCATGCCGTCACAAGGCAGCTCGCTCGCGGCCGGGCTCGAGAAGGCCGGCGCGTTGCTCGAGCAGACCGGCTTGAGCCAGGGCGACGTGCTGCTGATCACCGATTCCGACGTGAGCGACGACGACGTGGACCTCGCGCGCGAGCTCCGCGGCAAAGGCTTCCGCGTGAGCGCGCTCGCGGTAGGCACCGAGCAGGGTGCGCCGATCGCCCGCGACGAGGGCGGCTTCGTTACCGACGACAAGGGCAACGTCGTGATTCCGCAGCTCGACCCCCGCGGCTTGCAGCGCCTCGCCGGCGCGGGCGGCGGCCGGTTCGCCCGGCTCTCTCCCGATGATCGCGACCTGGACACGCTGTTCCCCACGGAGCTGCCGTCCGGCGGCGCGATCGCGGAGGAGGGCGGCGAGCAGCACCAGGCCGACATCTGGCGGGATCGAGGCCTGCTGCTGGCCGTGGCGCTGCTGCCGCTGCTCGCGCTCTCCTTCCGGCGGGGTTGGATCTGCGCGCTCGCCTTGTGCGCTGTGTTGCCTCTGCCGCGGGCGGAGGCGTTCGAATGGTCGGATCTCTGGCAGCGGCCGGATCAGCGCGGCTTCGAGGCGATGCAGGCGAACGACGCCGCCCGCGCCGCCGCGCTCTTCAAGGACCCGGCCTGGAAGGGTGCCGCCGAGTTCCGTGCGGAAGATTTCCCCGCGAGCGCCGCCACGCTCGACCGCCTCGATACGCCCGACGGCAATTACAACCGCGGCAACGCGCTCGCGAAGAGCGGCAAGCTCGAGGAGGCGATCGGCGCCTACGAGCGCACGCTCGAGCTCGACCCGAATCACGACGACGCGCGCTACAACCGCGACCTCCTGCGCGATTTCCTCGAGAAGCAACAGCAGCAGCAACAACAGCAGCAGGGCCAGAACGGCGACCAGCAAAATCAGCAGAGCGACCAGCAGCAGGGCGACTCGCAGGCCGACAAGAGCGACGACTCGAGCTCGGACCCATCGAAGCAGGGCGATCAATCGCAGCAAGACCAGCAGGCGAACGGCGACCGCAGCCAGCAGGGCGACGACTCGCAGTCTCCCGACGACGAGAATCCGGATCAGCAGCAGCAGACCGCCAACCAGCCGCCTGATCAGCAGCCGCAGGAAGCCCAGTCGCCACAGGACGTCGAGCACTGGGCGTCGGAGCAGGCCGCGGAGCAGTGGCTGCGACGCATCCCGCAGGACCCGGGCGGGCTCCTGCGGCGCAAGTTCCTCTATCAATATCAACGCATGGGCGTGGATCAAGACGGCAAGCCGATCGGCGGCACGGAGAAGAAGCCGTGGTGAGGCGCGCGCTGCGCGTACTTGCCGCGTTCGTGGCGTTGACCGCCGCGCTCGGCGCAGCACACGCGCAAGATTCGGTGCTGCAGGCCACCGTGGACCGAGCCACGATCCGTGACAACGAGTCGTTCACGTACACGATCCGCGGCGAGGGCCCGATCCGCGAAGAGCCCGACGTCACGTCTCTGCAGAAGCAGTTCGACGTGCTCGGCCGCCAGAGCAGCTCGCGAATCCAGATCCTGAACGGCCAGACTTCGCAGGTCACGGAGTGGCAGTACCAGCTGATGCCCAAGGCCGACGCGCGCGGCGAGCTCACGCTGCCGCCCGTGCGAGTGGGCAACTTGCAGACCAAGCCGGTGACTCTGCGCGTGCTTCCCCAAGACACCACGGGCAACGCACCCGCCGACATTTTCATGGAGCTCGAGTCGCAGCCTTCGACGGTGTACGTGCAGTCGCAAGTGATACTCACGCTGCGGCTGTTCAGGAACACGTCGGTGGCTACCGGGCGCGCGACGCTCACGAACCCCGAGGTTACGGGCGGCGAGGCGATCGTCGAAAAGCTCGGCGAGGACGCCGTGTATCAAACGAGCCGCGCGGGCCGCAGCTTCGAGGTGCGCGAGCGCCGTTACGCGATCTTCCCGCAGCAGGCCGCCCGGCTCATGGTCGGTCCCGTCACCTACGAGGCGATGGTGATACCGGACCGCGGGTTCTCGCGCGTGGCGCGGTTTCGCTCCGGCATGCTCGAGATCGACGTGCAGCCCGCCGTGCCGCCGCCGGCCTCGATGGCCGACGCGAGCTGGCTGCCGGCACATCGCGTCACGCTGACGGACCAGTGGAGCGACGACTCGCCCGATCTCGTGGTGGGCGTTCCTCGCACCCGGAAAGTGACCATCGAAGCGGACGGACTTCTCGAGACGCAGTTGCCCGATCTGCCGACCACCCAGCAAGCGGGGATCCGTCTCTATGCGGACCAGCCCGAGATGTCGCGCGACATCACGCCGCAGGGCTTTACTTCGCGGCGCACCGTGAGCATGGCCGTGATCGCTCAGACGGCCGGGGACGTCACGCTCGCACCGCTGCGCGTGCCGTGGTGGAACGTCGACACGCAGCGCTGGGAGGTCGCGGAGCTGCCCGCCCGCACGCTGCGGATCGCTCCGAGCGGCGAACCGGTTCCGGCGCCCGCGCCGTCGAATGCCCCGGAGGCCACGGCGGTGACCACGCCGCCGGCATCGAGCTTTTGGCCGGCCGTGAGCGCGGTGCTTGCGGCGGGATGGCTTCTCACCGCGCTCGCGTGGTGGTGGTCGCGCCGCGTTGCGCGGCCTGCCGGCGCGGCGCGCGCCGCCGACGCGAAGGCGAAGGGCGGCAAGCCGCTGCGCGACCTCGACGCGGCCTGTCGAACCAACGACGCGGACGCCGCCCGCCGCGCATTGCTGCTTTGGGCGGAGCAGCGGTTCCCGGATTCCCCGCCGCGCAGCTTGGGTGCGCTGGCCGCCGCTCTGCCCGAGGCTCCGGCGCGCGAGGTGCTCGATCTCGAGGCGCACCTATATGGGGCGGCGCCCGGCGACTGGGATGGCGGCGGCCTGCGGGGCGTGCTCCGCGCCTTCGAAACGGACTCCGGGGCGGGCGCTGCGGTCAAGGAAGATCCGCTCTTGCCCCTCTATCGGTAAAACCCCCGAGCACCCCCCTCCCCGAAACCTGCCGGAGTTCACGCTCCGAGTGTGACTCACGTTAGGGAAATCCCCTGTACGGCGGCGCATCCTTCCACGGTTGCAAAGATAAATCCGCGGTCGATGGATTTGCCCTCGAAACTCGACACCGATGGCCATGGTTCGCCGTTCGCACGGCAGCTGAGCGTTGGCTTCGCGAAGCTGCGCTTCAGCGGCTTGCTCGAGAAGGAGTTTCGCGACTTCTACGCGGCACAGAATCTGCCGCGGACACGCTTGTCGGGGCTCATCGCCATCATCCTCGTGCTCGTGGTCACCTGCCTCGACTTCGTGCTGGGCACGCCGGGCAGCGGTCCGCTGAACGCATTGCGTTTGGGTGTGCTCTGCCCGCTGCTGGCGGTGATCGGCGTGGCGATCTCGCTGCCGTCGGCGCGGCGCTTCTACTCCGAGGTGGCCGCGGTCGGAGTGACGCTGGTGGGCTTCGTGGTCACCTACATCACCCACCTCGCGGCGTTGCAGGGCGAGTCGTACGTGCTCGCCGGCCTCGTGATGGTGATCCTGTACGCATGTCTATTCCTCGGTCTCTTGTTCAACATCGCGATCAGCATTGCGACGCTGCTCGTGACCACTCACGTGGTGATGGGCTTCATGCTCGGCCTGCCCTTGAACGATCTCTGCTACATGACCGCGATGCTCGGCGCGGCCGCCGTGATCGGCGGAATCTCGACGTACAACCTCGAGCACGCGCTGCGCACCAACTTCCTCGAGACGCGGCTGCTCAACGAGCTGGCCGAGCGCGACGGCCTCACCGGGCTGTACAACCGGCGCATCTTCGACGACTTCGTGCGCCGCGTGTGGCGCCAATCGCGGCGCGAGGAGGTCGCCGTAGGAATCGTGTTCGTCGACATCGACTACTTCAAGATCTACAACGACCTCTACGGACATCAGGCGGGCGACGACTGTTTGAAGAAGGTCGCCGGCAGCATCGCGCGTTGCGCCAAGCGGCCGTTCGACTTCGCTGCGCGCTACGGCGGCGAGGAGTTCGTGCTCGTGCTCTACGGCCCTCCGGACGACTATGCGCGCAGCCTACCGGAGCAGATCCGCCGCGACGTGCTCGATCTCGCGATCCCGCACGCGGGCTCTATGTGCGCGGAGTCGGTGACGGTGAGCGTCGGCGTGGCGCTTGCTCGCGCCGCGTCGAACCGCAGCCTCGCCGGCGCGATCCAAACGGCCGACGAGGCGCTCTATCAGGCGAAACGTGAAGGGCGCAACCGCGTGGTCTTCAAGGACTCGGACGACTCCGGCATCGAGACCGGCAACTTCAAGGTCGTCTACCGCGAGCACGGCTGAAAGTAGGGCCGGTGAAAAACAGGGACATGCTGCTTTTTCGTTAGTTGCGCTGCGGTCCGTCGGCGTAACGCCGAAAAAGCAGCATGTCCCTGTTTTTCACCAGACGCCGGTGTTGGGCATCGACGCCCAGGGCTCGCGCTTCGGCTGCGCATCGCCGCGCTGCAGCAGCTCGATCGAGATGTTGTCGGGCGAGCGGATGAACGCCATTTTGCCGTCGCGCGGCGGCCGGTTGATCGTGACGCCGGCGTCCTTGAGCCGCTGGCAGGTGGCGTAGATGTCGTCGACCTCGTACGCCACGTGACCGAAGTTGCGCCCGCCCGTATACGCCTCGGGATCCCAGTTGTAAGTGAGCTCGATCGCGCAGTCCTCTTGACCCTCGGCCGCGACGAACACGAGCGTGAAGCGCCCAGCTTCGTGATCCATTCGTTTGACCTGCTTGAGACCGAGCTTGCGGCAGTAGAAGTCGAGCGACGCTTCGAGGTTGCTCACGCGCACCATTGTATGCAGATACCGCACGACCTATTCTCCTGAAAGGCAGATCCGGCGAAGTATCTGCCGACTATACCGCGAGCGTGCGCGAGGGTGGAGACGACAGCGACTTGACCGGCGCATGCATCATTTTTGTTCCGGGCTTGAAGCCGAAGCCGCCGCCGGAGATTTACGAGTCGCAGCTCCGCCGCGTGTTGCTCGCGGCGGTCGAGCGTTCGCGCCCCGGCGCGGCGCGCGCGCTTGCCGCGGATCCCCGCCGGTTCCGGCTCCTGAGCTGGACCTACCTCTTCTACGGCACGTACCGCGACATCGCGCTCGACCTGCCCGGCATCGAGCGCCTGCTCGCGCACGAGGCGCCGACGGAGGCCGACCGCCGCGCCGTGGACTCCTGGCCGCGGCGTATCGTCCGCTGGTCGCACGTGATCGGCGACGCCGTGCCGTTGCTCGGCCGCTGGTTCGCGGGTCCGTCGATCCGTGCGCAGATCCACGACGCGAATCGCTACGGCAGGAACCGCGACGGCATCGCCACCACCATTCGTGCGCGCTTGCGAACCGCGCTCGAGGATGCGTGGGCCGACGGCTCGCGCGTTCTGCTCATCGGCCACAGCCTGGGCTCGATGATCGCCTACGACACACTCCGGGAGCTGTCGCACGACAACCCGCCTGCGCGCGGCCGCGTGGACCTGTTCGTCACGATGGGCAGCCCGCTCGCGACGAAGTTCGTGCGCCGCCGCCTGCGCGGCCGCGACGAAGTCGGCGCGGCGCGATATCCGACGAATATCCGCCGCTGGGTGAACTTCTCGGCGCTCGGCGACACGACGGCGCTGCACGCGCGGCTCGCGCCGCACTTCCGCGAGATGGTCGATCTCGGCCTCGTCGAATCCATCGAGGACTACGTGGACCTCGAGAACTTCTTCCACGCCGACTACGGCCTCAACGTCCACGAAGCCTACGGCTACCTCGCCCAACCAAAGGTCGGCGACCTCGTCGGCGACTGGCTCGCGCAGACGATGAGTCGTTCCGGCGAGTGAGCCGCAGCCGTCCCGCGTTGGCCGTGTTAGTTCGGTGGTAGCGGTGGCCGCACCTCGAATGGGTCCCTCGCGGCACGCGACTTCGCCGGCCTTCGGCCGCGTTCAAGGGGGGCGTGCGGCTAACGCGGGACGGCTGCGGCTCACTCGCCGGAACGACGCGCGGCTATTGCGCTTCGAGCTGCGGCTCGATGATGACGTCGATGCGCCGGTTGCGCTCGCGGCCCTGGGCCGTGTCGTTGTTCGCGATCGGCTGGGTCTCACCGTAGCCCACCGCGCTGATGCGGAACGCCGGCACGCCGAGCGGGTTCGTGAGATACGCGCCGATCGCCTCGGCGCGCTTGCGCGAGAGAGCGAGATTGGCCTCGTCGCTGCCGTAGGAGTCGGTGTGACCTTCGATCACGATCTGCGAGCGCGGGAAGACGTCGACCGCCGCGCGCAGCTTCTCGAGCAGCGGCCGGACCCGCGGGTTGATGTCGGCATTGCCGCTCGGGAAAGTGACGCCCACGAGCCGCACGATCACGCGATTGCCCTCGCGCGAGACGCGCGCCTCGTTGCGGTCGAACGAGCTTTCGATCGTGGCGAATTGCTCGCGGATGCGCGACTCGGCCTCGAGCTTCTGGACGAGCGCGGTGCGCTCCTGCGACACGCCGCCGAGCCGCTCATCGAGGCCGCGGATCTCCTCCTCGAGCTCGGCGACGCGCGTGCGGCCGTCGGCGAGATCGCGCTCGCTCTGTGCGGCGCGCTCGCGCAGGCTCTCGACATACGAGACGAGATCCTTGGTGACGGGCTCGATGCCGTCGTCGAGCTGGATGGCCTTGTCGGCGGCGGCGCCGATCTGCACGAGCGGGTCCTCGTAGCGCAGGATCACGTCCTCGAGCGAGCGGTCCTGATCGCGCATCGTGCCGATGACCTTCGCGAGCGCGATCGCGTGCCGCGCTTCGTAGTTCGCTTGCTGAGCGAGGCTGCGCGGCAGGTCGGTGTCGTAGCGGTTGTTGTTCAGCTCCATCTCCGCTTGCGCGAGCAGCTGTTGCGCCTTCGCGTAAGTGGTCGGCGCCACACGCGGCACTCGCATCTGCTCGGCTTCGGCGAGCAACGCGCGCGTTTGGCTCAGGTACTGCGCCTTGATGGCGGTGAGCTCGGCGTCGCGAAACAGCTTCTCGGCTTCGTCCGCGCGGCTACGCGCGCCGCGGATGTCGCCCGATTCGAGACGGCGGGCCGCCGCCGTGAATCCCGCGCCCGCGTCGTTCCACTGCTGGGCGGCGAAGGTTGCGGCGTTCGCCTTGTTGGCGTCGTCACGCGTCTTGATCACTGACGCGAGCGTCACGTTCGCGATCTCGGCCGCTTGCGCAGCTTCCTTGAAGGCGGTGGACGACGCGGCGAGGGCGCTGCGAATTCGCTCGATGTTGCGGCCGCGCTCGAGGTCCGCCTCCGCGCCCGTATAGGACTGGTTGCCGCGCGCGAACGCGTCGGGGGCGAGCAGCTCCGCGTTCGCTGCGCGGGCGGCCTCGCGCGCGCGATCCGCTTCGGCGAACAACGTGGACCGCAGATCCTGCTGCGCGGCGACGCGCCACGCGGGCACGCACGAGAGGAGCGCGAACAGCGCGCAGATAGTTGCGCGGATGAATCGTTTGCCGAGCATCGCGAGAGCCTGTCCCTCGGTGGTTTGGTCTTCTATAAGCTCCACCCAGAAAATATGTCAAGAGCCCGAATATGAAGGTTTCTTCCTCAGGGCCGCTGGTGTCGGATGGTGCTTGGGCGTCGGAAACAAATCTGTGCAGCCAATCACAGACGTTTTGACGGCGCGCCAACTACACTCGGTGCAAATGGGCGTCAAGTACTACACGCACTTCGTGCTCACTGGTGAAGCGGCCGAGGGATCGGACCAGGAGTTCAGCGGTGTGGTCGAAGTCAACCAGCCGACCGAGCAGCGCTACGAGACCAAGGACATCGAGGCACTGCTCGCTCGCAATTTCGATCTGCGGTCTGGCGACGTTCGCCTGATCAATTGGGCCAGGTTGCAGTAACCGCCCAACGTCGTCGCAAGAGTTTCCCCCTGTGACTCGCCCGGCCTAGCCGGGCTTTTTTTTGTAGTCCACCCCAACGATTTCGTAGAGGCGCTCGCCGTCCGGCGTGCGCACGGCGAGCTCCACGCCGACACTCTTGCCGAGCACCGCGCGCCCGAGCGGCGAGTCCATGCTGATGTTGCCGGGGGCGAAGTCCGACTCGTCCGGGCCCACCAGCCGATATTCGTGCTGCTCGCCCGCCGCGTCGCACACGGTGAACCAGGCGCCGAAGTACACCTTGCTCGCGTCGGACGGCTGGCTGTCCACCACGCGGATGCCGGTGAGCCGCTTGCGCAAGAAGCGCACGCGCCGGTCGATCTCCGCGAGCTGACGTTTGCCGTAGATGTATTCGGCGTTCTCGGAACGATCGCCCTGGGCCGCGGCCTCGGACACCGCCTTCGTCACGGCCGGGCGCTTCACTCGCCACAGCTCGTCGAGCTCGCGGCGCAGCTTCGCCGCGCCTTCGGGCGTGATGTACTTCGAGCTTTCGGGGCGCGGCGAGCGATAGCGAGCCATAGATCGTCCAGACACGGGGCGAGCCGTAAACAGCCGAGGGTAAACGTGCGATACTCGACCGCCTCTTTTCCCATGTTAGCAGCCACGATGGCCGAGTTCCGCGGGATCCCCGTCGTCACGAGCGGATCCAAATACCAAACCGAGCAGGGCTTCACTGCGATCAAGAACGGCGTGAAGACGCGCGACGATCGAAGCTCCGTGCCGCGCGAGCCGAAGCCGCCGTGGCTCAAGGCGCGCATCCCGAGCGGCGAGCGTTTCGAGGAGCTGCGCTCCACCGTGCGCGCGCACCGGCTCGCCACCGTGTGCGAAGAGTCCATCTGCCCGAACATCGGCGAGTGCTGGAACAACGGCACCGCCACGTTGATGCTGATGGGCGCGGTATGCACGCGCGCGTGCCAGTTCTGCGCCGTCGACACCGGCAATCCGCGCGGCTGGCTCGACCCGGGCGAAGTGCAGAACGCCGCGCGCACGGCGCAGCTCATGAATCTCAAGTACGTCGTGTTGACGTCGGTGGATCGCGACGACTTGCCCGACGGCGGCGCGCGCCACTACGCCGACTGCATCCGCGCGATCAAGGCGGCCTGTCCCGCGACGGCGGTCGAGGCGCTCACGCCGGACTTCTCGGGCAACCTGCGCGACGTCGAGACGGTGCTCGACTCCGGCGTCGACGTCTTTGCGCAAAATGTGGAGACGGTGAAGCGCCTCACCCATCGCGTCCGCGACGCCCGCGCCGGCTATGGACAAACGCTCGCCGTGCTCGGGCATGCGAAGCGCTATCGCCCCGACGTGCTCACGAAGACGAGCTTGATGCTGGGCTTGGGCGAGACCGAGGACGAGATCTTGGAGACGCTCGACGACTTGAAGCGCGCGGCCGTCGACATCGTGACGTTCGGTCAGTATCTGCGCCCCACGCCGAATCACCTGCCGGTCGAGCGCTACGTCACGCCGCAGGAATTCGAGACCTACCGGCAGTGGGGTCTCGCCAAGGGGTTTCTGGAAGTCGTCGCAGGGCCGCTGGTGCGGTCGAGCTATCGCGCGGACCGCGTATTCGAGAAGAACAACGTGGGCCTCGCGCCCAGGTGAGCGAGTTTCTATCCTCGTACGGGCTGTTCCTCGTCGAGCTCGCGACGGTGGCGGCGCTCGTGCTCGTGGTGGCCGTGTTGATCGTGTCGAGCCGCCGCGGCGGCCACGGCGAAGGCCTCACCGTCGAGCACCTCAATCGGCGTTACGAGGATGCTGCCGACGCGGTGAAGCGTGCGATCGCGGGCAAAAGCGGCTTCAAGAAGCAGGCGAAGGCGCGCCAGAAGGATCGCAAGCGCGCCGCGAAGGAGCGCGCCAAGGAGCAAACCGCGCGGCCGCGGCTGTTCGTCCTCGATTTCAAGGGCGACTTGCGCGCGAGCGCGAGCGCGTCGCTGCGCGAGGAGGTGTCCGCGGTCCTCGACGTGGCGGCGGATCACGACCAAGTGCTGCTCCGGCTGGAGAACCCGGGCGGCGCCGTACACGAGCACGGGTTCGCGGCGTCGCAGCTGCTGAGGATCAAGCGGCGCGGCCTCAAGCTGCTGATCGCGATCGACAAGGTCGCCGCGAGCGGCGGCTATCTGATGGCGTGCGTCGGCGATCACTTGATCGCGGCGCCGTTCGCCGTGGTGGGCTCGATCGGAGTGGTGGCGCAGCTGCCGAACTTCCACCGCCTGCTCGAGGAGAAGGGCGTCGACTACGAGATGCTCACGGCCGGGCGTTTCAAGCGCACGTTGAGCATGTTCGGCAAGAACACCGACGAGGGCCGGGACAAGCTCCAGCAGGAGATCGACGAGGTCCATGAGCTCTTCAAGAGCCAGATCCGCGAGCACCGGCCGCAAGTGGATCTCGACAAGGTGGCCACCGGCGAGCACTGGTACGGCATCCGCGCGCTCGAGCTCAAGCTCGTGGACGAGCTGCGCACGAGCGACGACTTTCTGCGCGAGGCCGCCAAGGAGCGCGACGTCTACGCCGTCAGCTACAAGCGGCGGCGCTCGTTGCCCGAGCGCATGTTGTCCGGCGCGGAGACTCTGTTGTCGCGCTGAGCGGCCCGGGACGTTCGGAAGGCCGGTGCCCATGCCGGTGCGGTCGATCTCCGCCTGCGAAGGGCCTTCGACGGCCCAACGGCGAATCTGCCCGTCCTCGTCCCTGCCTTCCAACGTGATCAAGGTATGCGGATTCTTGTGCTCGAAGTAGACGACGGCGCCCTTCACCCAGATCGGCGACGTCTCGTACATGTAGCCCGAGTGATGTGCCGCCGCGGGGCCCGCGCCGACGAGCGCCGCGAGCCCCGCCGCGGTGGTCAAGGTCGTTCTCATCGGCCGTCTCCCATCTCTACGTGCGTCGATTTATATCGCTACATGTGTAGAGATATCAACGGCGGTGGCGGGTTATGTCGAAGGTGCGCTCGCGCGCAAGGGGCGCTGGGGCATACTGTCCGCAAACGACAAGACCGTCCGCCAATAACAAGAACGATGAGGATGAAGGGATTCGCCTTGCCGGGAGGGCCCGCCCGGCGTTGCCGCGCCAAGCTGCTCTGGATCGGTCCGCTGCTCATGAGCGGCCTCGCCAACGCCGACGTCGACGCCGCTCGCGACTGCCCGCAGGAGCCGGCCGCGGCATTCGAGCCGGCTGGGCTGCTCGTGCCGCCGGCTTCCGGCGCCCGAGCTGCCGCCAACGCCTGGGGCATCGGCGTGACTTCGCTCGACGGCGGCGGCAGCCGCGCCTCGCTCGGTATCGCGATTCGCCCGCCCGCGCTGCGCCCGCTGCCGTGGTCGAGCGCGATGGATCGCCACGAAGTCGTCGTCGGTGTAGTCGACGCCGATCACGACGACACCTATGAATATCGGCTGCCTTACGCCGACGAGCAGAGCTATCCGGTGATCCAGGGCTACGCAGCGCGGCTCAGTCATCGCGGTGCGGAGCAGTTCACCGTGGACTTCGGCATGCCGACGGGCACGCCAGTGCACGCGGCACGCGAAGGTATCGTGGTGCTGGCGGAGGATTCGCACGAGAGCGGTTGCTGGAGCGACGAGTGCGCTCGGCTCGCGAACTTCGTGGTGGTGCTGCACGCCGACGGCACGACCGGCGAGTACTTTCACCTGCAGCATGCGAGCATCGAAGTGCGCGTCGGCGATCGCGTGCGGCGCGGTCAGCTCCTTGCCCGGTCGGGCAACACGGGCTACAGCACGGCGCCGCATCTGCACTTCGGTGTGTACCGCACGGAACGCGACGGAGGCACGCAATCGGTGGCGGTGCGGTTCGTCACGCGCGAGGGACTGATCGGCGAGCCGCGCACCGGCGGGCGGTACTTGAACGTCACGGAGGAGCAGGTCGCGAACGGACGCGTGGCGACCCGGCGCGTCGTCGTCGGCAGTCCCGCATCGGGCGGCTGAGTGCGCTCGTCCGCGCCGCGCGAGCGGCGTCGCTCTTTCCGGACAGTGTGCTCGCACGCCGCTTCTGTATACTTCACGTCGGATGCTCGGACGAATCGCCCTTCACTCGAGATTCCTGCGTAACGCGGCTCTCAGCGTGCTCGCGCTCGTGCCGCTCGGCGGTTGCGCGCTGTTGTCGTCCACTCCACCCGAGGCTCCGCCGGCGCCCGCGCCTGCGGTCGTCGCCGTGCCCGATCCGCGCGCGCCGCGGCTAACGCCGCTCGACACGCGCAAGTTCGAGCTCGCGGCCAATCAAGAGATCATCGGCGAGACCCAGGTGCTGTTCTCGCACTACGAGGACACGTTCGCGGCCATCGCGCGCGTCTACGACTTGGGGTACGAGGAGCTGCGGGTCGCGAATCCCACCGTGGACAAGTGGCTGCCGGGCGTGGACACCCCCGTCTACTTGCCCACGCAGACGATCCTTCCCGACGCGCCGCGCAAGGGCATCGTGATCAACGTGCCGGCGATGCGTCTGTTCTACTTCGAAACGACGACGCCGAAGGGCTCGACCGCGAAGGCGCCCGCCAAGAAGACCGTGGCCGACGCCGCGCCGGCGCAAAAGGCCGCGCCCGAGCCGGCCGCGAAGGCGGAAGGCGTGGCGGCCGCCGTGACCCCGGCTGTCGCGCAGAAACCGTTGGAGCCGGCGCTCCCGTCGACGACGGTGACGAGCTACCCGATCGGCATCGGCGCGGAGGGCTGGGCCACTCCGTTCGGCGAGGCCAAGGTCACCGGCAAGGCGAAGGACCCGGTGTGGTATCCGCCCGCGTCGGTGCGTAAAGAGCACGCCGACCGCGGCGATCCCCTGCCGAGCGTCGTGAAGGCCGGGCCGGACAATCCGCTCGGCCGCTACGCGCTCACGCTGTCGCTGCCGAGCTATCTGATCCACGGCACCAACACGCCGGCGGGCGTGGGCATGCGATCGAGCCACGGCTGCATCCGCCTCTACCCCGAGGACATCGAGGCGCTGTTCGGGCGCATCGCCAAGGGCACCCCCGTGCGGCTCGTGAACCAGCCCGTGCTCGCGGCATGGCAGGGGAACAACCTGTATCTCGAAGTTCACCCGCCGCTCGCCGAGGAAGACAGCGACCTCCTGGCGGACGCGGAGCGCGCGCTGGCGGCTGCGCTCGAGCGCGCGGGAAGCGCGGCCGGGGCGGCGGTCGACCACGAGCTCGTGGCCCGCATCGTCACCGAGAAGCGCGGCATCCCGTTCCCGGTTCTCCGTTCTGCACCGGCGCCCGAGCGTTACCTAGCGTCGGTGCGGCACGTCGAGAACACCGTGCCGGTGGTGCCCGCGGACAAGACGGCCCGCACCGAAGGCTCGGCCGTTCCGGCGGCGCCGAGTCCCCGTTGATCCCCGCCGCCGCGCGGCCGCGGGTGCGCCCGTGATCCCGCTACGCGACGACAATCCCGTCCGCAGTACTCCGGTCGTCAATATCGGCATCATCGCGCTCTGCGTGCTGGTGTTCATCTGGCAGTGGACGCTATCGCCGTACGAGGGCCAGGTCGCCGTCTACCAGTACGGCTTCTTGCCCGGTGCACTGTTCGGCCATGTGCGGGTGGAAGGCGCCGTGGTGGCGCCTGCGCTCACCATCTTCAGCTCGATGTTCCTGCACGGCGGCGTGCTGCACCTGTTGGGCAACATGCTGTATCTCTGGATCTTCGGCGACAACATCGAGGACCGGCTCGGGCGCGTTCGGTACCTCGCGTTCTACCTCATCTGCGGTGTGGTGGCGGCCTTGGCTCAGGCGCTGCCCGACATGGACTCGCAGATCCCGATGATCGGGGCGAGCGGCGCGATCTCCGGCGTGCTCGGCGCCTATCTCGTGCTTTATCCGCGTGCCAACGTGCTCGTGGCGCTGCCGATATTCATCGTGTTCTACACGTTTCGCGTACCCGCCCTGCTCGTGCTCGGGTTCTGGTTCTTGGGACAGCTGATGAGCACGCTGGCGGCGAGCGGCGAGGGCGGCATCGCGTTCGGCGCGCACGTCGGCGGGTTTCTCGCCGGCCTCGTCCTCATCCGCTTGTTCCTGAGAGAGCGCCGCTCGCCCCGTTACCAGTAGTGAGTCGTGTCTCACTTTGGCCGCGCTTGATGTGGTGCCAGCTGCGGACGTCCCTCATTCGTGTGTTGCCTGTGCCGCGGCACGCGACTTCGCCGGCCTTCGGCCGGTTCCCTCGCCACGGCGCGTTCGCCGGGGTCCAAAACGCCGTGTTTGGCGGGCTCGCGCATATCCAACGCGTGCCATGGCGTTTTGGATGCTCGCCTGCGGCTCGCCCCGGGCGCTGCGCGCCCGGCTCCGCGGCTCTCGGCGCTGTGGCTCGGCGGTCGCTACCGCCGCGGCACAGGCAACACACGAATGAGGGACGTCCGCAGCGTTAGCGCGCATCACGCGGCCAAAGTGAGACACGACGCCGCGATCCATTGATGCTGCAAGCAGCGGTGCGTCCGGCTATGATGGCGCTTTCCAAAAGCACGGGCAGCAGTGGCGTCGGAGTCTCTCGACTTCGTTTCTCCAGAGGCCGAGCGGTTCGACGGTGACGACGTCATCCCGATAATCGCGACCACCACGGTCGCTTTTATCGGCCGCGCCGAGCGCGGACCTCTCAACGAGCCCGTTTCCGTCAAGAGCTTCGAAGCGTATCGCCGCGTGTTCGGCGGCCACAGCCCGTTCAGCTTCTTGTCGCACGCGGTGCAGCACTTCTTTCTGCACGGCGGCGAAGCGGCGATCGTGGTGCGCGTGGCGAACGGCGCCACGCGGGGTCTGCTCGAGCTCCCGGCCGGCGCCGAGCTGCTCCGGCTGCAAGCGTTGCACCCGGGCAGCCGCGAGTTCCTGCGCGTGTCGGTGGATTACGATCGCGTGGA
>DASUFK010000030.1:0-24176 GCA_036274615.1 Gammaproteobacteria bacterium | reverse complement strand
CTGTTTCTTCGCCACGCACGAGAGCGCTGACCGGCCCCCTACGTCATTGCGCCGTTTGCACCGCTCACCTACGCTGCGCGCATGCGACAAATCCTGGTACGGACCTCGTTCCTCCTGCTCGCGGTGTGGCTGTTGTCGGCGTGCGAAGCGCCGCCGCCGTCCGCGAGCCAACAGGTGCACGCCACGCTCAACCAGCTCATGCAGGCCGTCGTGTATCCCGCGGCCAACGTGCTGTTCTCTGCACAGACGGAGGACCCCGCGGCGTTGGAGCGCCCCCCGAGCAAGGACCCGGCGTTGGCAACCGACCCGCTCGTGAGCGTCTACGGCGGCTGGCAGGCGATCGAGAACGCGGGGCTGGCGCTCTCGGAGTCCGCGAATTTACTGTCGTTGCCGGGCCGCGTGTGCTCGAACGGAGAAGTCGCGCCCACCGGCGACGCGACCTGGTCGACGTTCGTGGCGGAGCTTCGCGACGTGGGCTTACAAGCGTATGCGGCGGCGCAAGCGAAGGACCGCGACCGGATGATCGAGCTGTCTAACGCGATCAACGACGCCTGCGTGCACTGCCATCAGAAGTGGCGGCCGAGAAGGGCGGAGAACCGCTGCAAATAGACGTTGCGGGCTCACACGCAGAGCCCGAGCGCGGCGCGCCGCATCCGCGCGCACCCGATCGGTGGGCTAGCGTCGCGCGCCGATCAACAGCATCGCCAGGCCGCCCACGGCCGCGGCGCCGCCGGCGATGATGTACAGCATCGTCTGATCGCTGTAGTTGCCGGTGAGCGTGTTGCGCACCTCCTCGGCCGGCGCATCGGTGGCCTGGAAGCCGAAGTACAGCAGGATCGCGCCTACCACGAGCAGCACCACTCCGATGATTCGCTTGTTTCCCATACGCCCTCCTGAATCGGTTCTCGAGCTGACCCGGTACGTGAACGAGCAAGAACCGTGCCCGTTATGAGGGGCTGCCGCGATTCCGGTCGTCCACCGGCTACCGTGAATGTCCCCCATCGGGACAGATTGGGTGCGTGCACCGAGCCGATCGGATTGGCAGTCTTGAAATGTGCGGCGGGCCACTCGAGGCGGATACGGTACCTGACCGCCAAATTGGCGACATTGTGATGCTCGAATACACTGCCTCCATGATCTCGTGGTCGCCCTCCCTCGCCGCGCAAACCGCTCCCAGCGGTCCACGGCTCAGCATTGATGAGTGGGCGGCGCTTCCCGAGGACGAGCCGGGGGAGTGGGTCGATGGGCATCTTGCCGAGGAAGAAGTGCCCGACCCGATCCACGAGCTTGCCGTTGCGTGGCTTCTCACGTTCTTCAAGCAGTGGCTTGGCGAGCGCGGCGGGTTTGTCTTCGGATCCGAGGTCAAGTTCGTGGTGAGCCCCACGCGAGGACGTAAGCCCGACCTCAGCGTGTATTTGCCCGAGCGTTCGCCGCCGCCGCGACGCGGCGTGCTCCGCGATCCGCCGGACATTGCCGTAGAGGTAATCTCGCCGTCATCCGCCGATGAGCGGCGCGATCGTGTCGAGAAGATGGACGAGTACGCCGCGTTCGGCGTGCGCTACTACTGGCTCGTGGACCCGGCGTTGGGGTCGGTCGAGATCTTCGAGCTGCACGACGGCCGCTTCGCGCGCGCGGCCGCCGGTACCTCCGGGGCGCTCGCCAACGTGCCGGGGTGTCGGGGGCTCACGCTGAGCTTGGACGAGCTGTGGCGCGAGCTCGCGCGTCTCGCGCCCAACGACGGCTGACGCGCTTCGCGCCGACTAGCCGCCGCGCGGCGGGCGCCATCCGGCACGGCGCGCTTCATCCTCGGTGCAGAACCAGCGCTCGCCCTTCGACTCGTCGATCACGGTTTCTGCGTAGCTCGAGGAACCGGGCACGTGATAGATGTGGTCGCCCTTGCCGTTGATGTTGCCCTTGATGCCGGTGCTCCGGCAGCTGCTCTGCGGCGCGGTGTTGTTGCCGCCCTCACTCCGGCGTTGCACGGTTGACGACGTCGCGCCGTGCCGCTCGTCCCACGGCGCGGTGAACTCGCCGGCCCACGCGCCGCGGCGCGCGGCTCGCGCCGCGGTCTCCTCGTCGACGTAGTCGCTGCCGTACTGCCGATACGCGAGCGCCAGTCCGGCGCTCGCGAGCTCGGCACCGAGATCCGCGCTGCCGTTGGAGCACACGGCGACCGTGCGGCCGTAGGAGTCCGTGTCCTTCTTCGTGCAGGTGATCGTGCGGCCGGAGGTCAGCGAGCGCAGCTTGTTGGCTGCCGCTTCGCCGCACGCCCAGGCGGCGCCGCCGCGCGTGCACGTCTGCTTTCCTTCGAACGCGTCGACGGCGTAGAGGCGCACCTCCGTGTCGCCCACGTGCAGCGAGTCGCCGTCGATCACGCGCGCCGTGCCGGAGAACGTCTCCGCGTGCGCGAGAAACGTGCTGCCGATGCCAACGAGCAGCGCTGCTCCGAGCGCACAGCCGAGAAACTGGGGGATTTTCATAATCTCGTGGCTTCGCGACCGTTGACAACGTGCCTGATAGATCTACGGCCGTTGGCTGTCAAGGCCGAGCGTCACGAACGATGAGCTTCGAGACTACGAGCGCGATCCGCCGCCCGGCGTGAAGACGAAGGACACCACCTGGGTGGTGGGTGCCGGCTTCGAGTTCTGACCGCACCACGGGCCGAAGAAGGCCGCGAGCCCGCGCTGTGGCCGGTCGCGGCACACCGCGCTCGTCTCCACGAGCTCGATCTCGTGGCCGTCGGGATCGTGCACGTACAACGACGCGCCGCCGCGCCGGCGAAAGATGTGGTCGGGGTCGCCGCTGTCGCGCGCGATCTTCACGCCGAGCTCCCACACCTTCTCGCGCACGTCGTCGAGATCGATCACGGCGAAGGCCCAGCGGCGCGGTTGCACGGGCCGCTCGCCGCGCGGCTGTAGCCAGAGCTCGGCGCGCTCGTGCGCGGCCACCGGCACCGGGCCGGTGCCGGACGCGGCCGCGCTCGCGCCGCGCCGCGTTGGCGGCGTGCGAAAGCCGAACACTCGGCGATAGAACTCCACCGACTTGCCCACGTCGCTCACCGGCACCACCACGGCGCCGCCGCCGTCACGGCAGCCGGGCACGCCGGCGACGGAAGTCACGCGAATCACGGGGCGCTCGAGATCGACACTGCTCATTCCACTCTCCACGTCGCCCACTCGACGGGCGACGCCGGAGATTCTCGCGCCGCGAGCGCGCGGCGTATTGAATAAAGCGGTCTCGGAACGCGGGAGCGGTTTAGGCGTAATCCGCGGCGGCGAGCTCGGACGGATGCGCGAGGCTCCGCAGCCTGCTCGGCGTGAGCCCGGTGAAGTGCGCCACCTCGCGCGTCATGTGCGCCTGATCGGCGAACCCGCAGTCGAGCGCGAGACCCGAGAGCGAGATGCGCCCCGCGCGGCCGCGGAGCAGCCGCAGCGCGTGCTGCACGCGAACGATGCGCTGCGCGAGCTTCGGTCCCATGCCCACCGCGTCCACGAACCGGCGGCGGAGCTTGCGCTCGGACCAGCTCACTTGGCGCGATAGATCGTCGATGGAGCTCTGCGAGTTCGCGCCGAGCCAGGCGATGGCCGAGCGAACGGCGGAGTCGGCGCGATGGTCGGCGGCCGCGTTCCGCCGCAGCAGCTCGGGCACGAGCTCCCGCAGCGGCCGGTGCGACAGCTGGTCCGCGAAGTCGCGCGGCGCGCGCAGCACGTCGTCGATTGCGGCCTTGGTGTCGATGAGATCGGCCGGCGCGCATTGCAGAACTTGCCGCGCGGCGGCGGCGTGCAGGCGTGCGCCTTCCACGTAGAGCCCGGGCGCGAGCGGCGTGCGGTGGGGCGACGTCGGCGGCCCCATCACGAACGCGCGGCCGCCGTTGACGCTGATGAGGTCGATCGTGAGGTCAGGCAGCAGGTGGTGCCGATATTCCTCGGCAGTGGAGTCCACGCGCAGCGTCCAGAAGCACTCGACGTCGGCCGCGAGCTCTTTCGGCGGCGCCGCCTCGGTGTAACGCACGGCGCCGGCCTCGTACACGCGCACCACGCCGCCCGGCTCCGTGCTCGAGGGCTCGATCGACGGCGTCATCATCTGCAACATGCACCGCATGCGTCTTCTCCCTGACCGCGTGAGCCTGGATTATCCCCGAAAAATAGGGACACCGAAAAATAGGGACATGCTGATTTTCCTTGAGCCGCCCGATGGGCCGGCGCCGGAAAATAGGGACATGTTACTTTTTCGGCTGGCGCGCGCATCGCCTCGGCGATGAGACACGAGGCCGAAAAAGTAACCTGTCCCTATTTTCCGAGGGGTAGTGTGGACTTCGGGCGCCGGGGCGGTCTTGAAAAAATCGGACAGCGGCGCGGTTTGGCGTGCGGAGGCCGCAGTAGAATCCGCGCGTGCCGTGGCTCGAGCTCAAGCGTCATCCGTCCGCGCCCTGTGCGTTCGTTCGCGCCGCCGCGGTGCGCGCCGGGCGGAGCGGCGGTTCGCAGCGGTTGTCGTTCCGTTATCGCATAGAGGGCGACCTCGACGAGCTGCGGCTGCCGGACCCCCGCCCGAGCGCGGCGGCGGACGGCCTCTGGCGCCACACCTGCTTCGAAGCATTCGCGCAGGCCGGCGACGCGCGCGCCTATCTCGAGCTCAACTTCTCGCCGTCCGGCGAGTGGGCGATCTACGCCTTCGACGACTATCGCAACGGCATGCAGCCGCGCGCGCCGCACCGCGGGCCCGAGATCGCCACCCGGCGCGCCGGTGACGTCTTCGAGCTCGAAGCCGCCGTCGACTTCGAGGGCCTGTTCACGGAATGGCCGCCGGCCGCCGGTCTACGCTTGGCGTTGTCGGCGGTGCTCGAGGACCGGCAAGGCCGGCTCTCGTATTGGGCGCTCGCGCACCCGTCGGAACGTCCCGACTTCCACCATCCGGAGTCGTTCGCCTTGCACCTGCCTCTCGGAGCGCCTGCATGAAGCTCGGCATCGACCGCCTTCTCGAGGAGCCCGCGTTGCGCAACGATCTGCGCGGCAAGCGCGTGGCGCTGCTCGCGCACCCCGCGTCGGTCACGGCCGACCTCACGCATTCGCTCGACGCGCTCGCGGCGCTCGACGACGTGAATCTCGCCGCGGCGTTCGGCCCGCAGCACGGCTTGCGCGGCGACAAGCAGGACAACATGGTGGAGTCGCCCACGTTCAACGACCCGGTGCACGGCATCCCGGTGTTCAGCCTCTACGGCGAGGTGCGGCGTCCGACCAAGGCGATGCTGGACGCGTTCGACGTGCTGCTCGTGGACCTGCAAGACGTGGGCTGCCGCATCTACACGTTCGTCACCACGCTGCGCTACGTGCTCGAGGCCGCGGCCGAGCACGGCAAGTCGGTGTGGGTGCTCGACCGGCCGAATCCGGTGGGCCGCCCCGTCGAAGGACTGCGGCTGCGCGCCGGCTGGGAAAGCTTCGTGGGCGCCGGCCCGCTGCCGATGCGCCACGGGTTGACGCTCGGCGAGCTCGCCCACTGGTTCGTGCGCACCTTGAAGCTCGCGGTGGACTACCGCGTGATCGAGATGCGCGGCTGGCAGCCGGCCGCGGCGCCCGGTTTCGGCTGGCCGCTCGGCGAGCGCTCGTGGGTGAACCCGAGCCCCAACGTGCCGAATCTGTTCACGGCGCGCGCGTACGCCGGTACGGTGATGGTGGAAGGCACCACGCTCTCGGAAGGCCGCGGCACCACGCGCCCGCTCGAGCTGTTCGGCGCGCCCGACGTGGACGCGCGCGCGCTGCTCGAGGAGATGCAGCTGCTCGCGCCGCAGTGGCTGCACGGGTGCAGGCTGCGCGAGTGCTGGTTCGAGCCCACGTTCCACAAGCACGCCGGCAAGCTCTGCGCCGGCATCCAGGTGCACACCGACACGCCCGCGAGCTACGACCACGCCGCGTTCCGGCCGTGGCGCTTGCAGGCGCTCGCGTTCAAGGCGCTGCGCACGCTCGAGCCCGACTACGAGATCTGGCGCGACTTCCCGTACGAGTACGAGCGCGGCCGTCTCGCGATCGACGTGATCAACGGCAGCCCGCTGCTGCGCGAGTGGGTGGACGATGCCGGCGCGACGCCCGCCGATCTCGACGCGCTTGCGGCGGCGGACGAGCGCGCGTGGCTCGCGGAGCGCGCCGCGTTCCTGATCTATCCGGGCTAGCGCTCCGGATAATTCGGCGGACGGCACATTTTCGGCGGTGGCCTCCCGCTCGGAATCCGGTGACGAGGGTGGGCAAGCGTTGACACGCGACTTGAAACCCCACTTACCATGGTTTGCGGCGCATGACGAAACCGTTGAAAACCGGCGCGACGTACGACGACCTGCGCGAGGTGCCGGACCACTTCGTCGCGGAGATGTTCGACGGCGAGCTCTACGCTTTCCCGCGGCCGGCGATACCGCACACCCGCGCCGCCAGCAGGCTCGGGGCCGAGCTCGATGGCCCTTTCGACCAAGGCCGCAACGGTCCGGGCGGCTGGCTGATTCTCGACGAGCCGGAGCTCCACTTCGGCAACGACGTGCTCGTTCCGGACCTCGCCGGCTGGCGTCGCGAACGGCTGCCCGCCTTGCCGCCGGATGCGTTTATCACGCTCGCGCCTGACTGGATCTGCGAAGTGTTGTCGGCATCCACGGAGACGGTGGACCGCGGCAAGAAACTTCGCATCTATGCACGCGAAGGCGTGCCGCACGCGTGGCTCTTGCATCCGCTGCGGCAAACGCTGGAGGTGTTGCAACTCGGCGCGGGCCGATGGGTCGAGGTTGCCGCTCACGAGGGACGAGCCGGTGTCCGCGCAGTGCCATTCGACGCGATCGAGCTCGAGTTCGGCGCGCTCTGGATTTGACCGCCCGCCGCTTTGCGTCAGCCCGGCGGACCCTCGGCGTAGCGCGGCAGCGCGTCCGTGATCGTGAACCACGGCGCCTTCGAGTCGACGTAGATGTGATGGATTGGCAGCGGCCCGGGATCGGTGTCGAGCGTGCCGGCCGGCACCGTGGCGAAGCCGCGCTCGCGCGACAGCCGCGGCGCGCCGCCGCCGCAGCGCGAGCAGAACGCCACCGTGAAGAACCGCGCCTCGGGCACCTTGTACTGCGTCACGAGCTCCTCGCCGCGCGTGAATGTGAGGCTGTCGATGCTCATGAACAGGTTGGTGGCGTGCGCGGCGCTGCGTCCGCGGCGGCAGCGCGTGCAGTGGCAGTGGTACATCCGGACCGGGTTGCGTACCTCGTACGCCACGGCGCCGCAGAGGCAGCTGCCGTCCACCACGCCTTCGCGTTGCGCCACGCGCGGGCGCTCCACGCCCGTGCCGCCGCCGAATTCCGGCGGCATCGCTTCGTGCTGCGGCAGCGAGTCGGTGATCGCGTAGTACGGCGCCTTCGATCCCACGAACGTGTGGAATTGCGGTGCGATGCCGAGCTCGCCGTCGAGGTTGCCGGCCGGCGCGATCGCCAACCCCGCCTCGGGCATCAGCGTGGGCGTCACCGAGCCGCAGCGCCGGCAGAACTGCCGCCGGCCGTGCTCCGACGATGGGTACGACGCGATCGCGTCCTCGCCCGCGATCCAGCGAAAACCCGCGAGCGGCGCCGCCACGAAGGTGGCGAACGACGCGCCGTGGTGCTTGCGGCACATCGAGCAGTGGCAGCTCATCATCAGCGTGAACGGCCCGGCGATCTCGTACTGCACCGTGCCGCAGAGGCACTGTCCGTGCGTCATGACGATCTCCTTGACGATCGGGATTGCGCGTCACGATAGCACTGCGCTCGGCCGCCGTGGACTGCACGCGCGGCGCCGCCGGAACGCGAAAATGGCCCGTCCGCCCGGATTCCGGCTTTTGACTCGCCGAAAGCCCGCGGCGTTAGACTCACTTCGAGTCATCCCTCGGCCGAGCGATCACTCGATATGAACGCAACCGTCGCCAAGCCGGCAGATCATCGCCGCGGAGCTGCAAAGGTCGCGCCCGGATGGCACCACCATCACGGTATGTGGAATCGAGACGGACGTGGGCGTCCGCGCGCCGGACGTGATGTGGGCATCGGCGGAGTTCATGAGCCGGCACGGAACGGAGAGCCCGTTGCCGCGCGCTCCCGAGCTCTGCATCGAGGTGCTGTCTCCATCGAATACGGAACCCGAGATGCAGCAAAAGCGCGTGGCCTATCTAGCGGCCGGGGCGATAGAAGTGTGGCTCGTCAAAGAGGACGGCACTGTCGAGCTATTCACCGAGCGCGGCCCGGTCGCCTCGAGCTCGCTCGGAATCGTCCTCCGCCCTTTGCCGCTGCCGAAGAAGTAACCGCGCCCGGCGCCACGGCACGCTCGACACGTCAGCGGAACAACTCCAGACGATCGACTCCGCCACGGCCTTGTAGCCTGCGTCGCTGCCGTGCAGATGATCGCCGCTCTTGCCTTGCGTGAAGTTGCCCTTCGCGGAATGACGAGGCGCTCATCGTACGGCGCAAAAATAGGGACATGTTACTTTTTCGGGGCAGCGACTCGAGCGCCGGCGCGTGGCCGCCGTGGCATGGGAGCTGCATGCATTCGGGCGCGGCAGGTCGCCGCTTCCTCGGGAGCAGCAGCATGGACTCGATAAACGCCAATCAGCCGGAGCACAACCGGCACGACTTGCGCGGCCGCGAAGCGGTCGAGCGCATCGAGAAAACGGTGAAGCAGGCGCACACCTGCTTCTTCTGCACGCAGGGTACGGACGGCACGCCCGGCGGCGTGCGGCCGATGGGCGTGCTCGACGTGGACGACGCCGGCAACCTCTGGTTCCTGAGCGCCGACGACAGCCACAAGAACCTCGAGCTCGCGGACAGCGGCGAGGTGACGCTGTTCTTTCAGGGCTCGCCGCACTCGGATTTCCTGTTCCTGAAGGGCCGTGCCAGCGTCACCCGCGACCCCGGCCGGATCCGCGAGCTCTGGTCGCCGATCATCAAGACGTGGTTCACGGAGGGTGTCGACGATCCGCGCATCACGGCGATCAAGGTCGCGCCCGTCGACGGCTACTACTGGGACAACCAGCACGGCGCCGCGATCGCCGGCGCGAAGATGCTGGTGGGCGCGGCGCTCGGCAAGACGCTCGACGACTCGATCGAGGGCAGCGTGCGGCCCTGAGCGGCAGACGACGGTCGGACCCGGCCCGGCCCCAAGATGCAGCCGCAACGAGCGTGTAGCCGCAACGCGCGCCGAGCGGGCTCGAGACCGTGCTCGCCCGCCCGCTACCGCGGACGAAAAAGTAGCCTGTCCCTATTTAGTGCTTCAGATCGGCGCCGCCGGAGGGCTCGGTGCCCCCGGCGCTGCTCGCGACGCCGCGGCCGTCGAGCGCGAACAGCCACACGCTGTCGCCGTGCTTCGTGCCCGGGAAGAACGCGCCCGCCGAGTACGCGACCACGTACTGCTTGCCGTTGCGCTCGAAGGTGGTGACGGCCGCGTGGATGCCCGCGTCGGTCTCGTACTCCCACAGCAGGTCGCCGTTCGACTTGTCGAGCGCCGTGAGGCGGCCGTCGTTGCGGCCGACGAACACCAGTCCGCCGCGCGTCACCGTCGAGCCCGCGTAGCACATCTCGGCCCACTGCTGGCGCCACGCGAGGCGGTTGGTCTTCAGATCCACCGCCGCGAACACGCCGCGCCGCGGCACGCCCGAGCGCACGTACTCGCCGCCGAAGTAGCGCGTGCCGGGGATGGGCATCATCCACTCCGCGCCGCCTTCCTTCGTGGACCACGCGGCGGCGCCGTCCTGCGCGCACACGTAGAACAGGTTCGTCTCGGGGTCGTACGAGCTCGGCGGCCAGTTCGCGCCGCCGGTGCCGAGCGGCTTCATCACCACGGGCCTGTCCCAGAACGGCGTGAAGATGCGGCCGTTGTTCACGAGCTTGAACCCTTCGGGGGTGATGTCGATCTCGTGCGGCACCACGGGCTCGCCGATCGGGTACGGCTGCGTGGCCGCGGTCTTCTGCCGCGGCTCCTGCGGCACCGGGCGCTCCTCGATGCCGATCAGCGGTTTGCCGGTCTCGCGGTCGAGGATGTAGACGAAGCCCGTCTTGCTCACTTCCACGATGCCTTTGCGCATTCGGCCGTCGTAGAGCGCGTCGAACAGCACCACGGGGTTCGGCGAGTCGTAGTCCCAGAGGTCGTGGTGCACTTGCTGGAAGTGCCAGCGGTACTGGCCGGTCTTCGCGTCGATGGCGACGATCGACGAGCTGAACAGGTTGTCGCCGGCGCGCACCGAGCCGTTTAGATCCGGGCCGGGATTGCCCGTGGAGAAGTAGACGAGGCCGAGCTCGGGATCGACGGCCGGCGTCTGCCACACGGCTGCGCCGCCGAACATCCAGGTGTCGTTGTCCTTGGGCCAGGTGTCGTGACCGACTTCGCCGGGACCGGGGATCGTGTAGAACGTCCACACGAGCTTGCCGGTGCGCGCGTCGAACGCCTTCACGCGGCCGCGGCTGCCGCGGTCGCCGCCGGCGAAGCCGGTGATCAGCAGGCCGTCGTAGTAGAGCGGGGCGGTGGTGATGCTGAAGCCGTCCTGGTTGCGCTCGGCCTGCGTGGACCAGACCACCTTGCCGGTGGCCTGATCCAGCGCCACGAGCTTGCCGTCGAGCTGGCCCGTGAAGATCTTGCCGTCGCCGATGGCGACGCCGCGGCTCATCCAACCGCAGCAGATCACGGTGATGTTGGGATCGAGGTGCGCCTCGTAGGTCCAGAGGATCTTGCCGCTGTCGGCGTCGAGCGCGAACACGTCGTTCGCGCCCGTGGCGATGTAGATCACGCCGTCATAGACGATCGGCTGTGCCTGGCCGGAGAACCTCGCTTCGAGACCGGAGCCGTCGAGATGCGTGCGCCACGCGGGCTTGAGCTGCGCGACGTTGTCGCGGTTGATGCGCGCGAGCGGGGAGTAGCGTTGGTTGTAGACGCTGCCGCCGTTGGTGATCCACGTGTCGGTGGGCGCCGCGGTGAGCTGCGCGGCGGTGAAGGCCGGAGCCGCGGCGCGCTGCGCATGGCCGGCGGCGGGCGCGAGCGCCAGCGCCGCGGCCAGCGCGGCCGAAGGTAGTGAGTGACGCATCGCTCGAACCTCCCGACGGACCCTGTCCGCATACTCTACTCGACCGCGAATGGAACGCGACTGCGCTCGACGTGGTTTCGCGCGCGCGAGGTAGGAGCGTTCCCGCCCGGCGGTGCCAACGTCTCTTCAGCGCGCGCTCGATTGGGCGACGGCGGGGGAGCCTGCGGACTTCAGCATCTCGGCGATGCGGTCGGAGTTGGGCACCGGGCGGCCTTGGACCGGCGTCGTGGCGAGGTCGAGGGGCGTCTTGCCTTTGTCGTCCTTCGCGGCGGCGTTCGCGCCGTGCGCGAGCAGGAACGCGACGACGTCGGGCCAGCCGCGGCCCGCGGCCGAGTGCAGCGCCGTCTGTCCCTGCCGGTCGGTCACCGAGCTGATGCGCGCGATGCGCGCCGTGCGGCTCTGGATGTCGCTGATCGCGGCGTTCACGTTCGCTCCCGCGGCGATCAGGATCTCGAGCGACGAGATCGTCTCCGGCTCGATCTGCTTGCTCGCGAAGTCCGGCGCGCGGTTCGCGCCGAAGCCGGGCTCGCGCACGCCGACGCCGGCGGCCGCCATCAGCGGCGTCACGCCCATCACGTTCGGCAGGTCCACGCGCGCGCCGGCCGCGAGCAGCGCTTTCAACGCGGCGTTGTCGTGCGTGATCGCGGCGCGCAGCAGCGGCGTGGCGCCCACGGTGAGCATGTCGTCGACGAACCGCGCGCTGTTGCCGCCGCGGCCCGGCCGGTGCAGGTTGAGCTGCGGGTTCACGTCCACGCCCTTGGCGAGCAGCGCGCTCACGAGGTCCATGCCGGTAGTCGACTTCGACCGCGGGTACTCGGGCGTGCGCGGCTTGTAGCTGTTCAGGTCCACGGCCAAATAGAGCGCCGTGCGGCCCCACCAGTCGGATACGTGCGGATTCGCGCCCGCGTCGAGCAGTGCCTTGGCGGTGTCGAACTCGAAGTTGTCGATCGCGAGCATGAGCGCCGTGGTGCCGTCGGGCGTGGGACGATCCACGTCCTCGCCCGCGGCGAGGATCGCACGCGCGCACTCCGCGCAGCCGGAGCGCGCGGCGTAGAGCAGCGGCGTGAGACCGCCGGTGGGGCGGTACTGCGCGCGCGGCTCGTTGGTGATCTGGGCGCCCCAGTCGTTGGCCGCGGCGCGCGCATGGACGTCGGCGCCGTGCTCGATGAGCAACTTCACGAGCGCGGGATAGGCGCCGTCGGCCGCCCACATGAGCGCTGTCTGCTCGCGCCAGGACTCGCGCGCGTTCACGTCCGCGCCCGCGGCGATGAGCTTCTTCGCGACGTCCACGGAGCCCGTGCGCGCCGCCAGCATGAGCTCGGTCTCGCCGTCGCCGTTGGCGGCCTTGGCGTCGGCGCCGGCTTTGAGCAGCAGGTCGACGAGGGGCGCGTTCGCGGCCTTCACGGCCTCCGACAGCGGGCTCGCGCCGAAGGTGTTTTGCGTGCCGGCCTTCGCGCCGCGCGCGATCAGCGTGCGCGCGAGCTCCGCGTCGAGCTGATACGCGGCCCAGTGCAGCGGCGTGGTGCCGTCGCCCTGCGCGGCGTTGACGTCGGCGCCGGCGGCGATGAGCTCGAGCGCGGCGTCGCGGCGGCCGTTCTCGATCGCGTCGGCAAGCGGGCTGTCGGACGCGGCGAGCGCCGTGCTCGCCAATGTCGTGCAGAGGACGGCGAGCGCGAGCGCGCGAACCACGTCAGACGCCCGCGATCTCACCGGTGCTGTCTCCGAGAGACTTGAGCTCGAGCCCCGCCTTGTTCACCACGGTGAGGTGCAGGTTCGAGAACGTGGTGTAGTCCGGCAGCGTGACGTGTTGACCGCCCTTGAGCGCGCCGTTCGCGCCGCCCACGAGGATCACCGGCAGCGGATAGTTGTTGTGCCGGTCGCTGTTGCTCATGTTCGAGCCGTACATCAACAAGGAGTGCTCGAGCAGCGATCCGTCGCCGTCGGGCGTCTTCGCGAGCTTGTCGACGAACGCCGCGAACCGCTCCACGTGGTACTTCTGCACCTTGATGAGCTTCTCGATGCGGTCCTTGTTGTTCGCGTGATGCGACAGCGGATGGAACGCGTCGGACACGCCGATGTGGTTGTAGGTGCGGTTGGTGCCTTCGGCCACCATGATGTACGACGCCACCCGCGTGACGTTGGCCTGATACGCGAGGTGGATGAGGTCGAACATGAGCTTCACTTGCTCGTCGAAGTCGGGCAGCTCGCCGATCGGCGTGTCGGGCAGCTCGATGCCGCTCAAGTCGCGTTGCGACGCCTTGGCCACGCGCCGCTCCGTCTCGCGCACGCTCTCGAGGTAGTCCGCGAGCACCTGCTTGTCGGCGGGGCCGAGCTCGCGCTCGAGGTCGTTCGTGCGCTGGCCAATCATGTCGAGCAGGCTGCCGCGGCGATGCGCGATCGTGGCGCGCTCCTCCGGCGTGTCGCCGGCGCCGAACAGCTGCACGAACACCTTGCGCGGGTTGAACTCCATCGGCAGCGGCGTGGTGGGATTACGGAACGACAGCGTGGAGCTGTAGTAGCACGCGCCCGAGCCGCAGGCCGCGCTCTGGCTCGTGGTCTCGCTCGCCACCTCGAGCGACGGCAGCACGCTGTCGCCGCCGATCTTGGCCGCGATCATCTGGTCGATCGTCTGCGCCATCTGCGCGCCGGTGGCCTTCATGTCGGGCCGCACGCCGGAGAGCCACGTGGCCGGCACGATCGTGTGCACCGAGCCCTGCGGCGCCTTGTTCTCGAGGTTGCCGAACGACGTGACGTAGCGCTTGTAGGTCTCGAGCGGCGACAGGATCGGCGACAGCTTGAAGTCCGCGCCCGAGCCGCTCGGCGTCCAGCTGTCCATGGCGGCGCCGTACGGCGTGTTCCACATGATCGCGCCGTGCGGAATGTAGAAGAACCCGGCGCGCAGCTTCGGCGCGGCGGCCGTCTGCGCGAGCGCGGTGCCTGCGGGGATCATCGCGTCCAAGAGCGGCAGGCTTAAGCTGACGCCGGCCGCCTTGAGCACGGTGCGCCGGGACAGATGCTTCTTCGTCACGAACATGGCTGCTCCTTGGTGTCAGACACCACCGGTGTCTGACACCCGTTACTCCGCGCGCGCCTGCACCGGCGCACGCGCCGTCGATTCTCCCTCGCGCCGCACGGCCTGCATGCGAAACGCGTCGCTTTCGACGATCCCGGCCACGATGGCCGAGAACGTGTAGTCGTGCGCCTTCGCCTCGCGAACGATGCGCCGCACCTGCGGCATGTCGAAGTACTCGAGCTCGCGGCCGATGGCATACATCATGAGCTTCGACGTGAGCGCTTGCACGAGCTGATCGTCGCGCTCGAGCAGCGCGGCGGTGAGCTGCACCGGGCCGGCCACCGGCGTGCCGCCCGGCAGCTCGGTGGACGCGTCGATCGGCGCATCCGCTTCCTTGTCGCGCACGCGCCAGGCGCCGGTGGCGCTGAAGTTCTCGAGCGCGAGGCCGTACGGGTCGATCACGCCGTGACAGGCCTTGCAGGTCGGGCTCGTGCGGTGCTTGCTGAGCCGCTCGCGCACGGTCTTCGGCTGCTCGCCTTCGGGCGTGGACAGGTTGGTCTCGACGCCCGGCGGCGGCGGCGTGGGCGGCGTGCCCATGAGCTTGCCGAGCACCCACGCGCCGCGCAGCACCGGCGACGTGCGGTCGCCGTACGACGTGCGCAGCAGCACTGCGCCCTTGCCGAGCAGCCCGTGCCGCGCCGGATCGGCGAGCGTCACGCGGCGGAACTGCGGTCCGACCACGCCTTCAATGCCGTAGTGCCGCGCGAGCCGCTCGTTCACGAAGGTCCAGTCGGCCGTGAGCAGCGTCTGCACGTTCTTGTTCTCGAGCAGCACGCTCGCCAAGAACAGCTTGATCTCCTGCGCGAAGTCCTTGCGCAGGGCGTCGGTGAACTCGGGGAACAGGTTCTTGTCGGGCTGCACGGCCTCGAGGTCATCGACGGCGAGCCAGCCCTCCGCGAAGCTCGTGACCAGCACCTCGGCGCGGGGGTCCTCGAGCATCCGCCGCACCTGCGCGTCGAGCACGCTCGGCTTAGCGAGCTCGGCCGATTCCGCGAGCTTCAGGAGCTCGTCGTCCGGCCCCTGGCTCCACAAGAAGAAGGAGAGACGCGACGCGAGCTCGAGCGGCGTGAGCGCCTGCGCTTTGGCGTTCGGGTCTTTCGTGGGCGCGATCGTGCGGTAGAGGAAGTCCGGGCTCGCGAGCACCGCCGTGGTCATGAGCTCGATGCCTTCGTCGAAGCCGCCGGGCCCCTTGCGGCCTTCCTCGTAGAACGGCAGCAGCCGGTCGAGATCGGCCTTGCCCACGGGACGGCGGAACGCGCGCCGCGCGAGATCCGCCGTGATCCGCTCGGCGCACTCGCGCTCGCGGCTCGCCACCTCCGGCTCGCAGACGAACAGCTTCGCGCGGCTCGCGGTGCGCGTGAGGCCCGTGGAGTTGTACGGCCCCACCATGTTGATGCCGCCCACGATGCCCGCGACTCGTCCGCCGCCCGAGTAGCTGAAGCTCGACGCCGGGGTGAACTCGCTGATCTGCTCGTCACTCGCGGCGCGCGAGCGCTCCACGAACGTGACCACGATCTCGTGCGCTCCCGCCTTTACCTGGAGCGGGATCGCCGCGAAGCGCTTCATGATCTGCGCGCGCGCGGGGGCGCCGCCCTGGTCCACGAGCACGCGGTCTTCTTCGCCGCCGATGTCGGCGCGGAACTGCTCGCGGCGGTCGACGAGCACCACGAGCGTCTGGCGCGTCTCGACCGCGCGCGGATAGAGCCCCACACCGAGGTCGGTAAGCGTGATCCGGTACTCGCCGTCGGCCGGGAACGTGTGCGTGACCTTGAGCCCGCCGCGCGTGCCGAGCGGCAGGCCGGCTACGTACGCGTCCTGCCGCGCGGCCGGCGGCGGGAAGTACGCGGTGGCGACCTTCGGCTTCGGCTCGCCCACCGCGAGATGCGCGACGTCGCTCGCCGCATTCACGTACTGCTCCACGAACGCCGGCGACGTGCTGAGCGCCGCCGCGATGTTCGAGAAGCCTTCCACTTCGATCTCGGCCGGCAGGTACTCGGCCGCGTCGATGTCGACGTCGAGCAGCGCCTTCACGGCGCTCGCGTACTCGGCGCGGCTCAGGCGCTGCGCCGCCACGTAGCCGGCTTGCGCCGGCGCGTGCTCGTCGATCGAGCGCTCGAGGAACGCGACGAGGCCGTCGATCTCCTTCGGCGACGGGCGCGGGCTGCCCGGCGGCGGCATCAGGTTGCCGCGAAGCTTGGCTGTAGCGCGTTCGAAGATCTCGGCGTGCCGCGGCACGGAGTCGGCCGTGAGGCCTTTGAAGGAGATGTCGCCCGCGAGGTCGTCGGGGTTGTGGCACTCGGTGCAGTACTTCTGCACGAGCGCGAAGCGCCGCTGGTCACGGCCGTGGAGCTGCAAGGCGAGCACGACGGCGACTGCGGCGGCTACCGCTGCGGCGCTTGTTGCCAGCCACTGCTTGAATCGCATCGTTGTTCGGCGTCCCTCAGGCGAATCCGGGTCATTGTCGCCCAGAACCGGTGCCGCGGAAATCGAATAATCCCCCGAAGCCGCTCCGGGGGGCTCCGATCAGCGGCGGACTTGGCGGCCGCGCGGCGGCCGTCGGCATGCGGCGGCGAGGCGCCGACCGAAAGAGAGGAGGGCCTGTCTCAGGCGTTCGTCAGGCCAGCGGACGATCTCTCGCTCGGATCGTCAGGGGGAGTACCTGACCATTGTGCCGCGACCGTCCGCGACCCTGACGATCTCCGGAGAGGGACCAACCAGCGGCAGCTCCGCCAGCCGTCGGGGGTTGTCGCGTTTTCGAACGAGGTTGTCGATTTTTCGCGTAAGCGACGGTGCTAGGCTCTCTCCCGGTTTCAACGGGAGCAAAGATTCATGGCGAATTCGGTGGTCCACTTCGAGATTTTCGCGAGCGACGTCGAGCGCGCCCGCAAGTTCTACGAGCGCGTGTTCGGCTGGCGCTTCGAGGTGGCGGGCCCGCCCGACTTCTACCTGATCTCCACGGGCGACGACAAAGATCCCGGCCTCACCCACGGCCTGATCGCGAAGCGCCGTAACCCGGTGGCCGAGGGCTCGCTCAACGCCTTTCGCGTCACGATCGCCGTACGCTCGCTCGCCGACACCCTGGCCGCCATCGAGGCCGCGGGCGGCAAGCTCCGCTCGCCCGCCACGGCGATTCCCGAGGTGGGCAACGTGGCCGAGTTCGGCGACCCCGAGGGCAACGTCGCGTGCGTGATGGAGCACGTGAAGGGCCACCCGTTGGCCGTGCGTTGAGCCCATGAGCACCGCAGATGCGCCGATGGACGCGCTCGCCGCGCTGCGCACCTTCGTCGAAGGCTATCCGGACGGCGGGCGCATCGAGCGCCACGTGCACGATGTGGACCAGCTCGCGCTGATCTCGGAGTCCACGGCCGTGGTCGAGACCGACGAGTCGTACGTCGTGCATCCGCTGTTGAAGGCGCTGTGGCTGCCGGCGGGCGTGCACCACTCCGTGTACTCGTCGCGGCCGTTCTATCTGCACTCGCTGTACTTCACCGCGGGCAGCGTGCGCGCGGCGAAGACGCCCGAGATCCTGGGCCTCGACAATCTCGCGCGCGAGCTCGTGCTGTTCCTGTGCTCGGCGCCGCGCGCGTCGCAGCGCGGGCCGAAGCATGCGCACGCGCTCGCGCTGCTCACGCCGCTCCTGGCCGAGGCATTGCCGCAGTCGTTCACGTTGCCAAGGCCGCGCAGCGAGCGCGCGCGCAAGCTCGCCGACTATCTCGCGGCGCGCCCGGACGACGGCCGCTCGCTCGAGCTCATCGCGGCCGAGGTCGGCGGCGCGAGCCTGCGCACGTTCGAGCGGATGTTCGCGGACGAGACCGCCTTGAGCCTCGCCGTGTGGCGGCGGCAGAGCCGGCTGCTCACGTCCCTCACGCTGCTCGCGGACGGCAAGAACGTGGCTGAGGTGGCACGCGCCGTGGGTTACGAGAGCGCCGCGGCGTTCAGCACGGCGTTCAAGCAGTGTTTCGGCGTGACGCCGACCGATTACGCGTCGGCTTGAAGCGCGAGTGTCTGACACGGGGGTGCCAGACGGCGGCGGCCTACTTTTTCCGCGCGGCCTGCGCTACCAGGAGCTCGGCCAGCGCGTCGGGGTGGCACGGGCGGCTGAAATAGAAGCCCTGCATCTCGTCGCACTCGTTGGCGCGCAGGAACTCGTGCTGCTGCAGCGTCTCGACGCCTTCGGCCACGACGGTCACGCCGAGCGCCTTGCCGAGCGCGATGATGGCTTCGGTGATCGCCTTGTCCTCGGCGTTGTCCGGAATGTCGCGAACGAACGAGCGATCGACCTTGAGCGTGTCGATCGGGAAGCGCTTGAGCTGCGACAGCGACGAGTAGCCCGTACCGAAGTCGTCGATCGCGAGCCGCACGCCCAGGTTGCGGATCGCTTCGGCTTTCGCCGCGGCGAGATCCACGTTGTGCATGATCATGCTTTCGGTGATCTCGAGCTCGAGCAGCTCGGGCGGCATGCCCGTGCGCTCGAGCACGGCGGCGATGTCGTCGATCAGCGCCGGGTCCTTGAACTGGCGCGGCGACATGTTCACCGACATCACGATCTTCGGCAGGCCGCGCCGCTGCCAGGCCACGTTCTGCTCGCAGGCCGTCTCGAGCACCCACTTGCCGATCGGCACGATGAGCCCGGAATCCTCCGCCACCGGGATGAACTGCGCGGGCGACACGGTGCCCACCTCCGGATTCCACCAACGCAGCAAGGCCTCGGTGCCCTTGATCTTGCCGGTGCGGATGTCGACCTTCGGTTGATATTGCACGGAGAACTCGCGCCGCTCGAGCGCGCGCGCAAGATGCGTCTCGAGCACGAGCCGCTCCACCGACATCGGGCTCGTATGCGTCGAGTAGAACTGAAAGTTGTTCTTGCCTTCTTCCTTCGCGAGGTACATCGCCATGTCGGCGTGCTTCATCAGCGTCTGCGAGTCGCGCGCGTCGTTCGGATAGATCGCCACGCCGATGCTCGCCGTGATCCGGCATTCGTGGCCCATGATCACGATCGGCGCGAGCACGCTCGACAGCACCTTCTTGGCCACGTCGGCCGCTTCGGCTTGGTCGGCGAGATCCTCGAGCAACACCACGAACTCGTCGCCTCCGAGCCGGGCAAGCACGTCGGAGCGGCGCATGCAGGCGCCGATGCGCTTCGCCATTTGCTCGAGGAGCAGGTCGCCGGCCTCGTGACCGAGCGAGTCGTTGACGATCTTGAACCGGTCGAGGTCGATGAACAGCACCGCGAAGCGGCGATCGCGGCGCGCAGCCGCTTCGATCGCGTGGTCGAGCAGCTCGCCGAACACGGCACGATTCGGCAAGCCCGTGAGCTCGTCGTGCGTGGCGAGATACTGCACGCGTTCCTCGGCCACCTTGCGGTCGGTGATGTCTTCCACGATCGACACGTCGTAGAGCGGCGTTCCCGCGGCAGTGCGCCGCAGGGCGCTCGTGATCCTCACCCAGATCGTTGCGCCGTCCCGGCGCACGTAACGCTTCTCGGCTTTGATCGAGGTGATCTCGCCCGCGTGCAAGCGAGCGCGGTCCGCGTCGGTTACGTGCACGTCCTGCGGGTGCGACACGTCCCAGATCGTGCGGTCCGCGAGCTCCGCGGCCGAATAGCCGAGCATCTCGCGCAGCTTGCCGTTCGCCCAAACGAAGCGTCCGCGGCCGTCGATGTGCGCAATGCCCACGGCCGCGAGCTCCACGGTGCTCGCGTAGCGGCTCTCGCTTTCGCGCAGTTGCAGCTCGAGCGCGCGGCGTTCCGTGATGTCCTGCATGGTGCCGAACATCCGCACCGCGCGGCCGTCGTTGAACATCACCTCGCCGCGGGTGTGCAGAACCTTTTCCGTTCCGTCCGGCAGGACCAGCCGCATCTCGCCCGGGGCGGCGTCGCCCTTCTGCGCGCGCGCGCTGGCGTCCAGGAACTCCTGGCGGTCTTGCGGATGAACGCGCTCCAGAAACTGCTTGAACGGATGGTCGGCCGAGCGCTCGATGCCCACCATGCGGTACAGCTCGTCCGACCACCAGTGCACGTTGTTCGCGACGTCGAGCTCCCAGCTGCCGATCTTCGCGATGCGCTGGGCCTCGTTGAGCCGGGCTTCGCTGCGCGCGATGGTGGCTTGTACGCGGCGGTGCTCGGTGACGTCGCGTATCACGCACAGCACGCGCTCGCGGCCGTCCACCGCGAGGCCGCGGAGATTCACCACGAGCGACCGCACGACGCCGTCCTTGTGGTGGCCGTCAACTTCGAGCGCGGCGCCGGATCTCGCGGGGGCGAGCAGCCTTTGCCACTTCGCGCCCGTCGTGTCCAAGCCGGAGGGAATGAGCTCCCGGATCGGCCTCGCGAGCAGCTCGACTTTTGCGAACCCGAACAGATGCACGGCATACGAATTGGCGTGCACGATGCACGCCTGCTGGTCGAGCAGCAGCGCCGCGTCCGGGAGGCTGTCGAGCACGGCCGTTACCGCCGTCATCGTTGCGCCGGGGTCGGCGTCCGCGACATCGTTGTAGTTTTGGTTCGGTCTCGTGTCGCCCATGGCGTGGTCGTTCGTCCGTGAACGGGGTCCGTCGTCGCGTACGGCGGTGCAACGGTGCCGCGCGCTTGCGTCCCCTTCAAGCGTGTAGTCGACAAATTAGGGCCCGCAATGAGTCCGCCGACGAAGAAGTGTGAGGTGCGTCTCGCGGCGGCAGATTTCTTAAGACGTGCTACGAAAAGAGGGACGGGCTGCTTTTTCGTCGTCGCTACTGCCGGCGCGTGAGCAGCGTGGCGAAATAGCAAGAGCTCGGCCGCGAGCCGCGCGGCTGCTCCCCGCAATTCAAACCTGCCCCCGTTTGGCAGCGCTCGAGGCGCGGTGGCACCTTGCCTGTAACGCGAGTTACGATCACCGTCATGCACAAATTTTTGCTTGTCGCTTCGCTTGCCGCAGTTGCCGCCGGGGCCGCGCGCCCCGCGGCCGCGCATCACTCCGCGGCGATGTTCGACGCCGCCAAGTCGGTGACGCTCGCGGGCACCGTGAAGGAGTTTCAGTGGATGAGCCCGCACTGCTGGATTCAGCTGCTCGTGGCCGATCCCGCGAAGCCGGACGCGCCGCCGGTGGAGTGGGGCATCGAGATGGACAACCCGCTCGGGCTGTCGCGTCACGGCTGGAAGCCGGGCAGCCTCAGGCCCGGCGACAAGATCGTGGTGGTGGCGCGGCCGCTGCGCGACGGCAATCCGGGCGGCCAAGTGGTGTCGGTGACCACCGCCGACGGCAAGCCCATCGGTAACACCGCGGAGGTCGCCAAATGAAGCGCTCGCTAGCCGCGGCTGCCGCCGCCCACGCCGCGCGGGTCGCCGTTGCCGCGCTCGCCGCGATCGCGGTTGCGCCGGCGTACGCACAGACGTCCTCCAAGGCGCGCATCGAGGCCTTCGCAAAGCTGCCGGACTGGTCCGGCCTATGGGAGCCGAACGTGTTCGTCGGCGAGGGCATCGGCCAGAGCTTGAGCGCGAGCGGCGCGCAGGCCGGCTTGGCGATCCTGGGCGCGAAGGTGCCGTTCAACGCGGAGTGGCAGGCGAAATTCGACGCGGCCAAGCAGGCAGCCGACGCCGCCGCGGCGGCGGACCCGAATCATCCGCCCGCGCCGGCTCACAACAATTGCGGCTCGCCGCCGTTCATCATGAACATGATGTCGCCGGCGATTTATCAGTGGCGCATCACGCCCGAGGAAACCACGATTGTCGACACGATCAACGGCATTCGCCACATCTACACCGACGGCCGCCCGCATCCGCCGAAGGACGAGCTCTGGCCCACGCGCGCCGGCGACTCGATCGGCCGGTGGGAGGGCGACACGCTCGTGGTGGACACCGTCGCGATCAAGCCCGACATCCTGCTCTCCGGTTTCACGTTGGTGCGCATGAGCGACCAGCTGCACTTCGTCGAGCGCATGCGGCTCGTGAGCAAGGACGAGTTGCAGGACGAATTCACGCTCAACGATCCGGCCGCGCTGACGGCGCCGTTCAAGGTCACGTTCTCGTTCAAGCGCGTGACGGACACGAATCGGATGATCGACGAGACGGAGTGCGACTCCACCACCGATCGCAATCCGATCGTGAACGGCCGCTTCACCTTCGAGACGAAGTAGAAATTAGGGACAGGTTACTTTTCCGCGGGCCTCTCGCGGAAAAGTAACCTGTCCCTATTTCTAGCGGGTGCAGCCGTTCTTCGCGGCCTCGAAGCCGTCGAACAGGCGCGACGCGCTCGCGCCGGCGAGCGTCTCGATGCGGTGCGGCTGGCCCTTCTCTTCGCTGTACTTCGCGACCGTGCCGCGCTGCTGGAGGAATTTCACCTCGCGCTGCATCTCGTCGTGCCAGCGGTACTCGTCGTTCTCGCCGACGTAGAGGTACACGCACATCTTCGAGAGCGCGGCCAGCTTCTTCTCGCTCGGTTGCCAGAGATAGCCGGGGAACGCCGTGACCGACAGGAAATGGTCGGGATTCGCGGCGGCCACGTGCATCGCCGCGATGCCGCCGTTCGACGGCCCGGCGACGTGAAACTTGCCGCCTTCGATCTTGTACTCTTGCCGCACCTTGTTCAGGAACTCGGGAAAGATGCGCGCGCCGTCCTCGAAGAACAGCTCGCCGTTCGGCGCCGCCGGCGCCACCACGATGTAGCCGCGCCGCTCCGCTTCCGCCCGGAAGTTGCGCTCGAGAGTGCCGTCGACGGTATTCATCGTCTGCGGGCCGCCGCCCATCACGAGCACGGCGGGATAGGCCTTCGCCGCGTCGTAGCCGTCGGGCAGGATCACCTTGTACTGCACGTCGAAGCCGCCGGCGCGCATGCTCTTCTCGACGGTGCTCGCGGAAACGTCGAGCGCTGCGAAGGCGGCGGCGGTCACGACCGCGAAGCGGATCGAGTTGCGGATCTTCATCGGTTCCCCCCTCGGTGCGGTGTCGAGCCGAGCGGATGGTACGATCCGCCGACAGCCGGGCCAAGGGAGACGATCGTCCGTGAAGTACATACTGATGATTTACAACGACAAGACGCTGCTCGACGCGCTGCCGGCCGGCGAGTTCGACTCGCGCATGCGCGGCTGCATCGCGCACGCCGACGATCTAAGGCGCGAGGGCAAGCTGCTCGACTCGCAGATGCTCGCCGAGCCCGCGAAGGCGAAGTCGGTGCGGATCCGCGATAACCGTCAGGTCACGCTCGACGGCCCCTTCGCCGAGACGAAGGAGATGATCGCCGGCTTCAACATCGTCGAGGCCGACAGCATCGACGAGGCCGTGGCCATGGCCGCGGAATTCCCCTGGGCGCGCACGGGCTGCGTCGAAGTCCGCCCGATCATCGAGTTCGACACCGTCCGCGTGGCCGTCAACGCCCCGCCCCGAAAATAGGGACATGCCGCTTTTTTCGGCGGCGCGGTCTCGGCCGCGAAAAAGCAGCATGTCCCCATTTTTTCCGCCGGTCAGTGGGCGGCGGAGGGCTGCGCGGGGCGGGCCGCGCTCGTCTGCGCGCGCTGCTGCGGCTTGTAGGCCCCCGGCTGAGCGCGGAACGCGATGCTGAGCCGGTTCCAGGTATTGATCGCGGCCACGGCCATCGCGAGATCCACGAGCTCCTGCTCGCTGAAGTGCTCGCGCGCCTTCTCGAAGACCTCGTCGGGCACGTGAGTGTCGCTCACGAGCGTGAGGCTCTCGGTCCACTCGAGCGCCGCGCGCTCGCGGTCGGAATAGAACGGCGCCTCGCGCCACGCGTTGAGCAAGTAGAGGCGCTGCTCGGTCTCACCGGCCGCGCGCGCGTCCTTGCTGTGCATGTCGAGGCAGTACGCGCAGCCGTTGATCTGCGACGCGCGCATCTTCACGAGCTCGAGCAAGCTCGGCTCGAGGCCCGACGCGTTGACGTAGCCCTGGAGGCCCAGCACCGCTTGCAGAGCCTTCGGCGAAACCTTCATGACATCGATCCTTGAGTTCATTTCTGCGTTCTCCTCTTGGTTTGGCGTCGGACACCGCTGCGGTCCGACACGGGCGGTGTCTGACACCAGCGGTGTCTGACACCAAGACGAACGGCCGGATCCAGAGCTTGCCGCG
>DASUFK010000029.1:0-19885 GCA_036274615.1 Gammaproteobacteria bacterium | reverse complement strand
CGGCGGCCAACCCCGCGCTCTGGTCCGGGCGTTAGCCGCGCGGCAACGCGTGCGCGCGTCAGCGCCCGCCGCTCGGCAGAGGATCGATCGGGTAGACGATGTTGGTGGCGGCCTGCAGCTCGAGGTCGGGCCGCAGCTCGCGGAGGTGCGCGATTCCCGCGTCGGTGAGTCCCGTCTGCCACACGTCGAGCCGCCGCAGCGACGGGATCGCGGCGAGCGTCTCGACGCTTGCGTCGGTGACGCCCGCATTGGCGTACAAGTTCAAGCGCTCGAGGTGCGGCATGTTGGCGCACAACGCCACGGTTCGATCGGTGATCTGGTTACGGCTCAAACGCAGGCGTCGGAGCTCGGTGAACTTGCCGATGTTCGCGAGCTCGTCGTCGTCGAGACCCGCGTCCTGCAGATTGAGCTCCACCACGCGGTCGGCCACCGTTTGAAGCACTGCCAGCTGCGGAGCGATCACGAGCGCGCCCGGTTGGTACACGCTAACGACGAGATGCGCGTCTGCTTCCGAAACCTGACGCACGAGGAAACCCGCGCGATACAAGCGCTCCATGAGCTCCGGGTCCGCCTCGGCCGAGACCTCCGACGACGCGGGCAACGACGTGGAGACGCGCGTGGGGCCGCTCGCCGCCGCGGAACTGCGCAGCCCCGAGCCCAGCGATTTGAGCGGGCCCGGCGCGTATTGCCACAGGAACGATTCGCCGTGCGTGAGATTGCCGCCGAAATGCCCCGTGATCGAGACTAGGAGCAGCGCGACGATGCCCGTGACGACGTTGATCGCGCGGTAGACTTGCGCGCGGCGCGAGCACAGCCACCACAGCAAGACCGTGAAAACCGCGAGCGTGGTGCCGAAGAAACGATGCGCTCCCGCGACCGGTCCCGCGAACACGCCCTCGGACAGGTGCATGTAGCCGAGCGCCGCCGTGACCACCGCCGTGAGCGCGGCCCCGCCCCACAGGAACGGCGCCGCGACGGCGAGCTTCCGGTAACGCTCGCGCCGAACCACCCAATCGAGCAACACCGCCACGAGAATCAGGGCGATCGGGAGGTGCAGCACGAGCACGTGGAGGCGCCCGAGGAAGTAGATGAAGTCCTGCATCTCGCTGTTTACAAAGGCCCCCGGGCCCGATCCGTGGGAAATTAGGCCAGGATCCGGTGCACGACTTTACCGTGTACGTCCCTGGGGCGATAGTCGAAGCGTACCCGCAATTGCGCGAGCACCCCACTCCATGGGCATCTTCCCTCCGCGGGGCGGCGCCGGTTAGATTCGCCGCCTGGCTTGAGCTCGAGGTTTCGCCGATGCGCCGCACCGCTCCCCTCTTCTGCTTCGCCGTCTCGCTCATCGCCTTCGGCGCCGCGGCGCAACCGCCGGCAGCCACGAGCCCGCCGCTGTTCAAGCAGGACGCGCGGATGAAGCTCTCCGAGCACGTCTACGTGATCCTCGACGAGGACCGCGCGTTCGTGACCAACAGCGGCATCGTCGTCGGCAACAAGGCCACGCTCGTGGTCGACACCGGCATGGGCACGAAGAACGGCGAGATCCTGCTCGGCGAGGCGCGCAAGGTGAGCAAGAACACCGATTTCTACGTCACGGCGACGCACTTCCATCCGGAGCACGACTTGGGCGCCAATGGCTTTCCGCCGACGGCCAAGATGCTCCGCTGGCGCGGCCAGCAGATCGAGGCCGACGAGGACGGCTCGCGCACGATCGAGAGCTTCAAGGGCTTTTCGCCGGCCGCGGCCGACTTGTTGAACAGCGCGAGCTTCCGGCCGGCCGACATCCTGTTCGACGACGCGATCACGGTGGACCTCGGCGGCCTGCACGTG
The DNA here is from genome assembly GCA_036274615.1 of Gammaproteobacteria bacterium. Taxonomy (GTDB): domain Bacteria; phylum Pseudomonadota; class Gammaproteobacteria; order Steroidobacterales; family Rariloculaceae; genus FEN-1219. The sequence continues at coordinate 18,055 of DASUFK010000029.1, read as the reverse complement.
AAGATCTGGGGCGTGGGGCCGAACCACACGCGCGGCGACACCGCGTTCTTCGTGGTCGAGGACAAGGTGCTGTTCACGGGCGACACGGTGATGCCGGTGTTCCCGGCGGTGAGCGGTGCGAGCGGCAGCATCAAGAAGTGGCTCGCGAATCTCGCCGACTACGAGTCGCTGCAGCCGGTGGCGGTGGTGCCCGCGCACGGCAAACTCATCGACGTGTCGTACATCCGCCGGTATCGCGGATATCTCAGCACGGTGCAGATGCGCGTGGCGGCGGAGAAGCGCGGCGGCGCAACGCTCGAGCAGACGCAGGCGAAGCTCGCGCCGGCCATCGTGACGGAGTTCGCCGACCTCGCCCCCGCCAACGGCTCGCCCACGGGCCGCATCAACGCCGCGATCCAGGCCGCGTACCGCGAGGCACCGTAGCCCTGCCCGCGGCCCATCCGCGGGGTCGCGTCTCACTTTGGCGATTGAGCGTCGCGATGGCTGCGGCCGTGCCCCGCATACACGGGTGATACCCGGGCCGCGGCACGCGACTTCGCCGGCCTTCGGCCGGTTCCCTCGCCACGGCGCGTTCGCCGGGGTCCGGCCCGCGGTCGTTCACTCTCTGCGCACGTAGTAAACGCGTGCCGCCGCGGCTCCGGATGCTCGCCTCTCGGCGAGCACCCGGCCGCTACGCGGCCGGGCTCCGCGGCTCTCGGCGCTGTGGCTCGGCGGTCGCTACCGCCGCAGCCCGAGTATCACCCGTGTATGCGGGGCACGACCGCAGCCGTCACCCTGATCGTGCGCCAAAGTGAGATGCGACGGTGCATTGCTCGGCGACGCGAGTGCGCGCATTCTTGGGGGGTGCGACGGCGGAGTTCCGTACGCGGCCGGAGAGTCGCGGCGGGCTCGGGGAGGATCCGGTCGTGACCCGCTCGACGGCACGCGCTACGACGTTGTCCGTGCTGCTGCACGGCGGCATCGCGCTGCTGCTCGTGTTGCGCGTCGTCACCCACAACGAGTCAGAGCCTGGTCGCATCACGATCATCAATGCCGAGCTGTTGATCGACGGCGTGCGCTCGGACGCGTCGGGCCCGGCCACGGCGGGCAACGACGCGCCCAGCGAGCCGCAGCGCGGCGGCGAGCCCTCGGCCGCGGCTAACGAGCCTGCCGACCTCGCGGCCAACGCAACCGAGGTGCTGCAGGCGCTGCTCGAACCCGCGGAGCAGGCGTCGGCAGAGCCCGCACCGCAGGCGCCGGAGCCGGAGCCGGAGCCGGCACCGCGCATCGAGCGCCCAGCGCCGCCGTCGGAGCAACCGGCGCAAGCGGCGGCGGAGGACGTCGTGCCGAAGTCGTTGCCGCATGAGGCGCCGGCCGAGCCCGAAAGCAGCGCCGCCGAGTCGCCCGCGCCCGAGGCGGCTGAGGCCCCGCCCACCCCGGTGGCCCCGAGCAGCACCGCGCCGCGAAAGGCCGGCAGGCCGATCGAGACGAAGCAACGCGCTCGGCTCGAGCGCCGCTTCGCGGCGTGGACCGGCTCGCTCGACGAGCTCGAGCGCACCGTCACGTGGAAGGACGCAGGCCAGCAATACAGCGCCGTGCTCCGGCGGCTGCCGGCCGACGGCGCGATGGGCATGGAGCACCTGCTCGTCGAGATCAGCACGGAGCAGAACGGCCGCAGGATGTCGACCGAGATGCGGATGGCGCGGCTGTCGTTCTCGAGCTTCGCGCAGTTCGTCGATCGTTGGAACCCCGACGTGGCCATCCACGACGACCAGATCGACGGCCGCTTCCACTCGAACTCCGAGATCAAGGTGATGGGGGGCGGCGGCGGATCGCCCAAATTCAACGGCCGAGTGACCCTCGCCGCACACACGTTCGAGTCGGACGGCTTCCTGAGCCGGTCGCGTCTGTTTCCCCAAGGCGTGGAGATGAACGTGCGCCGCATCGCGTTACCGGCCCGGCTCGTGCCGCTGGCCGGCGCGGATGCCGACGACGCCCAGGTGCAGCTCTTCGAGCGCGACGCGCGCATCGTCTTCTACGGCGACGGCACGTTCGGCTGGCAATACCTGGACTCGTCCGATCCCGAGACCCGCGCGCCGGTAGATGCGCGGGCGCAATACTTGATCGGCGCCGAGGAGGCCGAGCTGCACGTCAAAGGCACCGTCGACGGCCGCGTGCTCGTCTACACGCCCGACGATATCGTGATCGAGGACGACCTCGTCTATGCGCGCGATCCGCGCGTGGACCACGATGCCGACGACTACGTCGGGCTCGTCGCCGAGGGGAACGTGATGATCGCGCCGCCGGCGGTCACCGGCAGTGGCGACCTCACGGTGCAGGCGTCGATCTACGCACACCGCCAGTTCGCGGTCCGCACGATCTATTCGCGCCGGGCCGGCACGCTCAACATCTACGGCAGCCTCGCCGCCGGCTCGCTGACGGCCACCGAGCCGCGCTACGCGACCAAGATCGAGTTCGACGAGCGGCTCGCGAGCGCGCGTCCGCCGAGCTTTCCGTTATCGAACCGCTACGAGCTCGAAGATTGGAGCGGCGAATGGCGCGCCGACGACGACCCTCTCGCGGCACCCGATGGCGTCTACGAGACTGACGCGGCCGCCGACGAGCTCGTGCCGGACGAGGAAGGCTTGGACGCGGCCGACGCGGAGAGCGTCGCCACCGACGCGGCCGTGCGCGAGCGGTAGCGGTCCGCCGGCTCAGTGCGTCATCGCATAGATGACGTAGTTCACCCCGAACCGGTACGCCGTGGCCGTCATCGCCGTGGGATAGCGCGGATCGTCGGCGTGCTCCCAGGCGTCGCCCATGTCGATGTTGTGGTTCATCGCGACCATGAGGCGCCCTTTGTCGTCGTACATGCCGCGCCAGTGCGGCGGACCGGCCATCCGCATGCCGTACAAGTGGCGCTCGCCCGGGATCTGGGTGCGGCGGTCGAGATCGAACAGGATGTGCATCAGCGGGTCTCCTTCGGGAATGTCCACGATCGGGTGGCCGGGCAGCACGTCGGTGATGGCCTCCGCGAACTCCTGCCATTCCCCCTCGCCGTGAAAATCGTCGACCACGAGGAACCCGCCGCGCTGCAAGTACTCGCGGAGGTTCGCGAGATCCTGGCCCACGGGATGCCAGCGTCCCTGGCCCGGCTGCTGGAGGAACAGCCACGGATAGTCGAACAGGTGCTCGTCGGAGAGCACGAGGTGGCGGCTGTCGGCCGCGACGTCGATGCGCGTCATCCGCGATACCGCCGGCAGGAAATGCGCCTCGGCGTCCGGATAGTCGATGGCCCACCACGGATTGCAGGTGCCCTTCGAGCCCGCGCAGCCGGCGGCGGCGTACGCGAGCCGCGCCATGTGGAACTCGGCCTCGGGCGGGCCGGAGTCGATCGTCACCGAGTGCTCGCGCCCCCAGAACTGCGCGCTCGCCAAGCCCGCGAGCAGGCACGCGGCGACGGCGGCGGCAACGGCAGTGGGCTTCGCGGCACGCATCACTCCGCTAATGTGCCACGCCGCCCGGAAAATAGGGACTGGTTACTTTTCCGTCCGCGTGGGCTGCCTGCCGCAGGCGCGTCGCCGACGGAAAAGTAACCTGTCCCTATTTTCCGGTCAGAAGCGCTTCGCGACGCCGATGCTCGCCCAGGTGAAGCTGCGCGCGCCGCGTCCGGTGTCGAGCTCCTTGGTTTGATGGCGGATCGTGTAGCTCACGCTCAAGCGGCTCTTGAGCACGGTCGTCACGCCGAGCCACGTCTCGACCAGCAGATGGTTCACGTCTCCCGAGGCGAACTCGACGTCGCTGTGCCGGAATTGCCCTTGGAGGAAAGCGTCGTAGAGCCGCAGACGAACCTTGGCGCCCGCGTCGAAGAGCACTTCGGTGCGGTCGCCGCGGCCATAGCGCGGCCCGTGCACCGGAGGATGGCCCGCATACTCCGACGAACCGGGCAGCGACTCCCACCACGCGAGCCGCGTGTTGCCCCAGCGCGCGGAGATCTCCGAGCTGATCTCCGTGACGTAGCCCACGCTCGCGTCGGTGCCGAGGCGCACGCTGTAGGGCCGATCGCGGAGCCCGCCGTGCGCGAGCAGCTGATAACGCGACGCGGTGTAGCGGAAGGTGGGCTCGCCGCCGGCCGAGATCTGATGCTTGTAGCCGCGCGGCTCGACGCTGCCGAAGGCGTCATGCACGCGCTTGTGCACTTCGCGCGCAAACGGCAGGCCCAATAGCCCGATCGTCAACGACGACTGATAGGCGACGCCGCGCTCCTCGTCGTGGCGCAACGTCGTGCTCGATGCGTACAAGAGACTCGCGTACGGCCGGTCGTCGAAGATCGGCGCCGACACGGCCAAGTCCTGCGGCGTGAACAGCAGCAGGCCGAACTCGAGCGCGTGGCCTTCGACGCGGCCCCGCGGCGCGAAGGGGCCCACGGCGAGCGCGCCGTCCAAGCCGTCGAGCGCACGAAAGAAGAACGGCGTGCGCTCGAGCGCCGCGTCGCCGCCTACCGAGAACGCGACGCCGGCCGTGTAGTCGCGATCGCGGTCGGCCATCGCGAACAAATCGTTGTCGACGTGGATGGTCCAGGCGCGATCCGGCTCGGCGCTGTCGCCGCGGCCGAAGTCATCCGCCGCGGCGCGCCCGCCGCCTACGGCGGCGAGAGCGACGGCAAGAAAGGCCATCCATGGCCCCGCACGCATCCCTGCTCTCCACGCGTGCGGCCGCTACTGCAGCACCGCGTCGATGGCGGTTCGGTAGTCCTGCGCCGAGCGGGACCCCACGATCACTTGCTGCACCGTGCCGCCGGCGATCAGCATCACCGTGGGCACCGAGCGCACGTGGTACTCGGCCGCGAGCGCGGCGTGCTCGTCGATGTCGACCTTCGCGACCGCGAGGCGGCCGTCGTACTCGGCGGCGAGATTGCGGATCGTCGGCTCGATCGCGCGGCACGGGCCGCACCAGACAGCCGAGAAGTCCACGAGCACCGGCGTCGGCGCCTTCAGCACCTTGCGATCGAACTCGTCGCGGCTCGCGACGGAGAAAGCTTGGTCGTTCGTCATGGCGATACTCCTTTGTTCATAGGGACGGATCAGGCGCCCTGGTCCCAGCCGCCGCCGAGCGCCTTGTAGATTCCGACGACGGATGTATTGAGGTCCGTCTCCGCGGTCGCGACCTCGTCCTCGGCCTGGAGCAGCGTTCGCTCCGCGTCGAGCAGCCTGAGGAAGTCGAGCGCTCCCTCGCGGTATTGCACGCGGGCGAGCTCCGCGGCGCGGCGCGACTGCGCGGCTTGCTCGACGACGGACGTGAGCCGCTCGCGCCCGCGGCCGTACACCACGAACGCGTTCTCGGTCTCCTCGATCGCGAGCAGCACTGTGCTCTCGTACGACGCGAGCGCACCGTCGGCGCGGGCCTCGGCCGCCGCCACCTTCGCGCGAACGCCGGAGTCGAAACCGCCCCACGACAGCACGGGCGCGACGCTCCAGGCGCGATTCGCCGACTCGCCGAGGCCGGACGCGTCGCCGGCGATGAAACCGATGAAGCCGCCGATCGTGAGCCGCGGAAAAAGATCCGCCTTCGCGACGCCGATGCGCGCGGTGGCGGCGGCGAGCTCGCGCTCGGCGGCCCGCACGTCGGGCCGGCGGCGCAGCAAGTCTGCGGGCGATCCCACCGCGAGCGTCGTCAGGTGCGGCGCGATCTCGCGCGGCGCAACCTCGTCGTCGAGCGCGCCGGGTCTTTGTCCCAGCAGCACGGCGAGCCGGTGTGCGGCGACGGTCTCGATGGCGGACAGCGGCGGGATCGTCGCCTCGGTGGCGGCCAGCCGCGCGGCGGCGCTCGCCACGTCGAGCTCGCTGCCGCGTCCGAGATCGAGCCGCACCCGCGTGAGCTCGAGCGTCTCGCGCTGGTTGTCGCGGTTCGCTCGCGCCACCGCGAGCCGCTTCTGCGCGCCGCGAAGCTCGAGGTAGGTGCGCGCGACCTCGGAGGCCACGAGCACCTGAGCGTCGCGCAGATTCGCCTGCGCGGCTTCCGCGTCGGCGCTCGCGGCTTGCACGCCGCGCCGCACGCGGCCGAACAGATCGAGCTCCCAGATCGTGTTGAGACCGGCGCTGTAGCTCTCGGTCTCCACGCGATCGTCGATGCCGAACTCCGGTTGCGGGCCCTTGGCGTAATTGCGGTCGGCGCTGGCGACGCTCGCGGGCCAGCGCACGCGGCGCGCGGCGCCGAGCAGCGCGCGCGACTCTTGGACGCGCGCAGCCGCGATCTTGAGGTCGAGATCGCCCGCGAGGGCTCGGTCGATCAAGTCGTCGAGCGTGGGATCGCCGAACTGCTCCCACCAGGCGGCCTCGAACGGCTGCTCGGCCACGCCGGCCCCGTCCGCCTCCGTGAACTCGGCCGGCGGCGTCTCGGGCGCACGGTAATCGGGGCCCACCGCGCACGCGCCGAGCGCGAGCGCTCCCGCCAACATGCCAAACCTCGATGCATACAACTTGTTCATGACTTCACTCCCTCTGCCGCGCTCAGCCGGGCAACAACGCCGCGCCGGCGTCCGCCGCTTGCGGCCGCGCGCGCCGCGACTGCACGGCGGCCGTGAGCCGCCGAACGACCCAATAGAACACCGGCGTCAGCAACAGGCCGAACACCGTGACGCCGAGCATTCCGGCGAACACCGCCACGCCCATCGCATTGCGCATCTCGGAGCCGGCGCCCGAGGAGTACACGAGCGGCAGCACGCCCATGATGAAAGCGATCGACGTCATCAAGATCGGGCGGAGCCGCAGGCGGCACGCCTCGAGCACCGCGTCCCAAGTGGACGCGCCCGCCGCTTCGCGCGTGCGCGCGAACTCGACGATCAAGATCGCGTTCTTGCACGCGAGGCCCACCAGCACGATCAAGCCGATCTGCGTGAAGATGTTGTTGTCGCCGCCCGCGAGCCAGACGCCCGCGATCGCGGACAGCTGAGTCATGGGCACGATCAAGATCACCACGAGCGGCAGCGCGAGGCTCTCGTAGAGCGCCGCGAGCACGAGGAACGCGAGCAGCACCACCAGCGGAAAAATCCACACGGCCGTGTTGCCGGCGATCAGCTGCTGATAGGCGAGCTCGGTCCACTCCACCGCCATGCCGTTCGGCAGCTCGTCCTTCGCGAGCTGCTCGATCGCGGCCTGCGCCTGCCCGGACGAGAAGCCGGGCGCGGGGCCGCCCGTGATCTCGGCCGTCGGGTAGCCGTTGTAGCGCATCACGAGATTCGGGCCCGAGCTCTGCGCGAGCGTGACGAACGAGCCGAGCGGCACCATGTCGCCGTCCGCATTGCGCACCTTGAGATGCAGGATGTCGTCGGGCTCGAGCCGGAACTGCGTGTCCGCTTGCGCGTTCACCTGGTAGGTGCGGCCGAAGCGGTTGAAGTCGTTGACGTACAACGAGCCCAAGTAGACCTGCATCGTCTCAAACAGATCGGTGAGCGCCACGCGCTGCGCCTGCGCCTTGTCGCGGTCCACGTTGGCGCGAATCTGCGGCGCGTTCACCTGGAAGCCCGAGAACACGCTCGCGAGCGATGGCGTCTGATAGGCACGGCCCACGATCTTCTGCGTCTCCGCGTACAGCTCGTCGAAGCCGACACCGGAGCGGTCCTCGATCTGCAGCTTGAAGCCGCCGATCTGGCCCAAGCCCTGCACGGCGGGCGGCGGGAACACCGCGATGTACGCGTCCTGGATCGCACCGAGCTTCTGGTTGAGCGCCGCGGCGATCTCCCAGGCGGAGCGCCCGGAAGTGGTCACGTGCTTGCCGTCCTTCGAGAAGTCCGACAAGCCGGCGAACGCGATGCCGGTGTTCGGCACGTTCACGAAGCCGTTGATCGAAAAGCCGGGGAACGACACCGTGTGCGCCACGCCGGGCTCCGCCTGCATGATCTCGTTCATGCGCCGGATCACGGCCTCGGTGCGGTCGAGCGTCGCGCCTTCGGGCAGCTGCGCGTAGGCGATCAGGTATTGCTTGTCCTGCTGCGGGATGAAGCCCGCGGGCACGCTCGCGAAGCCGAGCACCGTGAGGCCGATGAGGCCCGCGTACACGAGCATCGCGATGCCCGCGCGGCGCAGCACGCGGCCCGTCACGCCCACGTAGCGGTGCGACGCCCACGTGAACAGTGCGTTGAACGGCCTGAGCAGCCAGCCGAACGCGAGGTCGATGCCGCGCTGCAGCCGGTCGGGCTTCGCGCCGTGCGGCTTCAGGAGCAGCGCCGACAACGCCGGCGACAGCGTGAGCGAGTTGAACGCGGAGATCGCGGTGCTGATCGCGATGGTCAACGCGAACTGACTGTAGAACTGCCCCGTGAGGCCGCTGATGAAGGCCGTGGGCACGAACACCGCGATCAACACGAGCGCGGTGGCGATGATCGGGCTCGTGACCTCGCGCATCGCGGCGCGCGCCGCGTCGACGGGCGACAGGCCGCGCTCGATGTTGCGCTCCACGTTCTCGACCACCACGATCGCGTCGTCGACCACGATGCCGATCGCGAGCACGAGGCCGAACAGCGACAGCGCGTTCAGCGAGAAGCCGAACAGGTGCATCACCGCGAGCGTGCCCACGAGCGACACGGGCACGGCCGCGAGCGGTATCAGCGACGCGCGCCAGGTCTGGAGGAACAGGAGCACCACGAGCACGACGAGCGCGAGCGCCTCGAACAGCGTGTGGACCACGGCGTCGATCGACTGGCGCACGAACATCGTGGGGTCGTAGACGATCTGGTAGTCGAGGCCCTGCGGGAAGTCCTTCGAGAGCTCCGCCATCCGCTCGCGCACGCTGTCGGAGATCTGGATCGCGTTGCTGCCGGGCCGCTGGTAGATCGGGATCGCGGCCGCCTCTTCGTTGTCGAGCAGCGAGCGCAGCGCATAGGTGCTCGCGCCGAGCTCCACGCGCGCCACGTCGCGCAAGCGCGTGATCTGGCCGTGCTCGCCGGTCTTCACGACGATGTCCTCGAACTGCTGCTCGTCCACGAGCCGTCCCTGAGTGTCGATCAGCAGCTGAAAGTCGGCCGCGTTCGCCTCGGGCGGCGCGCCGAGCTGGCCCGCGGCGACCTGCACGTTCTGCTCGCGGATCTTGCGCACCACGTCGCTCGCCGTGAGGTTGAGCGCCGCCACCTTGTCCGGGTCGAGCCAGATGCGCATCGCGTACTCGCCGGCGCCGAACACGCGCGCCTCGCCCACGCCGTCGATGCGCGCGAGCTCGTCGCGGATGTGCAGGTTCGCGTAGTTCGCGAGATACAGCATGTCGTAGCGGTGATCGGGCGACACGAGGTGCACGACCATCGTGAGGTCGGGCGTCGCCTTCTCCGTGACCACGCCGAGCCGCTGAGTGACCTCCGGCAGCTTCGGCAGCGTGCGATTCACGCGGTTCTGCACGAGCACCTGCGCCTTGTCGAGGTCGGTGCCGAGCGCGAACGTCACGGTGAGCGTCATCAGTCCGTCGGCGGTGGACGTGGAGGACGTGTACAGCATGTCCTCCACGCCGTTGATCGCCTGCTCGAGCGGCGCGGCCACGGTCTCCGCGATCACTTGCGTGTTCGCGCCGGGATAGTTCGCGCGCACCACCACGGTGGGCGGCACCACTTCCGGATACTCGCTGATCGGCAGGAGCCGCAGCGACAGAGCACCGCCGATAAAAATGATCGCCGACAAGACGCCGGCGAAAATCGGCCGCTTTACGAAGAATTGCGAGAATTCCATGGGTCTCTCCCCTCTTGTTGCCGCGCTCAGAACGCGCTGTACGACCCGGCGGCGGGGCTCACGCCCGCGAGCTCGGCATCCGCGCCGCCGTCCGCCGTGAATCGCGCGAGCGATGCGGCGGGAACGTCGCGCTCCATGGCCACCTGCGTCGGCGCCACGGTCACGCCGGGACGCACGCGCTGCAGGCCGTTGACCACGACCACGTCACCGCTATCGAGCCCGCTCTTCACCACGCGGAGCCCCGCCACGACGCGGCCGGTCTCGATCGGCCGGTACTGCACGACGTTCTGGTCGTCGACCACGAACACGAACTTGCGGCCTAGATCCGTGCCGATCGCGCGATCGTCGACGAGCGCGGCGCGGTAGTGGCGCGGGCTCACGAGCTTCAGTCGCGCGAACAGGCCCGGCGTGAATTGGCCGTCGGCGTTGTCGAGCACCGCGCGCGCGCGGATCGTGCCGTGATCGGCGTCCACTTGGTTGTCGACGAAGTCGAGCCGCGCGGCGTGCGGGTAGCCTTCCTCGTTGATGAGGCCCACGTACGCCTCCACGGGCTCGCCGCCGGCGCTGCGCGCGCTCACCTGCTCGAGGAACGCCTGCTCGTCGACGTCGAAGTACACGTAGACGGGATCGTCGGAGACGAGGGTCGTGAGCAGCGTGGAGCTGTCGACGAGATTCCCCGCCGTCACGATCGCGCGCGACACGCGGCCCGCGATCGGCGCGGTCACGCGCGTGAACGACAGATTGAGCTTGGCGGCCTCGAGGGCGGCCTGCACCGCTGCCAGCTTCGCGTCCGCGACGCTTGCGTTGGCCGCGAGCTGCTCGTACTCCTCACGCGAGGTGGCGTTGCGGGCCAGCAGCCGCTCGGCGCGATCGCTGTACGAGCGCGCGAGCTCGCGCTCCGCGTTGGCGCGCTCCCGCTCGGCGTTCAGCCGGTCGACCTCGGCCTTGAAGGGCCGCGGGTCGATCTGGAACAGCAGGTCGCCGCGCTCCACGCGGCCGCCCTCGGCGAAGTTCACGGACTCGACGTAGCCGCCCACGCGCGCCCGGACATCGACGTTGCCCACCGCCTCGAGGCGGCCGGTAAAATCGGCCCATTCGCGCAGATCGCGAACCGCCACTTCGGCGGTGGTCACTTGCGGAGCCTGCGGCGCGGCGGCGGCGTTCTTGGCCTCGCCCGGGGTGCAGCCGGCGAGCAGCGCGCCGAGGCCGCCGAGAACGAAAGCGACGGTCAGAGCCGGCACTAGACGATAGACGATACGCATGGAAAGGACCTCCCTGATCAATGAGTTAGCGTCTGAATGGCCGGTCTCTGCCAAAGAATCCTGGAGGGGCCGGGCGGAGTTCGCTTGAGTGGGGTTCACGTGTTACTATACCGTTCAGTTACGTGGCAGGATACTTACCGGTAAGTAACATGTCAACACCCGATACGCTCACTCACGTCACCCCGCCGTTCGCGGACAAAGTCCCGAAGTGCACCACCGACAGCTGCGCGCGCGACCGCATCTTCGAAGCGGCGAAGAATCTTTTTTATCGATACGGAATTCGCGGCGTCAGCGTCGACGCGATCGCCGCGGAAGCCGACACCACCAAGGTCACGCTCTATCGCGTGTTCTCGTCGAAGGACGAGCTCGTGGTCGAAGTGCTGCAGGATCACTCGAAGCGCGTGTTCGAGTGGTGGGACTCCGTGGTCGCGCCGTACGCGGGTCAGCCGCGCAAGCAGCTCGAGACGTTGTTCGCCGGCATTCGCGACAAGCTCTGCTGCGACGAAGCGCAACGCGGTTGTCCCGTCACCAACGCCGCGGTCGAAGTGGTGGAGCCCGATCACCCCGCGAAAGAAGTGATCCGCCAGCACAAGCTCGAGGTGAATCGGCGGCTGCGCGAGCTCTGCGCCGAGATGGGCGCGAAGGAGCCGCAGCGGCTCGGCGACGCGCTCACGCTGCTCGTCGCCGGAATCTTCGCCACGCGCCTCACGCACTACGGCGCGGAGCAAGTCGACTCGGTGTACGACGCCGCGATGGCGCTGCTCGATTCTCCGCTCGGCACGCCGCCCGAGCGCGCCGCGAAGAAGCGCTAGCCCGCCGCCGCGCTCGGCCGCGCGGCCGGCATCACTTGCCGGCCTCGGCTCCTTCGGCCGCCGGCTCGGCCGCGCGGCGCCGCTGCAGCTCGGAGTACGCTTCCGCAGGATCGAGGCCCGTCGCGGCGACCTGGTCGTAAGTCTCGAGCCAGAGCTCCAACGTCTTGTCGAGGCCTTTGCGTAAGCGTGCTTGCTCGGGCGTCGGCGACCGCTGCAACGACTTCAGCGCCTCGCCGGCGCGCGGATCGCCGGAATACGCAAGACCGTGGATCGCGTACTCGCCGAGCAGCGTGTCGTATTCCTGATAGTCCTTCGTCCAGGTGGCGACGCCGCGAACGTTGCGCTTCGCCCAGACGTCGGGCGTGAGCCCGTCGATGAGATACGTCAACGCGCGCTCGCTGCCGATGCGGCGCGCCAGCTGCCCCAATCCCGTGATCGCGCCGCCCCGCGCGCTCTCGTAGACGCTGGCGAGCGAAGGGTCCGAATACGGCGTCTGCACGAACGCGATCAGCGCGTCCACCGCTCGCTCGTCGCCCAAGATCACGAGCATGCTCACGACGGCGCCGCAGTACGGTGTCTCGGACGCGAGCAGCTCTTCGAGACGCGGCACGTCACTCGCGTCGAACAACGCCGCCACGTCGTCCTTTCGTACGCCCCACCAATGCTCGCGGAGATAGTCGTCGAGGTTGTGCGGCGCCTGTTGGGCCACGGAAGCGAGGGACGTTGCGAACAAGGCGACGCACGCGAGCAGGATCGGCGCCGCGACGGGTCGACGGATCAGCCGAGGATCTCGCGCAGCTCGCGCTCGCATTGCGGCACGCTCTCGAATTGGATCGCGGTAAACCCGAGCTCGCGCGCGGCCGCGACGTTGGCAGGCATGTCGTCGACGAACACGGTCTCGCCCGGCGCGATCGCGAAGCGCTGCGCCAAGTGCTCGAAGATCGCGGGCTCCGGCTTCACGAGCTTGATCGCCCCCGAGATCACGATCCCGTCGAAGAGCCCGAAGAACTCGTGGCGCATTTCGAGGTGGCGGAAGATCGGCTCGGCCATGTTCGACAACACGTAGAGCGACAACCCGCCGCGGGCGCGCAATCCGCGCACGATCTCGACGGCGGCCGGGACCGGCTGCAACGCCTCGCGAATTCTCGCGAACAGCTGCTCGAGCTCGCCCTGCGGACGCCCGAGCCGCGCCGCGATGCGCGCGGCCGCGGTGGCCTCGTCGATCGTGCCGCGATCGAGCTCGATCCAATCGGGATGCTGGAACCCCTCGCGGCGCAGCGCCGCGCGGAGCTCGGCTTCGCTGTAGAACGCGTCGATGAGCGCCTGCGGCCGCCAGTCGACGAGCACGCCGCCCAGGTCGAAGACCACGTTGCGGACCGGGCGCTTGCCGCCGCCGACCGCCCTGGGTGGCGGACGCGCCGCACCTGCAGGACGCGGTGTGCGGCCGCTCAAGCGACTCGGCCCGCCGGGATCGCGTTGAACTTGCCGGCCTCGTAGTCGCGGATCGCCTGCACGATCTCGTCGCGCGTGTTCATGACGAACGGACCGTACGACACCACGGGCGCACCGATCGGCGGCGCGTGGCCGACGAGCAGCACGGTGTCGGTCTCCGCTTCGATGTCGACGGTGTCGCCGTCGTCCGAAAGCTCGACCAGCTGATAGTGCGGCGCTTGCGCGCCCGCGATCTTGATCGAGCCGCGCACCACGTAGAGAAACACGTTGCGGCCGGCCGCGCCCTCGAACGCGACGCGGCCGCCCGCGGCGAGGTCGGTCCAGCAGAGAAACACGTCGTAGAGCGGCTGCATCGCGCCGTCGCGGCCGTTCCAGCGGCCCGATACGAGATGCACGGTGCCCTTGCCGTCCGGCGTCGCGATCGCGGGGATCTCGTCGCGCTGCAAGCCGACGTAGCGCGGCGCCGTCATCTTGAGCTTCGGCGGCAAGTTCACCCAGAGCTGCAATATCTCGAGCGGACCGCCGGCGCGCTTGAACTCCTCGGGCGAGATCTCGGCATGCACGAGCCCGCTGCCCGCGGTCATCCACTGGATGCCGCCTTCCTTGATGATGCTCTCGTGGCCCGCGCTGTCGCGGTGCGCGAGCTCGCCCGTGAGGATGAACGTGACCGTCTCGAAGCCGCGATGCGGGTGCGGGCCGAAGGGCAGCCCGCGATTGCGCGGCGGGTAGACCTGAGGACCGTGGTGGTTCAGGAACAGGAACGGGTCGACCTGCTCGATCTCGGCGCCGGGCACCGGCCGCCGCGTGGTGAGATCGGCGATGTCGTCGCGGTACGCCGCGTGCAGCCGCTTGATCGTCTTGGTGGTCATCCGCGTGGCCCTCCTCTGGCGGCTCGATTGGCGCGGGGCCGCCAGCATACAGGTCCGCGTGTCCCGCGAAAAATAGGGACAGGTTACTTTTTCGCCCTTTCGCCGAGCCGCAGCCTCACTGCGAGGTGCGGGCGAAAAAGTAACCTGTCCCTATTTTTCGCGGCGTGGGTGCGTGTAGGATCGTGCGGCCGCACGTGCCGCGCGGCGTCGGGATTCGGGAGATCCGCGTGAACAAGCTACACGTCTCGTTGTTGGCCGCCGTCGGCGCGCTCGCCGCGCCCGTCGTCAACGCCCATTTCAAGTTGCTCGAGCCGGCCTCGTGGCTCGTGGAGGACGACAAGGGCGATCCGCAGAAGGTCGCGCCCTGCGGCGGCACCCTCGCCAATCCCGGCATGCCCACGGGCGCGGTCACGGCCGTCACCGGCGGACAGAAGCTCAAGATCGTCGTGGACGAGACCGTCTTCCATCCCGGCCATTACCGGATTGCGCTCGCGCGCAAGCGCAACCTGCTGCCGCCGGATCCGGCGGTCACTACCCACGACACGGAGCGCGGCCCGCGCTCGCAATCGGCGGCGATCGTCGCGAACCCGCAGCCGCCGCTGATCGCCGACGGTCTTTGGCCGCACACCGAGAAGCCCACGGCCAAGTGGGAGACCGAGATCACGGTGCCGAACATCACCTGCGAAGGCTGCCAGCTGCAGGTCATCGAGTTCATGGCCGAGCATCCCGGCGTGCGCGAAGGCGGCTTCTCGTACCACCACTGCGCCGTGCTCAACATCACCGCCGACCCGAAGAAGCCCGCGGAAGACGATCGCTGGAAGTAAGGGTTCGCGCCGAGCCGCACGGCACCGCGCCCGCGCGCGCGGCGCGAAAAGCCAGCATGTCCCTATTTTTCGGGGGCTGACATCGCGCGCAGATCGCCGAGCAGGGTGCGCGCGCCCTGGCCGAGGAACAGCGTGTCGACGCCGGCGACGATCAGCGTGTAGCCGCGCTCGACGTAAGGTTTCACCGCGGCCGCGGTGACGCCGAAGTAGCCGAGCGGCATGCCGGCCGCGACGCACGCGTCGGTGACCCGGCGGATCGCGGCCACGACCACCGGGTCGTCCACCTGCCCCGTCTTCCCCAAGCTCGCCGAAAGGTCGTAGGGCCCGAGCAGCACCGCGTCCACGCCGGGCACGCGCGCGATCGCCTCGATGTTGTCGACGGCGCGCGCGTGCTCCGCCTGCACCACCACCGCAATCTCGCGGTTCGCGCTCTCGACGTACTCCTTGAACCGCATGCCGTAGCCGTGCGCGCGCGCGAGCCCCACTCCCCGCGCACCTTCCGGCGTATAACGCGCGAAGCGCACGACGTCTGCCGCCTGCTCCGCCGTGTTCACTTGCGGCACGATGATGCCGGCCGCGCCGAGATCGAGCGCCTTTTTTATCGGCACTTCGGCCGCCTCGGGCACGCGCACGAGGCACGCCACGTCGCGGCTCACGGCTTGCAGGATCGACCCGAGCTCGCCCGTCTCGAGCGGGCCGTGCTCGCCGTCGACGAACAGCCAGTCGAAGCCGAGGCCCGCGAGGATCTCGGCCGTGGCCGCCGTGGGCAGCGTGACCATCGTGCCGAGCAGCTTGTCGCCGCGCTTCAAGCGCGCGCGGAAATCGTGGCCCATCACCGTGCTCCTGTCGTCAAGCCGAATGCGTCCGCGAGAATCGCGTACGAGCGCAGCCGCGCCGGGTGATCGTAGATCGCCGCCGCCACGATGACCTCGTCCGCGCCCGTCTCCTCCGCGAATCGCTCGAGCCCGGCCCGCACCGTGGCCGGCGCACCGACGAACGAGCACGCGAGCATGCGCGACACCTGCGCCTTCTCGAGCGGCGTCCAGTAGGTCTCGATGTCGTCGATCGGCGGCAGCAACTGCCCCCGCGCGCCGCGGAACAAGTTGGTGAACGCCTGCTGCGCCGACGTGAACAGCCGGCGCGCTTGCGCGTCGGTGTCGGCAGCGATCACGTTCGCGCCCACCATCGCGTACGGCCGGTCGAGCTGTGCGGACGGCCGGAAGTTCTTCCGATAGATCTCGAGCGCAGGCAGCAACTCGTCGGGCGCGAAGTGCGACGCGAACGCGTACGGCAGACCGAGCGCGGCCGCGAGCTGCGCGCCGTAGAGGCTCGAGCCGAGGATCCAGATCGGCACGTTCGTGCCGGTGCCGGGCACCGCCTGCACGGCCTGACCGGGCTGCAGCGGCCCGAGATACGCCTGGAGCTCGAGCACGTCCCGCGGAAACGAGTCGGCGCTCGCGTTGCTGCGGCGCAGCGCGCGCAGCGTGAGCTGATCCGTGCCCGGCGCGCGTCCCAACCCCAGATCGATGCGGCCGGGATAAAGCGACTCGAGCGTGCCGAACTGCTCGGCGATCACGAGCGGCGAATGGTTCGGCAGCATGATGCCGCCCGACCCGACGCGGATCGTGCGCGTGCCCGCCGCGACGTGAGCGATCACCACCGACGTGGCCGCGCTCGCGATGCCCACCATGTTGTGATGCTCGGCGAGCCAGAAGCGCCGGTAGCCCCATTGCTCGACGTGGCGCGCGAGGTCGAGCGTGTTGCGCAGCGCGTCGGCCGGAGTGGCGCCGTGCGGCACGAACGCGAGATCGAGGACGGCGAGCGCGGGCTTGTGGGTCACGGGCCGTTGCCGCGGATCTCAGTGACGCGGCGCGAGCGCAGCCACCTGCGCGCCGAGCCAGTCGCGAAACTGCGCGGGGCTCGACGCGAACCGGCCGTGCGGCACCGGATACCAGTCGTTGCCGTTCTGCAGCACGAACGTGGGAAACCCGTGCGCGCCGACGGCGCCCATGAGCTGCTGCGACCGTTCGATGTGCGCGCCCACCGGCGCGGCCGCGCTCGCGACCGCGAACGCCGCGCGGTCGAGGCCGATCTCCGCCGCGAGCATGTCGAGCACCTCGGGCTCGATCACGTGCAGCCCGCGCTCGTAGTGCCCGTGCTGGATCGCCTTGAGCATCGCGAGCCCCTTCGGAGGATCGAGCGACTGCGCGGCGAGCACGGCGGCGATGGCCGGCGGCGAGTGGAGCACCAGCGCCGGGTCGTGCAGCAGGCCGCCGAGATACGCCTCGCCGTACGGCTGGCCGCTCAGCTTGGCGACGCGCGCGTCCGCTTGCTGGATGTAGCGGCGCATCGACTCCGGCAGGCGCGTGGGCGCCGGGAACAAGTTGCCGGCGTGCATCTCGAGAGCGAGACCGTCGACGCCCGCGGCGGCCCACGCGAGCGGCTCGGCTCCGTAGCACCAGCCGCAGAGCGGGTCGTAGATGTAGTGCAGGACTGGGGTCATCGACGCTCCGATCGGGATCGACAGTCTACACGCGGGCTCCGGCGCCCGGGGCTCCTCCCGCAAGCCGCGGGGGCGGCGTGGGCGGCCGCTTGCTCGGGCGAGCGCGGCGTACGCTGCGCGCTCCTTCGGACCCCGAGCGGTGCATCGCCACGCGGGGTTTTTCGTTTCGCGCGGGAGGCGCGATGCACGGCCAAGCGGAGCGGCGGTTCTTCGACGGGCGCGGGGGCATCGCGCTCGGCTACGCGAGCGTGGTGCTGATCTGGGGCATGACGTGGTACGGCGTTCACACGCAAGTGAATGGCACGTCGCCGCACGTGGCGGTCGCGTTACGGCTCGGCACGGCGTCGCTCGTCTTCTTCGCAATCGCGCTCGCGCAGCGCCTGCCGCTGCGGCTCCGCCGCGGCCAGCTGCTGCCGGTGGTGCTGCAAGGCGCGCTCTACTGCGGGCTCAACTACGTGGCGGTGTACGTCGCGTCCCGGTACCTCACGTCCGGCGTGATCGCCGTGATGTTCAGCATGACGGTGCCGTTCAACATCGTCGCGGAGCGAGCGATCTACGGCACTCGCTTCACGCCCTCCGTGGCGCTCGCCGCGCTCGTCGGCATGCTCGGCATCGCGCTCGTGTTCGGCGGCGAGCTCGCGCAC
>DASUFK010000028.1:0-5946 GCA_036274615.1 Gammaproteobacteria bacterium | reverse complement strand
GGCTAAATAGGCTGCAGAATCGCTTCACGTTGAGTCTCCTTTGTTGGCAAGCCGCGGAAGGTGTGGTTACCAACCAGCTTACCTGGAGGAGGCTCAACGTCTCTCTGCGCCTAGGTCAGTAGGCTAATTTGGACGAGAGTGGGGACATGTTACTTTTCCGTTCGATGACACCGGAGGTGTCTTCGCTCCCGGTGTCTGACACCCTTGGTGTCTGACACCGTCTTGCTCCTTCCTGCGCGTCAGCTCGCCTTGGGCAGCGAGCGGCGCGAGTCGAGCCACTCGATCAACGGATCCCACTGCTCCCAGTCGGGCCACGCGAGATAGGGCGGCAGCTCGTGAATGCCGAGGCCGCGCTGGTAGGCGCGGATGTAGTTCTGCGCCTCGCGGAAGCTCGCGACGTACGGCACCTTGAGCCGCGAGAGCACGTCGTCGAGCTCCTCGAAGATCAAGGTGTTTTCCTTCACGCGATTCGCGACGAGCGCCGCCTTCGCTTTCTTGTCTGCCACCTTGGCGATGTCGAGCAGCTCCTCGACGAACCGCTCGGCCGCCTTGATGTCGATCGGCGACGGCAGCACGGGCACGATGATCGTCTCGGCCTTGCGCACGAGCTCGGTGAGCTCCTTGCCGCGCGTGGCCGCGGGCGAGTCGATGACCACGTACTCCGCCGACCGCGGCACCGCCTTCAGGCCCGACTCGAATCCGGGGACGGCCGCGATCGGGGCGAAGTCCGCGGGCCGCTCCTCCAGCCAGCTCAGGGCGGAGGCCTGGGGATCGTAGTCGGCCAGGGCCGTGGCATACCCCTCCGAGGCGAAGTAGGCCGCGAGGCTGGTTGCGATCGTGCTCTTGCCGCAACCGCCCTTGGGATTGATCACCAGGATGTGTCGCATCGTTCCCCCGGGGAAGTTCGAGTTCTTCTTTGTACCGGATCTGCCGGTTGGAAGCCGCGTAAGTTAGCTGGGCTTATGACAAATGTCCAATGGGTGGGAGTGCGCGTCGTGTTCTCACTTTGGCGGTTGTTTGTTGCGGTGTGCTGCGGCCGCACCTCGAACGGTCCTCCCGAGACACGCCGGAAGACCGTCCCTGGGGCTCCTCGCGGCACATCCCTGTGCCGCGACGGTCTCGGGAGGGCCACGCGAGCTACGGCCGCGGCCGTCATCCGTAGCGCGGCGGCCAAAGTGAGACACGACTAAAAAAAGGCCCCGCTTGCGCGGGGCCCAATGCTCACTTGGGATTAGTGAGGCTGCACTCAGAAATCGGCTATGGTCTCTACATCGGTGACTACGGTCTTGTTCACTGCGCCGATTAGCTTGATCTCGGTGGCCGTGCCGGTCTCGTCCGCCTCCGGGTCGTCGTTCCCGGCCTGGCAGGTGAATGCGACCGTGTAGTCGCCGGGCGCGAGCACCACACGGTAGGTGTAGTCGCCGTTCGCGGCCGCGGTCGCCTTCGCCGTCGCGACCGGGTCCGGCGCCTTGCCGTCCACGTCGTCGGGCGAGATGCCCGAGCCCGCGTAGACGTAGACGACGTTGCCCACGTCCAAGTCCGCGGCGTCCTTCGCGCAGCCGTTGGGGTCGCCCGTGGCGACGATCGTCGTGAGTGCCACGGTGCCCTTCAGCACGCCGAGCGCCTTCACGTCGAGCATGCGAAACGCCGGCTTCAGCATGTATCCGGGCTGCCCCGGCGGACGCACGAGCCCTTGGCGCAGATCCCAGTCGAACAGCAGCATCACCGCCTGATTCGCGGCGACCTCGAAGCCGTCGACGAGCCGCACTCGGCCGCTCGGCACGCGGAGCTCCTCCTGGCCGCCGCTCGCGGTCATCACCGACGAGTCGAAGACGCCGTCGAAGTCGGCGTTCACGTCCATCGAGAGCCACTCGTACTTGCCGGGGGCGATCGTTGCGCCGTCGATGAGGATCGCGGCGTTCTTGTCGGTGAGTGCGAGAAGGTTCACCTTCATCGGCGATTTTGCGAGCGGCAGATCGGTGGCCGGGCCGTTCTCGGGCTTGAGGGAGATCGACTTGATCTCCAGGTTCACGGCGGTGACGCCGTCGACTGGGGCGTCCATGAGGGACACGCTGAGCTTGGAGCTCTGCGCCGCGGGCCCGTCGCCGCCACCTCCGCCGGAACAGCCGGCCAAGACCGTGGCCGCAGTGAGCAGGGTGCCGAGAGAGAGTTTGCGAGCGAATTCCATGCCGATCCTTTGTTCCACCGCCGCCACGAGCGGCTCTGAGCTAGAACACGGATGGAACGGCTCTTGGTTCCGTACAATCGACATAACGTGCGCCCGCCCTGCGCACTGAACGCAAGGGGAACCGAAGCGCCGCCTCATCCGTGTAATACCGGGTGAGGGTCGCGAGCGCCGGGATAGACGAGAGTGCACTCAAACGGGCCGGCTTCGGCAGTCGAGCGGTTTGCCGCGTTGGTCGAGCCGCACTACGAGGTGTTGTACCGCGCGGCGTACCGGCTGACGCGGTCGATCCACGATGCGGAAGACCTGGCGCAGGAGGTCTGCGTGCGCGCGTATCCGCGGCTCGCCGAGCTCGAGACGCTCGATCAGCCTCGTGCCTGGCTGCTTCGGGTGATGTACCGGCTGTTCGTGGATTGGACGCGGCGCTACGAGCGCACCCACGTGGAGTCGATGGAGACCGTGGATCTGTCGGGGCACCCGAGCGGCGACCCCGGGCCGGCCGAGCTCGCGGACCTGCTCTTGGACGGGCGGCATCTCGACGCCGCGTGGCGCAAGCTCGACCGCGAGCAGCGCGGACTGCTGGCTCTGCATGACGTCGAGGGCTATACGCTGGCCGAGCTCAGAGGCATCACGGGTTTGAAGGAAGGTACACTCAAGTCACGGTTGCACCGCGCTCGCGTGCGGCTCGGCACCTTGTTGCGTCGAGAGCAGGAAGAGAGCGCGGCACGCAAGCGTGCAGGAGCCCGAGCATGAAGTGCGAAGACGTATTGAGCGTGCTCCAGCGCGACGACGGGCGAGGGGACCTCGCGAAGCGCGCCGCGGCCGAGCATCTCGCGCGCTGCGAGGACTGCCGCAACGCGGCCCACGCATTCGCGGTGTTGCGTGCCGATCGCGATCTGCCGATCCCGCTGCCGAGCGACGACGTCGTGCAGCGAGCCATCTCCGCGGCAGCGTCCGGCGCGCCCGCAAGGCCGAGCGGCTTCTGGCTGGGGGTGGGTGTCGGCGCCGCGTTGGCGGCCGGTTTAGCGCTCGCCATCATCGCGTTTCGGCCGGTACAAGTGCCGGAAAGAGTTGTAGAGCCGCCGCCGTCGTCGGCGCCCCAAATAGTGCTCAACGTCAACGAGCAGCGCGACGTGAGCGTGGCGCTCAGCTCGCCCGAGCCGCTCGCGGACGCGGAGATCAGGATCGCGCTGCGCGGCGAGATCGCTTTGAGCGGTTTCGCCGATGAGCGCGAGGTGAGCTGGCGCACCGATCTCGACCGCGGCGTGAATCAGCTCACCCTGCCGCTGATCGGGTTGCATGCCGGCAGCGGTCAAGTGGTGGTGGAAGTGCAGCACGGCGACAAGCGGCGCTCGTTCGTCGTGGACGTGTTGACCACCGGAGATGGCCCCGCGGCCGTGGTTCTGTCGCATTGCGGCCCGCAGGGCGCCGCCGGCGTAGGGAACGCGAGCGCGAGTGGTTCGTGTGTATAGCAACACACTGCGGAGCAAGCGGATGTTTTCGAAAATCGTCGCGTTCTCGGTCCTCGCTGCGCCGGCGTTGCTCGCCGCGCCGAGCTACGCGCAGCCGCCGGCCGATACGTTGGATCTCACGATGGTGCTCCTGCCCGAGCACGCAACGGGCCCGCAGGACATCACTCGGCGAATCGCGTTGCCGCCGGCCCGGGGCCGCGACAACGCCGATAATCGCGGTAAGCCGGAGGAGGACCGCCCCGGTCCGCCGGAAGGCGCGGGCGAAGGCCGTGAGACAGCCGAGCAGGCGCGCGACCGCGGCCGGGAGCTCGGGCAGCAGGTCTCGGAGGAAGCGCGCGAGAACCGCGAGCAGGCAGGGCACGGCAAGCCGCCGGAGCCGCCAGGCCGCCCTGAATCGCCCGGCAATTCGAATCCACCGGGGCAATCGCCGGGCAACGGTAACCCGGGGAACGGTAATCCGGGCAATGGCAATCCCGGTAACGGCAACCCGAGCCCTCCCGGGCAGAACCGCCCCTGACCTAAGCCGAGCCGCCCACGGCTAAACTACCGGAGTCGCGCGTCCGCGCGGGTACTTGCGGTAGGAGATGGTTTCGAGCGTTCTGCGTCTCGCGGTGTTGCTCGCCGCAGCGATGTCGTTTGCCGTTAACGCGGC
The DNA here is from genome assembly GCA_036274615.1 of Gammaproteobacteria bacterium. Classification (GTDB taxonomy): domain Bacteria; phylum Pseudomonadota; class Gammaproteobacteria; order Steroidobacterales; family Rariloculaceae; genus FEN-1219. Next base: position 1,637 of record DASUFK010000028.1, on the reverse strand, counting down.
TGAAGGCTCCGACGCGTCCTTCGCGCAGGCGTCGGCCGCGTTCGTGGGCGGCGACTATGCGCGCGCGCTCGAGTTGTTCGAGGCGGTGCGCGCCGCCGGGGCGGACGGACCGTCGGTCCCGTACAACATCGCGGTGTGCCAATTCAAGCTCGGCCGTTACACCGATGCGGAGCGCGAATTCGCGGCGCTGGCAGAGCGCTTCCCGAGCATGGCAGGCATTGCCGCCTACAATCGCGGCCTCGCGCTGCTCGAGCTCGAGCGTAGGGACGAGGCGCGCGCCGCGTTCTCGACGGCCCGCGCGAGCGGCGACGACAAGATCTCCGCGCTCGCGGCCGACCGCCTGGCGGACCTGGGGGCGCCGCCCTCCGCTCCGCGCGCGTCGTGGACGGGACTCGTCGACACGTCCGTCGGCTACGACGACAACGTCGCGCTCGTCGACGAGCTCACGCTGCCGGCCGGGCGGTCGGGCGAGAGCTCGCTGCTCGAGGTGCTCGCGTTCGCCACGCGCTCCGCCGGCCCGAGCGTGCCGCTGCGCCTCGACATGAGCGCGTACGCGGTGACCTATCCCGACGCCGGCGAGTTCGACCAGACGTCGCTTGCAGTCGGCGCCGCGTACGAGCGGCGCAGCGGTGCCTGGCGCTTCGAGATCGGCCCGCACTACGACCGCAGCACGCTCGGCGACAACGACTTCGAAGCCGAGCTCGGCGTGGGCGCACGCGCGCAACGCGCGGTGGGTGAACGCGCGCGGCTCGTATTCGCTGTTGCATACGAGGACGTGAGCGCGCTCGATTCGCAGTTCGATTTCCTCGAGGGCTCGCAGTGGCGGCTCGGGGTGTCGTTGCTGCCGCGTGTGGAGGGGGTTCGCGTGTCGTTCGACCTCGAGCGTAACGACCGGGTCACCGCGGGCGCGAGCCCGGATCGGCAGCGCCTGGCCGTCGGCTACCGCCGGCGCGTCGCACGCGCCTGGCAGCTCGACGGCGGCGTCAGCTATCGAAGGAGCAGCTACGACGTGGCCGGGGGGAGCGACGAGCGGCTCGAAGAAGCCCGCGTCGGCGCCAGCCGCGATCTCAAGCGCGGTTGGCGGGTGGCCTTCGACTACCGCCGCTCCGACAACGACGCCGACATCGCGGCGTACTCCTACACCGGCAACCGCTACGCCGCGACGATCGGCAAGACCTTCTAGGCGCGTCTGGCACCAAGCTCAGGTCATTTCGGCGCGGCGCACTCGAAGTTGGCGGCGTCGTTCGTGTCGCCCTTGCCCTTGTAGCGCGCCACTTGCGGGTGCGGGCACAGCGGCCGCGTGGTCACGGTCTTGCCGTCGCGCACGCTGCGCGCGACCACGCTGGCCGGCGCCTTGTTCTGCTCCACCCATCCCGAGATCACGGTCATCCAGTCGGCCTGGTCCGGGCCGTTGCCGCCGCGGCAGTGGCCCATACCGGGCATCATGTAGAGACGCGAATACTCGCTCGTGTAGGCGGCGCCGTCGCCGCCGTGCGCCTTCGCGGCGAAGTCGATCATCTCCTGGTAGAAGTCGACGGTGCGCTGCGGCATCACGCCGGGGTCGGCCCAGCCGTGATAGATCACGATCTTGCCGCCGCGGTTCTTGAAGTCGCGCAGATCGGGATCCACCGCGTTCA
>DASUFK010000027.1:0-23579 GCA_036274615.1 Gammaproteobacteria bacterium | reverse complement strand
CCCATGCGGCACGTACCGACCGGGTGGAAGATGGTGGTGCCGAGGGCGCCGGCCGCGCGCGCGAGGTCCTCGTCGCTCACGAGCTCCGGACCGGGCTTCCACTCTTCCGGGGCGAAGCGCGCGAGCGCGTTCGCCGCCATGATCCTGCGGGTGAAGCGCATGCCGGCCACGGCGACCGCGAGGTCGTCCTCGGTAGCGAGATAGTTCGGCCTGATCGCGGGGTGCGCCGCCGGATCGGCGCTCTTGATCCGAACGTGCCCGCGGCTCGTGGGCTGCAGATTGCACACCGACGGCGTGATCGCGTCGAACGGATGCAGCCCGTCGCCGAACTTGTCGAGCGACAACGGCTGCACGTGCCACTCGAGATTCGCCGCCGGGCGGAGCTCGTCGCTCTTCGCGAATGCGCCGAGCTGCGAAGGCGGCATCGTGAGCGGCCCCGTCCGAAGCAACGCGTACTCGAGCGCCATCGCCGCTTTGCCGAGCCACGATCCGGCCCGCCGGTTCAGCGTGACGGTGTTGCTCACCTTGTAGATGATGCGGATCTGCAGGTGATCGTGCAGATTCGAGCCGACGCCGGCCACGTCCCTCAAGACCGGGATACCGTGCGAGCGCAACAGCGCGCCGGGACCGATGCCCGACAACTGCAGGAGCTGCGGCGAGCCGATCGCGCCCGCCGCGAGCAGCACCTCGCGCCGCGCGCGAATCGTCTGCACGCCCCCGCCGCCGCGGGCAACGACGCCGGTAGCGTGATCTCGTCCGTCGCGAGCCTCGAACGTGATCCGCTCGACGTGCGTGTCGGTGCGAACTTCGAGATTGGCGCGCTGGCGTGCGGGATTCAGGAACGCGTTAACCGCGCTCCAGCGCCGCCCGCGCCGCTGATTCACCTGGAAGTACGCGGTGCCGAAGTTGTCGCCGCGATTGAACTCCGCGATCTTCGGGATGCCGCATTCGGCGGCGGCATCTCGCCAGGCATCCAGGATATCCCAGCTCACGCGGCGTTCCTCGACTCGCAGCTCGCCGCCGGCTCCGTGATACTCGTCGGCGCCGTGCTTGTAATCCTCGGACCGCTTGAACACCGGCAACACGTCGTCCCACGACCAGCCGCGGTTGCCCTGCGCGGCCCAGTAGTCGTAGTCGGCCTTCTGGCCGCGCATGTAGATCATCGCGTTGATCGACGAGCACCCGCCGAGCACCTTGCCGCGCGCGTAGCCGATCGTGCGCCCGTTGAGCCCCGGATCCGGCTCGGTGACGTAGCACCAATCCGTGCGCGGGTTGCCGATCGTGTAGAGGTAGCCCACCGGCACGCGAATCCAGAAATAATCGTCCTTGCCACCCGCTTCGAGCAGCAAGACGCTCACGTCCGGATCGGCCGATAGGCGGTTCGCGAGCACGCACCCGGCAGTGCCGCCGCCCACGATGATGTAGTCGAACTCCTGCACCACGCGCCGCATTTTAGCCGCAAAAGCCGTGACGCGAGCCCGCGCTTACGCGAGCCGCCGGCCGTTATGCTCGCGGGCGATCCGCGGTTGCGAGAACGGAGCCAGTGATTCGCAAGCTCAACAACGTGCTGCTCGCCGCGAGCGCGCTCGTGGCGCTCGTAGCGTTCTGGCACCGAAACGATCTGCCGGCCGGCCTCGCGTTTCGCGACGAGCTCGAGGCCGAGCCGCGGCAGACCGTCACGGAGGAGCGTCCGTTCTCCGTGGCCTACGCCGGCGTGAGCTACAAGATCGAGCCGCAGTTCGATTACGACCTCTACGGCCTCGTCGTCTCCTATCGGCTGCACGACGGCAACAGCACCATGCACCGGCGCGCCAACGATCATCTGAACGTCGCGGACCTCTGCGTCGTATGGAGCGACACGGCGTTCAGCCCCACGTTGCGCAAGATCGATTTCTGGAACGGCATCTTCACGTGCAATTTCGAGACGCGGGATGCGGAGGCGTGGGCGCGCTTCGCGACGAACCAAGTGTCGAACAACCATCTGCTCTCGGCAGACGCGCTCGTGCGCAACCGCGTTGCGGGAGTGCGCATCGGCGATCAAATCCACGTACGGGGACTCCTCGCGAGCTACACGAGCCCCGGAGGCACGCGCGGCACGAGCATCACGCGCAACGACGAGGGCAACGGCGCGTGCGAGACCATCTTCGTGAAGGATTTCGCCGTGATCGAGCCCGCACGGCACGGCTGGCGCCTGATGTTCTACTGCGCTCTGGCCGCGTTCGCCGCGGGCGTGATCGTCCACGTGCGGGCGCCCTACCGGCCCTACGGCCGCTGAGCGCGCGCGTCCCGCGCGGCGATGGTGCGGCGCAGTCCGCCCTCACGCTAGAATCGAAATCATCGTTGTCGTCAACGCCTCACGCGGCCGGCTCATGGAAGCGCGGTGCAACTTCCGGGCCGCCGGCGGCGACAAAGACCACATGGGCCCTCGTGGCGCAGCGGAATTTCCAGGAGCCGAATCATGAGAGCAGCCAGCAAAGATTCGTTTTGGATGTGGGGCGTTGGGCTCGCGGTGCTGCTCGTCGGCACCGGCATCGGTGTCTACGTCTATCAGCGCGATCGCGTCCCCGAGGTGGAGCCGGCCGCAACGACCACAGCTTCTGCGCCGCCGGAGGTGCCCGCGCCGCGCCCGATCGAGACAGCGCCGCCGCAGCCCGAGCGCGCCATCCCGCTGCCGCCTCTCGACGAGAGCGACGCGGAAGTCCAGGGCGGGCTCACGGAGCTGCTCGGCAGCAACGCGGTCAAGCAGTTCCTGGTGCCGCAGCGCATCGTGCGCAACGTCGTGGTCACGATCGACAATCTGCCGCGGGAAAAGGCGGCGCTGCAGCAGCGGCCGATCAAGCCGGCGCCGGGCAAATTCGTGACATCGAACGGCGGCGACGCGACGGTCATCGCGCGGGAAAACTACGCGCGTTACGCGCCGTTCGTCGCGGTGGTGAAGACACTCGACGCGAAGACGCTCGTGGGGCTCTACCGCGGTTGGCAGCCGCTATTCCAGCAATCGTTCGAGGAGCTCGGCCATCCGAACAGCTCCTTCAACACGCGGCTGCTCGAAGTCATCGATCACTTGCTCGCGACGCCGGACGTGCCGCAGCCCGTTCGGCTCGTGCAGCCGAGCGTCTACTACAAGTTCGCCGACCCGAGCCTCGAGTCGCTGTCGGCCGGCCAAAAGCTGCTGATCCGCATGGGCTCCGACAACGCCGGCGCCGTGAAGGCGAAACTGCGCGAGATCAAGGCCGAATTGCGGTAAGCGGCCTCGGACGCGCCGCACGCGCGTCCGAGCACCGATCGAACGAGGAAAGAGCCGACGCCTATTTTTCGATGTCGAGCAGCTCGACTTCGAAGAGCAGCGCAGCGCCGGGCGGAATCGAGCCCATCTGCCGGTCGCCGTAGGCGATCTCGGCCGGGCAACCGAGCTTCGCCTTGCCGCCCACCTTCATCTTCTGCACGCCTTCGGTCCAGCACTTGATCACCTGGTCCAACGGGAAGGTGATCGGCTCGCCGCGCTGCACGGAGCTGTCGAACACGGTGCCGTCGCGCAGCGTGCCGTGATAGTGGACTTTGACGTTGCTCGTCGCGGTCGGGCTCGCGCCCGTGCCGACCTTCACCGGCACATAGACGAGGCCGGTGGTGCTGCGCGTCGCATTCGGCTCCTTCGCGAGCTTGTCGAGGAACGCGGCGCCCGCCTGCCTCTCGGGACCCGCGGCGGCCGCCGCCTTCTTCTCCTCGGCCGCTTCCGCCGCTTGCTGGCGCTCCTGCGCGAAAGCCTGCACCTTCGGGCCGTAGGTGTTGAGGTCCACCTTCGGATCCTTGCCGAGCACCGCGTCGCTCAAGCCCGCCGACACCATCGGCAGCTCCGCGGACGTGAGCCCCAGGGTCTTGACCTGGCTGCCGATCAGCAGACCGAGCGCATAGAGCGTCTTGTCTTGATCGGTGGACAGTGTGGGCTGCTGGGCGTGGGCCGCGGCGCCGAACACCAGCGACGCGACGAGGAGTACGGGGGCTATTCGCATGGAACCTCTCCTTGTGCCCGGAGCGTGGGCACGAAAGGTCGACACGCTAGCGGAAAGCCCGTCCTTTTGCCATGGCGACGTGGCTCCGTGGCGAACTGCCCAGCGCCGCGCTAGGGCGCGGGCTCGAAGCTCAAGTAGCTGATTTTGTTGCCGGCGCCGTCGGCGAACCACAGCCGGTTCACGAGCCGCGCCGGCGGCTGCCGGTCGCTTCCGGCCGTAAGCCCCACGCTGCGCGCACCCGCGCCGAGCGGGAGCTCGACGATCGTCCCGTCCCTCGTCACGCGGCCGAGCGCCGCGCCCTTCGTGTACCAGATGTTGCGGTCGGGGCCCACGGCGATGTTGGTGGGCGAGCCGCCCGCGCTCGGGATCTGAAACTCGGTGATCGCACCGGCCGGCGAGATGCGGCCGACCCGGTTGCCGTCGGTCTGCTGGCCGTCCGCGCCGCCCGCGAGCTCCACGAACCAGAGATTGCCGTCGGCGCCCGTGGTGATGTCGCCCGGACCGGAGTTCGGCCGTGGCAGCGCGAACTCGGTGATCGTGCCCGCCGGCGTGATGCGGCCGATCTTGCTGGCGCGATACTCGGAGAACCAGATGTTGCCGTCGGGACCGGCTGCGAGCGCGCGCGGACCGCTATTCGGAGTGGGGATCGCGAACTCGGTGATGGCGCCGGCCGGCGTTATGCGCCCGATCTTGCCGGCCGCGAACATGCCGAACCAGATGTTGCCGTCGGCCCCGAGCGCGATCGCGCGCGGCTGACTGTTCGGAGTTGGGATCGAGAACTCGGCGATGTCGCCGCGCGGCGTGATGCGCCCCATGCGGTTGCCGGTGTGTTCGGAGAACCACATGTTGCCGTCCGCGCCGAGCGCGATGATGCGCGGCGAGCTGTCGGTGTTCGGCAGCACGAACTCGACGAGGCCCGAGCCGTCCTGCCTCATGCGGCCGATGCGGTTGCCGCTGCTCTCCGTGAACCACAGCGAGCCGTCGATGCCGAGCGCGATCGTGGTGGGCCCGCTGTTCGCCTTCGGCAGCGGGAACTCGACGACCTTGCCATCCGTTTGCAGACGCTCGGCGGCGCCCAGCCAGTGCTGCTCGGCCGCGTTCGCGGCCCATGGCATCGTCACGATCAGCCCCAACCACTTCGACCTGGACAGCATAGCGAGCCCCCTCGAAACGCCCACATTCTTATCGGGCGCAGACCTCCGGACAAGCCGCGATGCGCCTTCAGCCTTCGTTCGATCTACTGGCTAGATCGTAGTGATACAAACATACCGTTGGATAGAACTTGAGCCGGCGCCTAGGATGCCCCTCGAAGCAACGAATTCCAGGAGTAAGCGACGATGTTGACCGTAGGCGACAAGCTTCCGCAGTTTGCACTCAAGGCCACCGTCTCCGAGAACCTCGAGACGGCATTCACCACGATCACGAACGAGAGCTACGCGGGCAAGTGGCTCGTGCTGTTCTTCTGGCCGAAGGACTTCACGTTCGTCTGCCCCACGGAGATCGCCGAGTTCGGCAAGAAGAACGACGACTTCGCGGACCGCGACGCGCAAGTTCTGGGGGCGTCGGTGGATAGCGAGTTCGTGCATCTCGCCTGGCGCAAGGACCACAAGGACCTCACGGGCCTGCCGTTCCCGATGCTGGCGGACCTGCGCAAGGACCTGAGCTCGGCGTTGGGCATCCTCGACCCCGAGGGTGTCGCGAAGCGCGCAACGTTCATCGTGGACCCGCAGGGCGTGATTCGGTTCGCGTCGGTGACGGACATGAACGTGGGCCGCAACGTGAACGAAGTGCTGCGCGTGCTGGACGCGCTGCAAACGGACGAGCTCTGCCCGTGCAATTGGCAGCGCGGCGAAGAGACGCTCAAGGCCGCCTGAGCCCGCGCACCCGGGTCCCTGCCCGATGGCGGGACCCGGGAGCACCCGATGGTTGTGCAACGGAATAGAGGAGTAACAACGTGGATTTGACCGATATCAAGAACGCGATCCCGGAGCACGCGAAGGACCTCAAGCTCAACGTGTCGACCGTGCTGTCCGCGGAAGGCGCCCCGGGCCTCGCGCCGCAGCAGATCCTCGCAGTGGCGCTGGCGTCCGCGATCGCGGCGCGCAATCCCGCGCTGCTCGACAAGGTCGAGGCGCTCGCGCTGCCGCAGCTCGACGCTGCCCAAGTCACTGCCGCGCGCGCGGCCGCGACGATCATGGCGATGAACAACGTCTACTACCGTTTCACGCACCTCGTCGGCAACGACGAGTACGCGAAGCTGCCGGCGAAGCTGCGGATGAACGTGATCGGCAATCCGGGCGTGGACAAGACGGACTTCGAGCTCTACTCGCTCGCCGTGTCCGCCATCAACGGCTGCGGCACCTGCGTGACCGCTCACGAGCGAGTCGTGCGCAAGGCCGGCGTGAGCGCGGAAGGCGTGCAGAGCGCGGTGCGGATCGCCGCGGTGATTCACGGCATCGCCGTGGCGCTCGAGTCGTCGGGCGCGCCGGCCGCGGCCCAGCGCGCCGCGTGATCTCCTAGCTTTGAGCCCCGCGCGCTCCCCTCCCCCCGTCGCGCGGCGGGCTCGGTGCCAGGCGCCGCCCCCCGGTGCCTGGCACCACTTCTGACTTGCACGCCGCGCTGCCGGTCGCAGCGCGGCGTGCCGTCTCATGCCGTCAGAAGGAAATGTTCAGGCCCACGAAGTAGCGGCGGCCGAACCCGTCGTAGTTGCTGTTGGTCGAGCCGCGCGCGGCGTTGGTCGCCGTGGCTCCGACTACCGGCGGATCCTTGTTCAGGAAATTGTCGATGCCCGCCTGGAGACGATACTTGTCCTTGAGCTGCCAGTTCGCGTACACGTCGACCAAGTCGTAGCTATCCACCGGGAGCGTATTGGTGCCGGACGCCGGGCCAACAGACGGCAAGTGCTGCCAGCGCATGCCGACGCCCCACGAGGATCGGTCGTAGTGCAACGTGGTGAGCGTGCGGTAGTCGTACAGGAAGTTGATGCTCTCGTTGATCGAGACGAACGACGTGCCGGTGTAGTCGATGAACGGCGCGCCGTCGAACGGCGAACGCTCGTACCGGTCGAGCCAGCCCCACACGAGCCCCAGGTTGAGATTGCCGCCCGCGAGGTCGAAACGGCGGTCGAACTGGAGGTCGATGCCTTCCGACGTGATGCCGCCCGCGTTGTAGAACTGGGAATCGAACGTGCGCGGGCCTCCGGTCTGTCCCGTGAACGTATCGGTGCCCACCCACTCGCGGTTGATCAGCGCGCACTGCGGATTGCCCGCCAAGATCTGAGCTCCGGTAACCGAGCCCGCCGGCGCCGCGATCGTGGGATTGAACTTCGGATCCAAGCACTGCTGATAGATGGCATTGAACGTCGGCGCCACGATCGCGCCCGTGAGCTCGATGTCGTACCAGTCCACCGCGAGCGACCAGCGATCGAAGCTGAACACGGTGCCGAACGTGAGCGTGTCCGCTTCCTCTGACTGAAGGTTGGGATTGCCCTGGATGAGCCCGATCGAGAACGGGAACGGGAACGTCAAGCCGAACACGTTGAGCTGGTAGTTGTTCGCGCTCGCCTGCCCGGGAACATAGAAGCTCGCCGGGGCGCCGTCGCGGACCATGAGCTGTTGGCAAGCCGCCTGCAAGTTGAACCGGTTCGGATTCTCCGGGCGATTGCCCCAGGGATTCGGGGTGATCGGCAGGCTGTTGCAGGGGTCCGGCGCGCCCAAGTCGATCTGGCTTCCGCCGACCGGCGTGAACAGCTCGGCCACGTTCGGCGCGCGGTTCGCTACCTGCTTACCGCCGCGGAACCGGAGCACGTCGTTGACCTCCCAGTTGAACAGCGCCTTCCAAGTCGTGACCTTGCCGACGGAGTCGTAATCGGAGTAGCGCACGCCGGGGTCGAGCTCGAACAGCTTCACGATCTTGCCGCCGCCTACGAGCGGCAGCGCCATCTCGGCGTAGACCTCCTTCACGTCCGTGGAGCCGTCGACCGACACCGGCAGGATGATGTTCTGGACGACGTTCGGATAGCTCTGGTTCGCGTTGAAGCCGGAGTCCGGATTGAACTGGAAGTTCTCCTCGCGGTAATCGGCGCCGAACGCGAGCAGCACGTCGCCCGCGGGCAGGTGCGCGATCGAGCCGGACGCGGTGCCTTCCACCACGTCTTGAGTCAACGACGTGATGTCGTTCATGCGCAGCAACATGTAATCGGCACAATCCTTCGTCACCGACGGCGTGTTGTCGACCGCGCCCGCGGGCGTGAAGATCGGCAGGCCCGACGTGCAATGGCCCGTGACGCCGAGCGTGGTGGCCGATATCTGCGAGATGTCGAAGCCCTTGCCGTACTGGTCGGCCTGGAACAGATTCTGGATTCGCTGGAAGTTCGGGAATCCTTCCGGCTGGCGCGCGCTCACGGTGGTGTCGCCGTGCGACGCGTACGCCTCCCAGTGCCAATCGTGCTTGCCGAGTGTCGCGTCGCCCTTGAGGCCGCCGATGATCTGATAGACGTCGCTCGTGGTCTCGGTGGTGAAGTTCGGGATGTAGTCCAACCCGCCGGAGTACAACCAGTTGGCGTTCGGCGTCGGGTTACCGAAGATGTCGGTGCGCGCATCGAGCAGCGCCGCGAGCTCGCCGGGCACCGGGTGCCGCGACGCGCACTGGCCGAACGTCGGCTTGCGTGGATCGTCGCACGCGGAGTTGTAGGGGACGCTCGGCGACCAGACGTTGAACACGCTCGACACGAAGCCCTTCGACGTCACGAAGCTCTTCGAGAAGCGCGCGTCGACGAACACGTCGACGTTGTCGGTGAGCCCGTAGCGGCCCGAGCCGAACACCGAGTAGCGCTCGAGCGGCAGCTGCAAATAGCTGTGCTCGAAATCGTTGTAGCCGAGCGCGCCCCCGGTGGGCGGCGTGCCGGGATTCTTCTTGAAGCCCGAGGCGCCGCCGATCGGGCCCGTATAGGCCACCGGATTGGCGGGGTCGAACACATGTCCGTTCTGGTCGATGTAGAGGGCGCCGAACTGCGACAGGTTCGATGATCCGAGACCGCCGCCGTTGGTGTTCGGGTCGTTCCAACCTTCCCGGACCCAGTCTCGGTCCTTCGAGAGAATGATGTCGCGCTTGCTGTAGTCGGCGCCGATCATCACGTTGCCGCGGCCGCCGTCCAAATTGGCGCCGAAGATGCCGTTGATCGATGTCTCGTTACCGTCGCCCTCCTCGGTGACGCCATACCGCACGTTGACGTCGAAGCCCTCGAAATCCTTCTTGAGGATGAAGTTGACGACGCCGGCGATCGCGTCCGCGCCGTACACCGCCGCGGCGCCGCCTGTGATCACCTCGACCCGTTCGATGGCCGCCGACGGAATCGTGTTCACGTCGACGACGAGCAATCCGTTGACGGGCTGCACGCGCTTGCCGTCCACGAGCACGAGGCTGCGGTTCAAGCCGAGCGAGCGCAGGTTGATGGTGGCCGCGCCGGGCGCCTCGGTGGCCGCCGGGAACGGCGTCTGGGCGCGGCTCAGCGCGGATTGCGAGCCCGCGACGCTGAATTGCGGCAACTGATTCAAGGTGGCTTCGAGGCCCACGTTCATGCGGCTTTCGAAGTCCTCCTTGCCAACGGTCACGATCGGGGTCTGCGCGGAGTAGTTGCTGCGCACGATGCGCGATCCCGTGACGGTGATTTCTTCCAAGGTTTGCGAGGCCGGCGCGGGCGGTGCGGCTTGCGCAAACGCTTGCTCGGTTCCGACCCCCAGCGCGACCGCGCCGGATAGGAACAAGATGGCCTTGCGGCCGTCGATGACGCTCATGTGTCCCCCTGTAGTGAAAAAAGACCGCTGGACTTTTTTTCGGCTCCTACAATGCAGGTAGGCTCGCCACGCAGGCGCTGAGAAACCATTGCGTACAGTTGTGGCGAATCGTCCATTTATCACACGACCAGGACGATTCCAAGCTCCTATGCGTAGTACAAAATGCAACAGCCTCTTCCGGAGCAGCCGCTCGAAGACCGCGAGCACGTCGACGCGGCGGCGAGGATCTCGCCGGCTGCTGCTGCTGTGCGCGCTCGCCGCACAGCCGGCGTTCGGGGCCGAGCTGCTCGAGGAGTGCTTCGGCGACCGACTGCCGATGACCGTGGCGCAATCGATGCCGTACGTTGTCGCGACGATCGGCGAGGCCTCGGGTTACTTCCTCATCGACCACGGCAGCAACTACAGCACCATCGACGCTGCGGCATTCGCCGGACCGGCGCCACGACCGAACGCGGGCACGCTGGACCGCTTCGACGGCTTTCGCTTCTTCGGCAGCTGGGGCACGGTGCGCCTGACGCCCGCGAGTCACGCGGGAATCGACGGCCTGCCGTTCCGCCAGGCCGGGATCATCGGCACGGACTTCCTGTCGACCGCGGCGTTCACGATCGACTACGCCGGCGGAGGTCTCTATCGCGCGTCGGCGGCGCGCTTTTGCAGCGGCGAGCGGCTGCGCGCGTCCGGATTCGTCGCGACGTCCACGGCCGGCTACTTCGCGAACGATTCGCAGCCGCGAGCGCCGGCGCCGCGGCAGCTGCCGGCGGTGCCGATCAGGCTCGGACAAGTCGCGGGTCTCGGCATCCTCGACCCGGGCTTTGCCGACACCGCCTTTCGTCATTCGATCGTGATCAACGAGGCGTACTTCCGCGAGCTGCGTGGCGCGCTCGTGCGGCGCGGACTCGACGTTCTCGTCATCCGCACCGCGGTGTTGTCGGCGTGCGTACCGCCGGTGCGCGAGACGGCGTTGATGCTCAAGCTCCCGCCGAGTCAGCGGTTCGAGGTGGTGGCCGAAGACGGCACGTCCGCCGCAAGCGCGGACGACGTGCTGATCTACGCTCGTCCCGACGGAGCGAGCGGCTGCTCGAGCATCGGCGCGGCCGACGCTCCGCTCGCGCTCGTCGGCTCGTCCTTCTTGATCGACGCGGGCCGCGTAGCGTTCGACCCGTTCTCGCAACACGTCTGGCTCCAAGTAGAAAAATAGGGACATGTTACTTTTTTCGCGCTCACTGCCGTCGCAGCCTGCGGGCCGATCACAGCGAAAAAAGTAACATGTCCCTATTTTTCGAGAGGGGGGAGTTGGGGGGTGTAGCCGGGCGGCAGCGGAGTGCGCGCCACGTTCATGATCATCGCGAGCGTCGAGTAGTAGCCGATCACGCCGATCAGATCGATGACGCCGGCTTCGCCGAGCTCGGCGACGGCGCGGGCGTACGTCGGGTCGCTCACCGCTTGCGTGTCGCGGAGCTCCACGAAGACGTCGTAGACCGCCGCGTCTTGCGCCGGCAGCGCTCGCGGCCTACGGCCCGCGGCGATCGCCTCGATCACGGCGTGCGGCACGCCCTCCTCGGTCGCGATGCTCACGTGCAGCGCCCACTCGAATTGCTGCGTCCACGAACGCGCCGTGAGCAGCACCGCAAGCTCGGTGAGCCGCCGGCCGAGCACGTTGTCGTAACGCAGATATTCCCCCAGCCGTTGCAGCCGGCTCATGAGCTCGGGGCTGCGCAACGCCGGCACGAATGGGCCGATGACCTTGCCGCGCCGGCCCGATTCGAGCTCGCGCGCCGCGCGCCGCTGTGCGCGCGTCAACCGCGCCGGCGGCAGCGGCGGCATGCGATCGGCGCCCGCCGCCGCGCGCGGCGGTTTCGTGCGCGAGCCTGTGCGGCGCCTGGGTGACGCGGGCGGAGACACTTGCGTTACGGCTCGAGCAGCAACTTGCCGGTGGTGCGCCGCCCTTCGATCTCGCGGTGCGCGATGGCGGCGTCGGCGAGCGGCAGCACGCGGTCGATGCGCGGCTCGAGCTCGCCCGAGCCGAGCCACTTGAAGAGATCCGCAGCGCGCTGCACGAGCTCGTCGCGCGTCGCGACGTATTGGTTCAGGCCGGGACGCGTGAGGAACAGCGATCCTTTCGCGCCGAGCACGGCCGGGTCGAACGGCGCCACCGCGCCGCTCGAGAAGCCGAACAACGCGAGCATGCCGCGCGGCCGCAAGCTGTTCAGGCTCTTGTCGAACGTGTCCTTGCCCACGGAGTCGTACACCACGTCGACGCCGCGGCCGCCGGTGAGGCGCTTCACCTCCGCCTCGAAATCTTGCGTCTTGTAGTCGATCACCTCGTGCGCGCCCGCCGCGCGCGCGATCTCGGCCTTTGCGGCACCGCCCACGGTGCCGTACACCGTGGCGCCGCAGATCCGCGCGACTTGCACCACGAGCTGACCCGCGCCACCCGCCGCGGCGTGCACGAGAGCGACGTCGCCGCGCTTCAACGCGTAAGTGCTGTGCGTGAGGTAGTGCGCGGTGAGACCTTGCAACATCACCGCTGCCGCCGAGCGAAACTCCACGTTCGGCGGCAACTTCACGAGCCGCTTCGCCGGCACCACGGCGTACTCCGCGTAGCTGCCGACGACCATCGCATAGGCCACGCGATCGCCCACCGCGACCTCGCCGACACCGGAGCCGACGGCGGCGACCGTGCCCGCGCCCTCGGAGCCCACCGTGAACGGCAGCACCGGGCCCTTGTAGCGCCCTTCGCGGTGCTGCACGTCGATGAAGTTCACGCCCGCCGCGGCGATCTTCACCAGCGCCTCGCCGGCGCCGGGCGTCGGCGTGGGCACGTCGTCGTAGCGGAGCGTGTCCGGTCCGCCGTAGCCATGCACTCGAATCGCTTTCACGCATCACCTCCGCGTGCGCGGACTATAGCGCACGGCGCCGAGCCAACGCGGTGTGGGCACGTTCGCGTGCTGGAACACCGACAGGAACGCAGTCCGGCGAGGCCGCGGCGCACCCGCGGATTGCCACTGAGCCGTCGAGCCGCGGACGGCGGCGGTCGGAGTAACCTCGGGATGAAGCGCGAGACAAAGCACCGCACCCGCCCTGGCGGCCAGGCGCGGACGCATGTTAGCGTCGCCGCGATGGCGACCGACACGCTCCAATACCAAGCCGGCTTCGGCAACGAGTTCCAAACCGAGGCGGAGCCCGGCGCACTCCCCATCGGCCGGAGCAATCCGCAAATCCCCCCGCTCGGCCTCTACACCGAGGAGATCAACGGCACCGCTTTCACCGCGCCGCGCGGCCAGAGCCGCCGCTCCTGGACGTATCGGATACGCCCGTCGGCTACCCACAAGCCGTTCCGCGCGATCGAGTCGGGCAAGCTTCGCAGCGCGCCGTTCGACGACGCGCCCGCGTCGCCGAACCAGCTGCGCTGGAGACCGCTGCCGATCCCCAAAGCGTCCACCGATTTCGTCGGGGGCCTCGTCACCTTCGGCGGCAACGGCGACGCGGCGCAACAAACCGGTTGCGCGGTGCACATGTACGCCGCCAACGCGTCGATGCGGGACCGGTTCTTCTACGACGCCGATGGCGAGCTCCTGATCGCGCCGCAGCTGGGACGGCTCACGGTGCGCACCGAGCTCGGCGTGCTCGACGTGGCACCCGGCGAGATCTGCGTCGTGCCGCGCGGCGTGAAGTTCCGCGTGGAGCTGCCCGACGGCGAAGCGCGCGGCTACGTCTGCGAGAACTACGGTCCGCACTTTCGGCTGCCGGAGCTCGGCGTGATCGGCACGAACGGGCTCGCGAACTCGCGCGATTTCTTGACGCCGGTGGCCGCCTACGAGGACCGTGACGGCGACTTCCGTGTCGTCGCGAAGTTCCAGGGCGAGCTCTGGGAAGCGGAGATCGACCATTCGCCGCTCGACGTGGTCGCGTGGCACGGCACGTACGCGCCGTACAAGTACGACTTGAACCGCTTCAACGGCATGAACACGGTCACGTACGATCACCCCGACCCTTCGATCTATTGTGTGCTCGCGGCGCCGACGGCGATTCCGGGCACGTCGAACATCGAGTTCGGACTGATCGCCGATCGTTGGACCGTGGCGCGCGAGACGTTCCGGCCGCCGCCGTTTCACCGCAACGTGTGCAGCGAGTTCGTGGGACTCGTCGAAGGCCGCTACATCGGCAAAGGCGATAGCTTCGCGCCCGGCTGCGCGAGCCTGCACAACTGCATGTCGGGCCACGGCCCGGACAAGGACTCGTTCGAGCGCGGCTCGGCGGCCGGCGACGCGCCGCAGTATCTCGAGAACACCAAGACGATCATCTTCGAGACACAGCTCGTCATCAAACCCACGCGCCAGGCGCTCGAGAGCGACTTGCTCGAGCCCGACTACTACCTGCACTGGCAAGGCCTCGAGAAGCGCTTCAAGCGGCCGAAGTAGCGGTCACCGTGACCGGCGAAGAGCCCCGAGTGCGCGAGATCTACACGATCGGGCACTCGAATCACCCGATCGAGAAGCTCGTGGCGCTATTGGCGCAGCACGGCGTAGAGCTCGTTGCCGACGTGCGCTCGCATCCCGCGAGCCGTTTCAATCCGCAGTTCAACCGTGAGAGGTTGCGCGCGAGCCTCGCCGCGGCCGGCGTGGACTACGAGCTCCTCGGCCGCGAGCTCGGCGCGCGCTCGACGGACGACGGCGTTTACGTGGACGGCAAGGTGGATTACGACCGCCTCGCGCGCACCACACCGTTCCGGGAGGGAATCGTGCGGGTGAGCGCGGCCGCCGCAACCCGCCGCGTCGCGCTGCTGTGCGCCGAGAAGGACCCGATCGGCTGCCACCGCGCGATCCTCGTGTGCCCCGCGCTCGCGGCGCGCGGCTTCGCGCCGCTGCACATTCACTCCGACGGCCGCCTCGAGACCGACGCCGAGCTCGGCGAGCGGCTGCTCGCGGAGCTCGGCCTAGCCGAAGGGGACCTGTTCCGCGATCGCGCGGCGCTGCTCGCGGAGGCGTACCGGCGGCGCGGCCGCGAGCTCGGCTACGAGCGGCGCCCCGGCACCGAGATCGGACCCGCGCGCTCGTCTCGCTGAAGGCTGCGGGCGTAAAGCTCCGCGGCAACGTCAGTCGTTCGCGCGGCCCGGCACGTCCGAATCGACCGTGAGCACGTTCTCATACGGGTGAATGGACACCGTCCCCGCGCCGCGATCGTAGAGAAACAAGAAGCTCACGGTGCTGCCGAGCAAGACAGCGGTCTTCTCGGCCGCCGGGCCGCTCGTCAGCGTGACTCGCACCGACTTTCCGCTCCGTCCATGATAGATGCCGTCCGCGCGCCCACCCGCAAAGAAGGCGATGTAGGCCACGGCCAAGACTACGCCGAATATCCAACCGGTTTGACGATAGCGCCGCGATCCATACCAGCGCAGCCACCGGCGCGTCGAGCCGGAATGGGCGAAACGGAGACTGTTCGAGTAATCCCCGATGCCGATGATGGCCGAACACCCCATCACCAACCATCCAACGGGGTTGCGAAACGATGCCAACAGGAAGTCCGCGGCATCGCTATACAAGAACACGTTGATGCCGAACTGATGGAAGAACCACCACGAGTCGAGCATGCCGATAGTCGAGCCGATCATGTAGAGGCCGGGCACCCATACGCCCGGGTGGTCGGTCAAGAACGCTACCGCCTTCGTGCGATCGAGCCCTGGGCTCTCTGTCTTCGCGTCGTCGCGCATCTCGACGGCCTCCAGGACGATGCGCTTCCGCACAGAGTCCCGGCAGACGACTGTCTCCCACACTAGTTTCGTGTCAGCGTCAGGGGATTGGTCATGCCCACTTGTGTCCACGCGCCCGTGATCGTGTTGCCCGCGACCTCGCCGGCGTATTCGGCGCCGATCAGCGCGATCCGGAACGTGAGCTTCGAGCCCGTCAAGGAAGCCTGGGTGATCGGCACGTCCTTGGCGTTCTGAGCCGGCACGTCCAGGAAGGCGTGCGTCTTGCCCTGGGCGTCGGTGGCGAAGCGCACGATGAGCTCGAGCGGGCCGAGCGTACCGCGCCAGCTGCCGGCGAGCTGCTCGCGAGCCGCCGCGGATAGATCGAGGTCGTTGGTGGGGGCAACGTACTTGCCCTTCTTCACCGTCAGCGGCAACGACGCACCGGCCATATTGGGCTGCGTCCACTGACCCACGATCTCGTCGCCGGAGAGACGCCCCTTGAACTCGCCGGGCACCGCCGCTTTCGCCGAGAACTCGCCGTCGTCGAGCACCACGTCGGTTACCGCAAGGCCCATCCTTCGGCCCGGGATGTCGAGAACCCCGCCGAACGTGCCGTCGGCCGCGGCGCTCAAACGGAACACCATCGTGAACTCCACGCCGGTGCTGCTCATCGTGCCGATCCACTCACCGGTGAGCTTGTCGATATCCAACTGGGTGAGCGTGGGCTTCGTGTAGGTGCGAAGGTTGAGCGGGAGCTTTTGCCCTTCCTGCGACCACTCTCCTTCGAAAACCCCGTTGCGCAGCGTGCCCGCGTAGCCGCCGGAGAGCTTCGGCACATCGACCGTGAGCTTGCCGTCGACGAAGGTGACGTTCGCCGCGGCCACATCCTTGATCGCGCCGTTGTCGGGCGACGTGAGCACGGCCCCATAGCCGCCGCCGGGCTTCGCGCTGATCACGAACTGGATCTTCAAGGAAGCTCCCGGCGCGGGCTTCAAGTCGCCTTGCCAGACGCCCGCGAGGTCGGTTTGCGCCGCCGCGGACAACGTGAACGCCGCCGAGAGGAATAACGCACCGAAAATCTTCATTGCAGTCTCCGTTGGAAATCCAAAACGCGCGCTCATTCGTAGCGCAAGGCCTCGACCGGATCGCCGTGCGCGGTGCGCCACGATTGCAGCGCCATCGTGAGCAGCGCCACGGCGCCGGCGCCGAGCGCGGCGAGCACGAAGTACGCGGGGTTCAGCGCGGATCGATAAGCAAATCCGGCCAGCCATTGGTGCATCGCGATCCACGCCGCGATCGACGCAACCACCGCGCCCGCGCCGATCAGCACGAGCACGCGCCGCGCGAGCAACAGGATGATCTCGAGCGTCGAAGCCCCGAGCACCTTGCGGATTCCGATCTCCTTGGTGCGCTGCTCCGTGTTCGACGCGGCGAGTCCGAACAGCCCCAAGCACGCCACGAAGATGCAGATCGCGGCGAAGATGCCGATGAGCTTCATGAGCCGCTGCTCCGACGTGTAGAGCTTGTCGAGCTCCACGTCCACGAACGTGTACTGCAGCGGATGCCCGGGGTCGAGCTCGGCGAACAGCTTCTGGATCTGGCCGAGCGTGGCGCCCATCTCCTGCGGCGCCACCTTCACGACCAGCTGCCGCACCTGAAACGGCCGCTGCACCGCCGGAAGCTGACTGAAGTCGGCGTCGTCGCGGAATATTGCCAGCGGCTCGATGGCCGTCCGCAACGACTTGTAGTTGAAGTCCTTCGCAACGCCGATCACTCGCCCCGGCACGATGCCCGCCGCGCCGAGCGCGATGCGCTTGCCGATCGGATCCTTCCAGCCCATCGCCCGAACGAACGTCTCGTTGACGACGTACGATGCGCCCACGTCGGTGAGCAGGCGGCGCGAGAAGTCCCGGCCCTTGACGATCTCGATGCCCATCACCGGGATGTAGTCGTCGCCCACCGTCGTGAGGCTGAACCCGAAGTCGACGATCCTGCCTTCCTCGTTTTCCACCTTGCCGGTGAGGATGCCCACGTCCTGGCCCATGATCGACGCGCTCATGGCGACACCCTGCACGCCCGGGTTTTTCTCGAGCTCCGTCGCGATCAGCTCCTCGCGCTCGATCAGGTCCGCGCCGCGCATGGTGAACAACACGCGGTTCTCCTTTTCGAAGCCGAGCCCCTTCGACGCGACGAAGCGCAGCTGCTGTCCCATGAGGAGCGTGCACGCGATCACGCCGATCGAGATCGCGAACTGGACGAACACGAGCGTCTCGCGCAACCGCAGTCCGCCGCCCGGCTGGTAACGCCCGACCAGCGCTGCCAACGGCGCGAACGACGAGAGATACGCGGCGGGGTACGCGCCCGCTACGAGCCCCACGAGAATGCCGAACCCGAGCACGCCGAGCCCGAGCAGCGGCCGGCCGAACAGGTCGAGGGTGAGCGGCTTGCCGAAGAGCGCGGTCACGCCCGGTAAGGGCAGCAGCACCTCCACGATGATCACGCCGAGCACCGTGGCAAGCAGCGAGAACAGCGCGGCCTCGCCGAGATGTTGCGCGATCAGCGACATCCGGCCGGCGCCCAAGATCTTGCGCAAGCCAACCGCCCGCGTGCGCTGCGCGGCGCGAGCCGTGGCGAGGTTCACATAGTTGATGCAGGCGATCGCGAGGATGAACACGGCCACCGACGCGAACGCGTAGAGATAGAACCGGTTGCCCCTGGGGCGGTCGTAGCCCACCGTGGAATTCAGGTGGATGCCGGCGAGCGGCTCGAGCCAGCCGTTCCACTTGGCGTTGACGCTCGCGAGAATCCCCATGTTCTTGTCGGCGAAAGTCTTCAGCATTCCGGGGAATCTGGCGGCGTCGGCGCTCTTCTTGAGCAGCAGGTAGGTAAAGCCGTTGGGGTCGCCGAGCAGCGCGCGGCGCGTGGTGATGTCCGCCGGGATTTCGAGCCCGCCCTTGTACGCGATCAACGCGTCGTAGCGCAGATGCGTGCTCTCCGGCAGGTCGTCGAAGACGAGCACGACTTGCATCTGGATGCCGGCGTCGTTCGCGAGCGACTCCCCTACCGGGTTTTGATCGCCGAAGTAGCGGCGCGCCACGCGGCGGCTGATCGCGATCGTGTTGGGCTCTGTGAGGGCCGTGCTCCGATCGCCCCAGAGGATCTTGTGCGTGAACACCTCGAAGACGGAGGCGTCGGCGACGTACATGTCGTCCCAGTAGGCCACCTCGCCTTCATGCCGCAGCACGGCCGACTGCGACTTGCGAAAGCGCACGAAGCTCGCAATGTAGTCCGGATACTCTTCGGCCAGCATCGGCCCGAGCGCCGGCGACGTGATCGCGAAGTCCGTGCTGCGGCCGTCGCCGAACGTGAAGCGGTTGGCGATGCGGTAAATGCGGTCGCGATTGACGTGGTGCAGGTCGTACGTGAGCTCGCCGAAAAGATAGAGCCCGAGCGTGAGGCAGCACGCGATGCCGAGGGCGAGACCGGCCACGTTGAGCAGCGCGTACATCTTCTCGCGCCCGAGGTTACGCAGCGCCACCTTGAGGTAGGTCTTCACGAGCGCGCACCGGCCGAGTTGTCCGCGAGGATTCTGCCGTCGAGCATGCGGATGGTGCGCTCGCCGTAGGCCGCGTTCTCCGGCGAGTGCGTGACCATCACGATGCTCGTGCCTTCCTCGTGGAGCTTGATCAAGATCTTCATGACCTCGGCGCCGTGCTCCGAGTCGAGGTTACCGGTGGGCTCGTCGGCCAGGATCAGATTCGGCTGGTTCGCGACGGCGCGCGCCACCGCCACCCGCTGCTGCTGGCCGCCCGAGAGCTGTCCCGGCATGTGCTCGCGGCGATGCGCGATGTCCATGCGCTCGAGCACCGCGTCCACCTTCGCCTTGCGCTCGCGCGGCGGCACCTTCGCGTAGACGAGCGGCAGCTCCACGTTCTCGTACACCGTGAGCTCGTCGATGAGATTGAAGCTCTGGAAGACGAAGCCGATGTTCCGCTTGCGGATCGCGGCCCGCCTGCTCTCGGGGTAACGGGACACGTCCTCGCCCAAGAACCGGTAGCGGCCGTCGCTCGGCGTGTCGATGAGCCCCAAGATGTGCAGCAACGTGGACTTGCCGCAGCCCGAGGGCCCCATGATCGAGACGAACTGGCCGGCCTCGATCGTGAGGGTCACGGCCTCGAGCGCGGTGGTCTCGACGAGCTGCGTCCGGTAGAGCTTCTTCAGGCCCTGCGTCTCGATGATCATCGGCTTCGGAATACCCCGTTTCGGTGCGCTCGCTAGTCCACGTTCCATGCCAGGCATCGCCGGCAACGCGTTCTCGTTGCAGCTCAGAGAGTTACAGATGCCAGCCGATGGCCGGCGCCGTCCCGGCTGTTCCATATCGAAACACCTCTGTGTTTCAATCTGAAACAACGTTGGCGACGCGGGCAGACGCATGAAGACCGGCAGCATCCTGATCGTCGACGACGACGCCGACGTGCTGCTCACGGCGGAGCTGGTATTGAAGACGGAGTTTCGCCGCGTCATCACCGAGAGCGACCCGCGCCGGCTCGCCGCGGCGCTGCGCGAGCGCTTCGACGTGGTACTGCTCGACATGAACTTCTCGCCCGGCCAGACCGGAGGCCAGGAGGGGGTGGACTGCCTGCGCACGATCGAGCAGCTCTCGCCCGACACCAAGGTGATCTTCATGACCGCGTACGGCGGCGTGGAAACCGCCGTCAAGGCCATGAAGGAAGGCGCCTCCGACTTCATCGTGAAGCCCTGGGACAACGAGAAGCTCGTCGCCACCGTGGACGCCACGCTGCGCTTCAGCCAGGCGGCGCAAACGGTGAAGGACCTCGAGTCGAAGCGGCGCGAGCTCTCCCGCTATACCGCCGCGGTCACCGCCGAGATCGTGGGCGACTCGCCCGCGATCGCTCGGCTGCTCGACGACGTGCAGAAGGTGGCACGCACCGACGCGGCCGTGCTCATCCTCGGCGAGAACGGCACCGGCAAAGAGCTCGTGGCGCGGGCGATCCACCGCGCATCCGCGCGCGCCGACGGACCGTTCGTGCACGTGGATCTCGGCGCGATCCCGGAGACGCTGTTCGAGTCCGAGCTGTTCGGCCACAAGCGCGGCGCATTCACCGACGCGAAGGAAGATCGCGCCGGCCGCTTCGAGATCGCGGCCGGCGGCACGCTGTTCCTGGACGAGATCGGCAACTTGAGCCTGCCGCTCCAGGCCAAGCTGCTCGGCGTTCTGCAAACCGGCTCGGTGACGCGGGTGGGAACCGACACGCCGATCCGCACCGATGCGCGGATCGTCTGCGCCACCAACCTCGCGCGCGACGACCTGCTCGACAAGCAGCGCTTTCGCCAGGACCTGCTCTACCGAATCAACACGATCGAGATCCACGTGCCGCCGCTGCGCGAGCGCAAGGACGACATTCCGCTGCTCGTGGAGCACTACGCACAGCGCTTCGCCAAGAAGTACGGTAAGCCCGTGGCGCCGTTACCCGATGCCACGCGCGCCGCGCTGCGCGCCTATTCGTGGCCGGGCAACGTGCGCGAGCTCGTGCACGCGGTGGAGCGCACCGTGATCATGGCCGAGGATTCGGCGCTCAAGCTCGAGCATCTGCTGCTCGAGCCGCGCTCCGCTCCCGCGCAATCGGCGCAGCTCAACCTCGAGGTGCTCGAGAAGGACGCGATTCGCCGTGCGGTCGCCAAGCACGGCGGCAATCTGAGCAAGGCCGCGCAAGAGCTCGGTCTCGGCCGCACCACGCTGTATCGCAAGATGGCCAAACATGGGCTTTAAGAACTTCAGGCTCAACGTCGCCGCGAGGGCGTTGTTGCTGTTCGGCTTCGTGCTGCTCGCAGTGTTCGGCGTGGAGAGCACCGGGTGGCAAGTCACGCCGGTGGCGGCCGCGATCCTCGCGGTTCTGGTGCTCGTGGAGCTCGTGCGCTACGTGGAGACGGTGAATCGCGAGCTCGCGGGATTCTTGTCCTTCGTGGCGCATGACGACTTCACCGTGACCCTGCCGCTCGCCGGCAAGGGCAAGGTATTTCGCGAGCTCGAATCCGCCTACCGCGTCCTCGCCGGCAAGTATCGCAACTTGAACCTCCAGCGCGAGGCGAATCACCGCTATCTCGAGGCGCTGGTGGAGCACGTGAGCATCGCGCTCGTTTGCCTCGACGAGAGCGGCGAAGTGACGCTGATGAACCGTCAGGCCAAGGCGCTCTTCAAAACGCCGCACCTCTCGAGCCTCAAGTCCTTCGCCCGCGTGGACGCCAAGCTTCCGGCCGCGATCGAGGAGCTCTCGGACGAGGGCCGCGCGCTCGTCGCCGTGCGAATCGAAGACGAAGCGCTCCAGCTCGCGCTGTTCGCTACGGAGTTCGATCTCTTGGGCGATCGCTACAAGCTGATCTCGTTCCAGAACATCCGCGACGAGCTCGAGCAGCGAGAGATCGACTACTCGCAAAAGCTCATCAAGGTGCTCACGCACGAGATCATGAACTCGGTGACGCCGATCATCTCTCTCACGAAGCTCATCCGCGATCGCTTGCTCGACGCCGGTACCGGCGAGCTCTCGCTGGCGAAGCTCGGCGGCGACGAGCAGCAGGATCTCGCGCGCGGCCTCGCCTCGATCCAGTCGCGCGGCAGCGGCTTGCTCAAGTTCGTGAAAGCCTACGGCGAGCTCACGAACCTGCCGCGGCCCCATCTGGCGCCGGTCGAAGTGGCGGCGCTGCTCGACCGCGTGCACGCGCTCATGAGTCCCGCGCTCGACGCCGAAGGTCTCGTGCTGGAGGCGCCGGCGGTGGCGCCCAACTTGATCGTGCGCGCGGATCCGCAGCAGATCGAGCAGGTGCTGATCAACCTCATCAAGAACGCGGCCGAAGCGCTCGCGGGCCGAGCCGACGGCCGCGTACAGCTGCGCGGCGCTCGCGACGAGCACGGCAAGGTATCGATCCACGTGGCCGACAACGGCCCCGGGATCGACGCCGCCCACGTGGATGACGTGTTCCTGCCGTTCTACACCACCAAGCGCAACGGCAGCGGCGTAGGCTTGAGCGTGTCGCGTCAGATCATGGCGTTGCACAAGGGCGCGCTCACGGTGAAGACCTCGCCGGGCCGCGGGAGCGAGTTCACGCTGCGCTTCAGGTAGCGCGGGCCTCGGCGGCTGCAGTGGGCGCGGACGCGCCTTTGGTATACCTTGAATAGGTAGGTTGACATACCTGTAACTGAGAGGTATGTTCGGAGCCGTCCAAGACGTCGATTCCAGTGGTCGTTCCTAGAATCCGGCCCGCCGCCCGAGGCAGGCGCCAATCCGAAGGAGGACGTGACCATGACGACTCTGCGATTTCCGATAGCCGGGGTTTGGGGCGCGGTCTGCGCGGTGGCGCTCTTTGCCCTGCTCGCTCACCTGGTCAACGTTCCGATGCACGTGCAGCAAACGGTCGAGCGGCGCATCGTCGACTTCACCAAGCTCCGCGTTGACACGCCGGTCGAGCCCAAGCCCCCGCCGAAAGTCGTCCGTACGCCGCCGCAGGTTCCGGGCACACCCCGGATCGGAATGCCGAAGGAGGCACTCGATCAGGCAACGACGTTCGTCCGTCCCGCGATTGCCGTTCGCGAAACCGGAAGCAGCATTCGCGCCATGGGCACGGACCGCGACGTGCAACCGATCGTCCGCGTGACGCCGGACTACCCGCAGCCGCTCGCGTACCGAGGCGTCGAGGGTTGGGTAAAGGTCCAGTTCACCGTGACGGCCACGGGGGCCGTCAAGGATGCGTTCGTCGTCGACGCGAGCCCCAGCAGCGTTTTCGACGCGGCGGCGCTCAAAGCGATCGCCCGCTGGCGCTACAACCCCCGCGTCGAGAACGGAACGGCCGTCGAGCGAGTGGGCATGCAAACGGTCGTCCGCTTCACGCTCGAGAATACGTTCTAGTTCGAAGGTCGGCGCCGGCCTTCCTCCCTTCCGGCCGGCGCCGACAGTGACAGAGCTCTATTGGCAGGGACGCCCGCGAGGCATACATTTAAGGACAGCTATGGCGCAATCGAACCCACCTTTCATGAGCGGAGTGCCCGAGCTCCTCGTTCTACGGTTGCTC
>DASUFK010000026.1:0-7406 GCA_036274615.1 Gammaproteobacteria bacterium | reverse complement strand
CGTGGCGGAGTCGCTCGCGAACATCTTGAACCGGCTGCGCGCCGACGGTTACGACGTGGGCCGCGCGGAGGCCTTCACGGGCGACGCGGTGCTCGCCGACATCACCGCCAAGGCGCACAACGTGGGCAGCTACGCGCCGGGCGAGCTCGACGCGATGCTCGCGTCCGGCAACGCCGCGCGCGTGCCGCTCGCGGAGTACTCCCAGTGGCTCGGCGAGCTCGCGCCGCAGCTGCGCGCCAAGATCGTGGCCGACTGGGGCGACCCGAAGGACGCGAAGCTCATGGCGGACGACGCGAGCTTCATCGTGCCTGTGGTGCGCTACGGCAACGTGGCGCTGCTGCCCCAGCCTGCGCGTGCCTGGGGCGACGACGCCGACAAGCTCTACCACGCCAAGGATCTCGCGCCGCACCACCAGTACGTGGCCGCGTACGCGTGGCTCCGCAAGAGCTTCAAGGCCGACGCCGTCGTGCATATCGGCACCCACGGCACGCTCGAATGGCTCGACGGCAAGGACGTGGGCCAGGACGAGAACGACGCGTCCGACGCGCTGCTCGCCGATCTGCCCGACATCTACGTCTACAACGTCGACGTGGTGGGCGAGGGCCTCGTGGCGCGCCGCCGCGGCCTCGCCACGCTCGTCGACCACATGGTGCCGCCGTTCACCGCGGGCGGCCTCTACCCGGAGCTCGCGGAGCTCGGCGAGCGGATCAACGACTTCGACCAGAACCTCCACAAGAACCCCGAGCTCGCGGCGCAGTTCGCAGACGCGATCCGCGCCAAGGTGATCGCGCTTGGGCTAGACAAGGATTTGAGCCTCGACCTCGCGAAGCCCGGCAGCCTCACCGACCCGATCGTCCACCAGATCCAGGACTACATCGTCGAGCTCAAGGGCGAGCAGATCCCCTGGGGGTTGCACGCGTTCGGCCGCGCGCCCGACCAGCCGGCTCGCGACTCCACGGTGGACGCGATCGTGAAGGCCGACCGGAGCCTGCTGCCGAGCGACGCGCAAGTGCTCGCGGCCGACATGAGCGCGCGCATCGTCCAGTCGGGCGCACGCGAGCTCGACAATCTCTCGCGCGCGCTCCGCGGCGGCTTCGTGCCGGTCGGCGGCGGCGGCGAGCCGATCCGCAATCCCGATTCCTACCCCACGGGCAAGAACTTCTACGGCATCGACCCCGACAAGGTGCCGAAGAAGGCGTCGTGGGAGCTCGGCGTGAAGCTCGCCGACGAGATGCTCGCGCAGCATCTCAAGGAGCACGGCAAGTATCCCCAGAAGGTGTCGTTCGTGATCTGGGGCGACGAGACGATGCGCCATGAGGGCGTGCTCGAGTCGCAGATCTTCTGGCTGCTCGGCACTCGGCCCGTGTGGAACGACCGCGACAAAGTCGTGGACGTAGAGGTGATCCCGAGCGCGCAGCTCGGCAGGCCGCGCGTCGACATCGTGATCGCGAGCGCCGCCGAGGGCATGTTCAACAACGTCACGCTGCTGATGGACAAGGCCGTGCAGCAGGTGAAGCAGCTCGAGGAGGCCGAGAACTTCGTCCGCGACCACTACCTCGCGACGCGCAAGACCCTGATCGATCGCGGTTACTCTCCGGAGGAGGCCGACAAGCGTGCCGGCGTGCGGATCTTCGACGAGCCGCCCGGCACCTACAACTTGAACACCTCGAACATCGCGGCCGCGAGCGGCACCTGGGACTCCGACCGCGGCATGGGCGACGACTACCTGCGCAAGATGGGCCACGGCTTCGGCAGCGGCTTCTGGGGCGAGCCGATGGAGGACGTGTTCCGCATGGCGCTGTCCGGCACCGACAAGGTCGTGCACTCGAGCTCCACGAGCCTCTACGGCGCGCTCGATAACGACGACTTCTTCATGTACATGGGCGGGCTCGCGAGCGCCGTGCGCAACCTCGACGGCAAGTCGCCCGAGCTCGTGGTCACGAACACGCGCGACCCCGCGAATCCGAAGATGTCCACGATCGACGAGTTCATCGGCAGCGAGTTCCGCTCGCGCTACGTGAACCCCACCTGGATCGAGGGCATGAAGAAGGAAGGCTACGCCGGCGCGGGCGCGATGCGCGAGTTCGTCGATTATCTCTGGGGCTGGGACGCCACCGTGGACCAGACCGTCGACGAGGCGATGTGGCAGGAGACCTTCGACGTCTACGTCAAGGACAAGCACAATCTCGACTTGAAGCGCTTCTTCGACGAGAAGTCGCCGTTCGCCTATCAAGACATGACGGCACGAATGATCGAGACGGTGCGCAAGGAGCACTGGCACCCCGACGCCGAGACATTGAAGACGCTGCTCAGCGAGTACGTCGACAGCGTCAAGGAGCACGGCGTCGGCTGCTCGGACAACACCTGCGGCAACCCGCGGCTGCTCGACTTCGTCGTGAAGCAAGCGCTCGAGAACGGCGTGCCGGCCCCCGACGTGCAGCAGTTCGCGGACGCGATGGAGAAGGCGCTCGGCGCGCCGATCGCCGGCCTCGCCGAGGCCGCGCGGCAATTCGCCGCCGCCAACGACGCGCGCGTCGCGGCGCGGCAAGCGCCGGGTGCCGAGGCGGTGGGTCCCGGCCCGCAGAGCGTCGACGAGGCGGAGCTCAAGGGCTACTTGATGCAGAACGTGAACCCGCCCCAGCCGAACGCCGCGGACGCGGTCGACATACCGCCAGACGACGGCGAAGGCGACTGGAGCTCGCTCTGGGCCGCTGTCGGCGTGCTCGCCGTGCTGCTCGCTTGGCGCTGGCGGCACGGTAGGATGCGCAAATGATCGCAGCACGGCTTGCGGGCCTCTGCGCCGCCGCGGCGGCGCTCGCGGCCTGTGGGCCGGCGGCGCGCCAGGTGAGCGACAGCGGCTACGGCGCGTACGAGGTCAGCATGGCGTTGCGGCCCGCCGGCGCGGGGCTCGAGCTCGCGTGGTACGACACGCGCGACGGCAACGCGGAGGTCTACACGCGCCTGCTCGACGCGGCCGCGCAGGCGGAGGGCGCCGACCGGCGTCTCACGGAAACACCGGCCCAGTCGTTCGAGCCCGACGTGGCCACCACCGCGGACGGGTACGTCATTGCGTGGTACGAGAAGAATGCCGACGGCGCGCTGCGTGCGCAGCTCGGCGCCTGGAGCTTCGACGGGGCGCAGCGCTGGGCGCAGCCGCTCGGCGACGACACGCACGACACGCGGATTCCGCTCGTGCGCGCGTTCGGCAACGGGCTGTTCGCGGCCTGGGTGGAGATCGAGGACGCCGATCGGCAGTTCGTCTGGGGTCAGTGGCGCAATCTCGACGGCAGCCCGCGGTCGGACGCGCAGCGCCTGGCGCCCGCGGGTCCCACCACCTGGAATCTGAACGCGGCCGTCGACTCGCGCGGCGTGCCGTTCATCGTGTTCGACGCGCTCGTCGACACCAAGTCGCAGGAGCTGTATCTCGTGGAGGTCGCTGCCGCCGGCCCGCTGGTCACGCGGCTCGGCTCGGACGACGGCCACAGCTCGGAGTATCCGGACATCGCTTTCAGCGCGAGCGGCGAGGTCGCGCTCGCGTGGTTCGACTCGCGCGACGGCAACGACGAGGTCTATCTCGCCGGCGGCTCGCTCGCCGAGCTCCGCGCCGGCCTCGCGGCCCACGAGCACCGAGTCACCGACACGCCCGGCAGCTCGATCGGCGCCTATCTCGCGTGGAACGGCGAGCGCATCGGCCTCGCATGGTCAGACGATAGCGTCGGCCAGTTCGAGATCTATTACCGCCCGTTCGCCGAGAACGGCGACGCGCTCGGGGCGCAAAAGCGCATCACCGACAACAAGACGAACTCGCTCATCCCCGCGATCAAGGCGTGGCGTGACGGTTTCGCGCTCGCCTGGAGCGAGGTCACGCCCGCCTCGGGCGGCGCGCACGACCCGAACACGCGCTCGGAAGTGCTGTTCACGCTCGTCGATTGAATCGCGTCCACGCTCCCCAGATCGCAAACAGGAGCGCATACACCGTGAGCGCCGTGACGCAGGCGAGCACCACGATGCCGACGGCCGTCGGCGCACCCACCGCGAACATCCAGTCGAGCAGCGCCGGAAACCATTGCCGCACCTCGAGCGCCGCTTCGGCGGCTTCCTGAGCCGACTCGAGCGCGTCGCCGTGCGGGTCGCCGGCGGTTTCCTGCCGCACGATCACGGCGCCGACACGATAAGCCGAGTAGTAGATGATCGGCATCGTGAGCGGATTGGAAACGAACGTCGCCATCGACGCCACGAAGACGTTCGCGCGCAGCGCGATCGCCACGACGATCGCGAACAGGATGTGCGCGACCGGGAACAGGATCGCGAAGAACACGCCGATCGCCGCCCCTTTCGCGACCGAGTGATGGTCGAACGACCAGAGTCCCTTGTTGCGCAAGCGGTGGCGCAGCGGCCGCAACAGCTGTCCGCGCCGCAAGCGCGTGACGTTCAGTAGCAGCCTTTTGAAGCGAACGGTGTGCATCTCGAGCCCGCGCCATGCCTTGGGGGAACCCCTCTCTTGCGCGAAGGCGGAATGAATACCGCGCGGGTCGTACAGCGATCGAGGCCGCCTACAGTGTGCACTGCGCGCCTCGAGCGGGAAAGTGGCCGCGGCGGGAGGCGGCCAGCGGCCTGTCTATTGGGGCACGAAGTAGAGCAGCAGCGCGATCATCAGATACACGGCGATCAGCTGCACGCCCTTGTACCAGTTGCCCGAGCCGCCCGATGCCACCAGCGAGCCGATCAGCACCGACAGAAACAGCAACATCACACCGCCGGCGTTGAACGACAACAAGAACGACTGCGGCCCGACGAAGTAGCTCGCGAATACCAGCACGGGCGCGATGAACAGGGCGATCAGGATGCAGCTCCCGAGCGCGATGCCGAGCGATAAGTCGAAGCGGCCCTTGCGCGCCATGTCCACCGCGGCCATGCCCTCCGCGACGCCGCCGACGCTCGCGAGCAGCACGATCCCGAGAAACGCCGGCGACAGGCCGAGCACCTCGCCGGTGCCCTCCACCGCGCCGACCAGGATCTCGCTGACCACCGCCGCCACCACGGAGCTCGCGACGAGCACCCCGATGCACAGCGACAGGCTCCAGGGCGGCCCGTGCTCCTCGGGCTCTTCCGCGTCGCCGTCCTTGGCGAGGCTCGCGAATTCCTCGGGATGGGTGCGGATCATGTACAGCAAATAGCAGGCGTAGAGCGCGAGCAGCAGCACCGCGAGCCCCAGGTTGATCTTCTCCTGCGCGATCGTCGCCGTTTCGGGCGCGAACGCGCGCTCGTAGATGCTCGGCAAGGCGAGGCTCATCACCGAGATGAACATCATCGTGCCGTAGGCACGCACGGCCTGCGGGTTGAAGGCGAGCGTGTGTCGGCGCAGGCCGCCCAGGAAGAAGCACAGTCCCAGCACGAGCAGCAGATTGAACAGGATCGCGCCGATGATCGACGCGGCCACCATCGAGTAGAGGCCGGCTTTCAGCGCCGTGACGCCGATGATGATCTCGGGAAGGTTGCCGAACAGCGCGTTCAGCAGGGCGCCGATCGAATCACCGGTGTAGTGCGCGAGACGCTCGGTGCTCGCGCCGATCAGGCGCGCCACCGGCACGATCCCGAGCGCCGCGATCAGGAAGACGATCGGCGCGCTGACTCCGGGCACGTGCTCGATCGCGATGGCGATCGGCACGAATACGAGCATCCAGTGACGCGACCAATGGACCGCTGGCATCCGCAGGCTCCCGGTGGAACGACGCGGACACCCTACGCGGTGGGGTCGGTGCCGAGAATGGCACCAAGGTGCCATCTCGGACCGGTCGAGACCTCGTTCTTGCCGAGCGGATCGCCGCTAGCCCGGATTTCTCACCGTAGTTGATGCATCGGTCCTGTGAGTGAGTGAAACTTGAGTTGCGAGAACAAGTTAATCACCACCCACAGGAGGACCGATGCAAACAGAGTGTAGCGCCGAACAGTTGGAGTTTTCATGCGTTGAAGGCCGCCGAGTGGTGGCGGCGTTTGACGGCGGGACCGTCAGCTCGGACGCCGGCGCATTGCTGCTCAAGGGCACGGATGAAGCGATCGGTCTGATCGATCGGTTGGCCGGCTGCTTTGTGGATAAGCGGGCTCCCGATTTGATCGAGCATCCGGTGCGGACGCTGGTGGGCCAGCGGGTGTTCGGGCTGGCGCTGGGGTATGAGGATCTGAACGATCACGAGCAGCTGCGGCACGATCCGGTGTTTGGCGTATTGCTGGGCAAGCTTGAAGCGAAGCGGCGGCGAGAATGCGCGGCGCTGGCAGGCAAGAGCACGCTGAACCGATTGGAGCTGCATCCACAGGAAGGCGTCGATCGGTATCACAAGATTCGGCCGATGGCCGAGGCGATCGAGCGGTTGTTCGTGGATTTGTTCATTGAGGCTCAGGAGGAAGCGCCGAAGGAAGTCGTACTGGACCTGGATGCGACCGATGATCCGCTGCACGGGCACCAGGAAGGTCGCTTCTTTCACGGCTACTACGACAGCTACTGCTATCTGCCGCTGTACATCTTCTGCGGGGAGCATTTGCTGGTGGCGAAGTTGCGCCGCTCGAACATTGACGGGGCAGCGGGTGCGCGCGAGGAGGTCGAACGCATCATCAAACAGATGCGTGAGCGCTGGCCGCGGACGCGGTTCATTCTGCGCGCGGACTCCGGCTTTTGCCGCAACGAGCTGATGAGCTGGTGCGAGGAAAACCGCGTGGATTATGTGTTTGGGCTCGCCCGCAACAGTCGCTTGGTGCGCGCGATCGGCGCTGAGCTCCAGACGGTCGCGACGGAGTCGGCCAACACTAAACAGCCTGCCCGATGCTTCAAAGAGCTGGTCTACCGCACGCGCAAGACCTGGAGTCGCTCAAGACGGGTGGTTGCCAAAGCTGAGCACACCGGAGACAAAGCCAACCCGCGTTTTGTTGTAACGTCGCTGTCGATCGAGGAGTTGTCTGCACGAGCGCTGTACGAAGACTTCTACTGCGCACGTGGCGAATGCGAGAACCGCATCAAAGAGGCCCAGCTGGATCTGTTCGCTGATCGGCTGTCAACGGCGACCTTCCGAGCCAATCAACTGCGCCTGTGGTTGGCTTCGGCGGCTTACGTGCTGATGCACGCGTTGCGGCGCATCGGCCTGGCGGACACCGCTCTCGCTCGAGCGTGTGCCCACACGATTCGCCTGCGGCTGCTGAAGATCGGCGCCGTCGTACGCGTGAGCGTGCTGCGGGTGAAGTTGGCGATGAGCGAGAGTTGCCCTAACCAAGGGGAGTTCATCGCCGCCTTCCGCCAGTTAGCCGCCGCGGCGCGGTAAACGCCGCCCCCACGAACCAGCAAACCTAGAATCACAATCGCCGAACCACGTTCGCGCAACGTGGCGTATCGCTCTCTTTGAAAGTCACCGATTCGC
>DASUFK010000025.1:0-10051 GCA_036274615.1 Gammaproteobacteria bacterium | reverse complement strand
GCCGTTGGTGCTCTCGTCCACGAGCGTGAACTTGTCGCGGCTCGCTTCGACGCGCGCGTGTAGACGCGAGATCAGGTTGCCTTTGACGACGACGTCGTTGTCCTCGGCGCGGCCGAGCGTGGCGCTCTTGCGGCCCTCGCCCACGGTGACCTCGCGGCCTTGATAGCGCAGCGAGAGGCGCTTCGGCCGGGCGCTCTTGCTGCGGCCGAGGCCCACGGCCGGAAGCATGCTCGTGGCTTCCTCGGGCTGCCAGAGGACCTCGAAGAGCACGACCTCGTCGGCCTTGCCGCGAACCGTCGCGATGTCGATCTGGCGCGCCGTCGACTGCCACTCCGGTGACAGCCGCTCGACGGTCGCGAGCGTAGTGATGATCTGCTTGGCCTTGGCCTGGCTCGTCATGCGGTTCGCCGTGTGCACGGCGGAACCGAAGATGTCGCGCTGCTCCTGTACCACCGGCCCGAAATGGCAGCCGATCCGGATCGCCACGTGGCCGTTCTCGTGCGCGAGCTCGGGATCCGTGGAGATCTTCTCCTGCATCCGCTTGGCCGCGTTCATCGCGTCGTCGGGCGTGGGGAAGGTCGACATGACCTCGTCGCCCAT
Source organism: Gammaproteobacteria bacterium (assembly GCA_036274615.1). Classification (GTDB taxonomy): domain Bacteria; phylum Pseudomonadota; class Gammaproteobacteria; order Steroidobacterales; family Rariloculaceae; genus FEN-1219. The sequence continues at coordinate 9,451 of DASUFK010000025.1, read as the reverse complement.
CGTCTTGATGACCGTGCCTTTGTTGGCTTCCGTGGCCTCGCGCATGATGTCGAGGCAACGGCCGACCATCTCGCGTGCCTTGACGTCGCCGAGCTGCTCGTAGAGCTGCGTGCTGCCCACCACGTCGGCGAACAGGATCGCAACCTCGATGTCCTTACCCATGGCTTCCTTGAGTGCGCATCCGAGGGGAGCCGCGGCGATTATAGCCCACGGCGGTAGCCGAAACCGCGCGGCAACTCTCGCAGTCGCTGCATTCGACCGCGATGGCGAGCACCGTCAGGGTCCGCGGCCGGCGGAGTCGCTCTTCGGCGACCACTACTTTTCAGCGACCAGATAGGCGATCCAGGCGAGATCCGCCGTTCCCGTCGCGCTCTCCGTGAACTCGCCGTCGCCTCCGCCTTCGCCGTCGTCCCCTTCCCAGTAGACGCGGGTCTTGCGAAATCCGGCCTCCTCGAGAAGCTCGCGCAGCTCGGGCAACGTCCATAGCCGCCAATCGTAAGTGAACGCGCGTTTGATCTTGGACCCGTCGGGAAACTTGAAGTGGATATGGCAAAGGATGCGGCTCGTCACGGGCTCGAACACCGCTTGCTCCCAAACGTACGTGAAGCCGTCGAGCTTGGTCTTTTCCTTGACGAGGTCGGACGCATCCGGACCACCGAACGCGTCGAGGAAGAAAACCCCGTCGGATTTGAGCGCCGAGCGAACGCGCTCGAAGTAGGCCCGCATCTCGGCGCGCGTCTTGAAGCAGTAGTAGCTGAAATTGAACGCGCCGACGAGGTCGACCGGATCGGTTTCGACCGTGCGCACGTCGTCGTTGAGCAGCTCGACCCGAGCGCGCGCGGATTCCGAGAGCCGAGCCACGCGGTTGCGCCGGCCCCAGTCGAGCACGGCCGCGTCGACGTCGACGCCGATCGCACGCCGCTTGGCACCGGTGCTCACCCACTCGCACGATGCGCTCGCCGTGCCGCAGAAATCCTCGCGAAAGCTCGAGGCCTCGCGGCCGCGCAGCGCCCGGAAGGTGTCCTGGAGAAACTCGACTTCCACGTCGACGGCTTGCACCGACTGCTCGTAGAGCTCGTGGACGTCGGCCCGCTCGGCCATCGTGCCTGACAGCTTCTTCTTCGGATTCGCGCTCACGCGGGCACCTCGTCGTTCGAGTTGTTAACGGGATTGTAGCGAGATCGTTCGGCGCCGTGCACGGCGGAACGTCCGCGGCGCTATCGATGGTTGAACGACAGCTCGGGCGCGGCCCGGTGCGCCGCCGCGATGGATCGCGGATCGCGGCGCTCCAGAGCCGCCACGCCGGCAACGAGTCCGTGCAGCCGCGCGAATCCCGCGCGCCCTTGCGGCAGATGGGTGACTTCGCGCCGCCAGCGACGGCCGCCGGGCCGTCCCGCGTAGAAGCCGAGCAGGTGGCGGGTCATCGCGCGCAGCGGCGTGCCGCGCTGGAGCTCGCGGTCCACGTGGCGGAGATAGCCCTCCACCGCGCCCTCGACGGGCTGCGGCGCGACGTCGAAGATTCGCCCGTCGAGCTCGGCGAGCATCTCGAGATCGTCGACGGCCGCGCGCCCGAGCATCACGCCGTCGACCTGCGCGAGCTGCTCCGTGCAAGCGGCGACCGACGTGAGCCCGCCGTTGATGATCACGCGTAGATCGGGAAAGTCCGCCTTGAGCCGATGGACGCGCGGATAGTCGAGCGGCGGAATCTCGCGGTTCTGCTTGGGGCTCAAACCCTTGAGCCACGCCTTGCGCGCGTGGACGATCAACGTGCCGCAGCCGGCCGCGATCACGCGTGTGACGAGCTCGCACAGGAACTCGTACGAGTCGTGGTCGTCCACGCCGAGCCGTGTCTTGACCGTGACCGGAACGGCAACTGCCGCGCGCATCGCCGCCACGCAGTCGGCCACGACGTCCGGCGTGCGCATCAGCGCCGCGCCGAAGCACCCGGCCTGCACGCGGTCGCTCGGGCAACCGACGTTCAAGTTGATCTCGTCATAACCCGCACCGGCGCCGATCCGTGCGGCGGCCGCGAGCTCGTCCGGCTCGCTGCCGCCGAGCTGGAGCGCCACCGGATGCTCGGCCGCGTCGAACTCGAGCAGCCGCGGCGCGTCGCCGTGCAACAACGCGCGCGCGGTGATCATCTCGGTGTACAGGCGTGCGTGCGGCGCGAGCAGCCGCGCGAGGTACCGGAAATGCCGGTCCGTTCGGTCCATCATCGGCGCGACCGACAGCAGGTGAGCTCGCGAGTCCATGGTGGCGCAGTCTACCCTCGGGGCGCGGCGGCTGTCCGCCCCAGCGTGGCGGCCAGCTCCGCGAAGCACCCGTTTCGGAGCTTGCCTAGCAGCGCCGCGCGCGCTCCGCGTCAAGCGCTGATTCGATCGCGTCCCCACCGGATCGGCAGTTCCGCCACCGGCTGCGGCACGGCGATGAAGAACCCTTGAGCGTACGCCACGCCGAGCTCGCCCAAGCGCTGCATCACCTCGCGGCTCTCCACGCGCTCCGCGATCGCCTGGATGGCGAACGCCTTCGCCATTCGGGCGATGGCCTCCACGACGGTCTCGTCGGCGGCGTCGCGGGTCACGTTGCGGACGAACTGGCCGTCGATCTTCACGTAGTCGACCGGCAGGTTCTTCAGGTAGGTCAACGACGACAACCCCGTGCCGAAGTCGTCGAGCGAGAAACGGCAACCGCGCTGCTTCAACGCACGCATGAAACCGACCACTTGCGACAGGTTCGCGATCGCCGCGGTCTCGGTGATCTCGAAGCACAGCGCCCCCGCGGGAACGGCGGCCGCCGTGAGCTCGTCGAGCAGGAAGTCGACGAAGCGCGTGTCGTTGAGCGTCGTGCCCGAGAGGTTGATCGCGAGCATGTAAGGCGCAGAGCCCGGCTCCCCTCGATAGACCAGGGTTTCGAGTGCGTGGCTGATGACCCAACGGTCGAGGCTCGGCATCAGGTTGTAGCGCTCGGCCGCCGGGATGAACGAATTGGGCGGCACGAGCTCGCCCCGCTCGTCGCGCATGCGGAGCAGCAGCTCGTAGTGCGGCCAATGGTCCGTCGCCGCGGCCGCAGCGGCGCCAGGGGTGCGGGCGATGGGCACGATCGGCTGATAGTAGAGCTCGAACCGCTCCTCCTCGAGCGCGCGCGTGATCCGCGCGACCCACTGCATCTCTTGATGCCGCTCGGCGGCATCGCCCTCCTCGTAGACGTGGATCCGGTTGCGGCCGAGATCCTTCGCCACGTAGCACGCCACGTCGGCGGCGCTCATGAGACTCGCCACGCTGTCGCTCGCCGCCGCGATCGGCGCAACGCCGATGCTCACGCCCACCTGCATCGAGCTGTCACGCCACGCGAAGCGAAAGGCGGCGATCGCCGCGCGCAGACCCTCCGCGATCTCCGTTGCGCGCTGCAACGTGCAGTCGGCGAGCAGCACCGCAAACTCGTCCCCGCCCAACCGCGCCGGCGTGCCGCTCTGAGGAACGTGCGCGCGCAGCACGTCGCCGAGCTGCCGGAGCAGCAGGTCGCCCGCCGCGTGGCCGCAGGTGTCGTTCACGACCTTGAACTGATCGAGATCCATGTAGAGCAGCGCGCTCGAGCGGCCGGGGTCCTTCTGCACTGCTTGCAGCGCGCCCGACAAACGCTCCTCGAATTCGCGGCGGTTGATGAAGCCCGTGAGCGAGTCGTGACTCGCGTAGTACGCGAGCTTGCGGTGCAGCTGGCGCTCCTGGCTCACGTCGTGGAAAACCATCACGGCTCCGACCACGAGGCCGGCTCGGTCCTGGATCGGCGCGGCGGAGTCCTGAATGGCGATGCCGGAGCCGTCCCGGCCGTTGAGCACGACGTTGTCCGCGAGCTCGACCACGCGGCATTCGCGCAGGCAGCGTCGCACCGGGTTCACGACGTCCGCGCCGCTCGACTCGTCGGTGAGCCTGATGATCTCGTCGATCGGCCGGCCCTGCGCCTCGCGCCGGTCCCAGCCCGTGAGCTGCTCGGCCACCGGGTTGAGATACTCCACGTTGCCGTCGGCGTCGGTGGTGACCACGGCATCGCCGATCGACTGCAGCGTCACCTGCGCGCGCTCCTTCTCGTTGAACAGGGCGCGTTCCGCGGCTTTGCGCTGGGTGATGTCGGTGACCGTGCCCTCGAAGTAGAGGGCGCGGCCCTCCGCGTCGACGACGACACGCGAATTCTCGATGGCGACGATGAACCGGCCGTCGCGCCTGCGAAGCTGGTATTCGAAGTTGCGCACCCGCCCGTAGCTCGTGAGCTCCGCGATCAGCCGCTCGCGCTCGCGCGGCTCGACGAAGAGGTCGGCGATGTTGCGCGCGCCGAGCTCGAGCGGGTCGTCGTAGGCCAGCATGCGCGCGAACGCCGGGTTCACGGACAAGATCTCGCCATTCGGCTTGGCCTGGAAAACGCCGTCGACCACGTTGTCGAACAGCGCGCGAAACCGCGCCTCGCTCTCGCGGAGCGCGGTTTCGTCCTGCTTGCGGCGGATGGCGATCCCCAGGAGCTGCGTCAAACGCGTGACGAGATCGAGCTCCTCGGTCTTGGGGCTACGCACCGAGTCGAAATAGAGCGCGAGCGTGCCGTGAATCCTCTCGCCTGCCGTGACGATGGGCGTGGAGCAGCAGGCGAGCACGCCGTTCGCCGCCGGCACTTCGGCGAGCTCGGACCACAACGGGTCGGTGGCGATCTCGCGCACCACGACCTGCCGCCCGAGCGATGCCGCGGCGCTGCACGCGCTCGTCTTGAGCCCCACCGGCACGACCGCGAGCGCCGCCGCCAGCGGCGCGGGCAAGCTCGAGGCGGCCGCGAGCTTGAGCCGCCGAGTGTCGTGCTCGAGCAGCATGATCGTCGCCGCAACGGGCGAATGTAGTTGCTCCACGAGCCGGACCACGGCCTGGAGCGTGCGCTCGAGCGGCGCGTTCGCCGCGATGAGCTCGAGCACGCGCCGCTCCCCGTAGGCGAGCGTGTCCGCGTGCCGCCGCGCGGCGATGTCGATGATGCTCGCGCGAATCAACCGGTGCTTCGACGAGGGCAGCCGGATGAACCGCACCTCGCACGGAATCTCCGCGCCTGACGAGTCGCGGTGCAGCCACTCGAATACGGGCCGTCCGCCCTTGAGGGCCCGGTCCACGTACCCGCGCTGCAAGCCGAAGGAAGGCAGACCGTCGCTCTGGAGCTCGGGGGTGATCGCGCGAGGTCCCACGCGCAACAACTCGTCGCGCGAGATCTTGAAGAGCCGCGCCGCGTTCTCGTTGGCGTCGACGAAACGGTCTTGATCGACGTCGAGCACCACGATCGCTTCGGGGGAGTTCTCGACGAGCGCCCGATAGCGCGCCTCGCTCTCGCGCAACGCCTGCTCGTCCTGGAGACGCTCCGTCACGTCGCGCATGCAGATCACGAAACATTGCGCGTGGCCGCCGCCTTGCGCGGTGCTGACGGAGACTTCGGCCGTGAAGGGCTGGCCGCCGGCCCGGCGCGCTTCGACGAGCGCGGGCGCCACATCCACGAACGTGTCGGCCACCGACTCCGCGAGCGCTTCGAGTGCCGCGCGCGCCGGTGCGAGTTGCGGGATCAGCGTCGCGACGTCGCTTCCCACGAGCTCCCCCGCGGTGGTCCCGAACAAGCGGCCGGCGGCCGTGTTTGCGCCGAGGACGCGGCCGTCGGAGGCGACCGTCACGATCGGGTCCTTGACGTTGTCGAGGATCGCGTGCAGCGACGGACCCGGCGCGCTCGGGGGCTCCAGCGCGTGCTCGTAGCCCGTCAGCAGCTGGAGCAGCTCATCGCGCGCCGAAGGACCGGCAAGCGCCGCCGCGATGCTGCGTCGAAAGCGCTCCTTCGCCATGACCGTCCAAACGTTCCCTCGGTGAGTCGGCCACTATAGAAAGCCACGGGCGGCGGCCGCCGTGACTCAACTCTCGGATTATTTCGGCGCGCCCCCCGTGGTTTCGACCGCGGGCAACAGAACGACCCGCTCGCCCGCGTCCTTGGCCGCGGCCGCTGCACGGGCGGCGTTGCGAGCCTGGGCCGCCTGCTTGCTGCCGCCCGCCTCCGTCGCGCGCACGGCCGCCGCCGCGGCGGCGCCGCCGCCGGCGCGCACCGGGATCGCGACCGCGCGAGTCTGCGTCGCCGTTCCGAGCGTTCCCTGCACGGTGACGTTGAGATACGACGTCGCGGCGGCGAGCGGCACGACCGTCACGGTCCAGGCGCCGCGCTTGCCCACCACCGGGACCTGCGCCGCCACGAGCAGCGCCGCGCCGTCGTCGGCCCTGGCGTCGAGCGCGAGGCCGGTGACGTCGTTGGGCGCGGTCACCTCGATCGAGATCTCGAGCAGCGCGCCGGGCGCGGGCTCGGCGGCCAGCGCGAACTCGATGGCGAGCGGCGCCGTGGGCTTGCCCGGCGATCGCGTGGCGGCGCTCCCGCCGTCCGTCGCGGCATGCCGCGGCGCGGCGGTCGCGGCGGCACCGACGCATGCGACGAACATCGCAACGAGCCGGGCAGTCGCGCGCGCGGTCACGGCGACGTCACCGTGACGTCGAAGCAGGTGCGGCCGATCGGCGGGCTCGGGTCGCCGGCCGTGTTCGTGTTCGACCACTCGTAGACCTCCAAGACGTACTCGCCCGCGGACAACGTCTGCGTGAAGGTCTCGCTGCATTGGGACGGCGCGGCGCTCGAGCACTGCGCCGACGGCGCGGCCTCCGACGTGGCGATCGGGCCCGCGCGATGCAGCACCATGTCCGGGTCCGCCGTGCCGCCGATCGGATCGACGGCACGCGCCGTGAACGTGTGCGCCCCGGCGTTCTGCACGTTGAGCTTGAGGAACCGGCGCGACGCGAGCTTGTTCGTAGAGCCCGTGGCGCCGCTCTTGAACGAATCGAGACTGCAGACATTGACGGGGGGCCCGTTGACGGCGAGCTGCGAGTACACGCTATGGAAGTCGCCGGTCTCCTGCCTGCCGAAGCTCGTCTCGGCGTTGCCGTAGCCGTCGCTCGACTTGGCAATGCCCTGCGCGGCGGCGAGCGCGTCGATGGCAGCGGCTTGCGCGGGAAAATCGGAGCGCAGACCGCTCAGGAACGGAAACGCCGACGTCAGCGCAACGCTCGTGCGCTGCCGGCCGGAGAGCACGGCGAAGATCGGACCGAAGCCGAGCGCCACGTCGTCCACGGCGGAGTGGTCGCCGCTCGCGTCGATGCCCGAGTCGAACAGGTCGTAGAGCAGCTCTTGAATCGATTCCTCGCTGTACCAGCCGGGCGCCGGGTTCACGAACCCGGGGAACGCGGGGCCTTCGAGGTCGAACGTGAACGCGTCTCGCTGACCCGCGCCGCTCGAGTCCGAATAGATGCTCCTCGCCGTCGCCATCGCGGAGAAGGCGTTACCCCAGCCCTCGCCGAACGCCACGCGCATGTCGAGCTGATCGCCGAGCGCGTGCGGGCCGCCGATGCTATCGGACCGCGAGAACATCGTCTCGAGGTAGTGCCCCCATTCGTGCGCGATCACGTGACGGTCGTACTCGTCGGTGTCGTCGTTGGCGGCGCCGAGCAGGAAGATCGCGGCGCCCGCTTGCGGAACGTTGGCGAAGAAGCTCGTGCCGATCTCGCCGGCCTCGGGGTCTGGGCCGTTCGCGCCGACCGCCGGCCTGTTGCTCGGGCTCCAGTAGAGACGGAGCGCGGGAAAGCTCGTGGCCGGCTGGGCGCCGAGCACGAGCTGCACGGAATCGTAGATCACGTCGAGGATCGCGAACGGCGCCGCTGAACGCGGGCCCGTGTAGCCCGCGCCGCCCCAACCCGAGGGAGCGTTCAGATCGCGCGTGGAGTCGGCGGTGCCCGTGTTGAATTGCGTGCCGGCGAGCGCGTAGAGAGCGTCCCCGTTGGTGTTGTCGAGCACCCGAAAGTCCCAGCTCGGCGCGCCCGTGCGCACCATCTCCGCGCGCACGCGCAGCGAGACGTCGAGGTTAGGGGCCGCGCTGAACGAGTAGTTACCCGACGCGTCGGTGACGGTGGTAGCGAGCACCGTGGCGCCGCTGCGCAGCTCCACCGGGACTCCGCGCGCGGGTTTCTTCGTGGTGCTTGCGTAGTCGAGCCCGAAACCGGGCACGCTCGGCACGAGATCGAACGTGACCTTGCCGCTCAGGGTAACGCCGCTGCCCGAGCCCGGCTGCGCGGGCGCCGGCGGACCGCCGGTGAACGAGCCGCCGGCCACGTCGTCGCCGTCCCCGCCGCCGCCGCAGCCGGCCGCACAGAGGAACACCAGCGCGAGCTGCACGGCGGCAACCCTCGTACCGAGCCTTTCCACCGGCGACGACTCCCCTGTTCGAGCAAACGCGAGGCGGCGAGCCGCGGTGCGGTCGCCTTCCCACAACGCGGCGATCGTACCTGCGCCGCTTGGGCGGCAGACGTGTATGCGTCACGCGACGCGACTAAAGACGGCATGCGCTCGCGGAGCCGCCGGGGAATTCGCGTAATCTGCGCGGCTCAAACTGCGACCGGTATCCCGGTACCCGAGGCGGGACCTGCTACACTCCTTGGCTCGATTATGTCACTTCGTTAAACGTATGAGCGACAAGACAATTCTCGTCACCGGGGGCGCCGGCTACATCGGCTCGCACGTGGTGCGGCAGCTCGGCGAGGCCGGCGAGCCGGTCGTCGTGCTGGACGACTTGTCCACGGGCTTCAAACAGGCGGTACTGCACGGCGACTTGGTCGTCGGCAATACCGGCGACCCGAAGGTGCTGGAACAGCTGTTCGGCCGTTACGACATCGACACGGTGATGCATTTCGCGGCGCACACGGTCGTGCCCGAATCCGTGTCGGATCCGCTCAAGTACTACCGCAACAACACGTGCGCGAGCCGCACGCTGCTCGAGCATGCGCTCAAGGCCGGCGTGCGCCACGTCGTGTTCTCGTCGACGGCAGCGGTCTACGGCATTCCGGCCGACGGCGAAGCCTCCGAGGAGACGCCGACGATGCCGATCAATCCGTACGGCCTCTCGAAGCTGATGACGGAATGGATGCTGCGCGACGTCGCCGCCGTCAATCCGCTTCGCTACGTCGCACTTCGGTACTTCAACGTGGCAGGCTCGGATCCGGAGGCCCGCATCGGCCAGGCCACTCCGAAGGCCACGCTGCTCACCAAGGTCGCCTGTGAAGTGGCCGTCGGCAAACGCGACCATGTTTCGATCTTCGGCACCGATTACCCTACGCCGGACGGCACCGGCGTCCGCGACTACATCCACGTGGAAGACCTCGCGGACGCGCATCTCAAGGCCTTGGCCTACTTGCGCCGGGGCGGCGAATCCACCACATTGAATTGCGGCTACGGCCGCGGCTACAGCGTTCGCGAGCTCATCAGAATGGTCGAAACCGTCGCGGGACACTCGATCTCGAAACGGGAAGCGCCGCGTCGCGCCGGCGATCCGCCCTCGCTCGTCGCACGTGCGTCGAGAATCCGG
>DASUFK010000024.1:0-24098 GCA_036274615.1 Gammaproteobacteria bacterium | reverse complement strand
CGTACTCCGGCTCGCCCGCGAACCAGGCCGTGTACCTGGCGCTGGTTAAGACGGGGGAGAGCGTCATGGGCTTGGGCTTGCCGTTCGGCGGTCACCTCACCCACGGCTGGGGCGTGAACTTTTCCGGCATTCAATACAAGGCGGTGCAGTACGACGTCGATCCGGAGACCCATCGGGTCGATTTGAACCGCGTCGCCGACCTCGCCCGCAGCGCGCGGCCGAAAGTGATCTTCTGCGGCGGCACCGCGTATCCGCGCACGTGGGACTACGCCGGCTTCGCGCAGATCGCACGCGACGTGGGTGCGACGCTCGTGGCCGACATCGCACACATCGCGGGATTGATCGTCGCGGGCGCGCATCCGCATCCTTATCCGCACGCCAAGGTCATCACCACGACCACGCACAAGACGCTGCGGGGACCGCGCGGCGGCATGCTGCTTTCCGACGGAGCGCACGCGAAGGAGCTGGACCGCGCAGTGTTCCCGGGACTTCAGGGCGGGCCGCACAACCACACCACCGCCGCGATCGCGGTGGCGCTCAAGGAGGCGGCCGCGCCCGAGTTCCGCGCCTACGGTCAACAGATCGTGAAGAACGCCAAGGTGCTCGCGACGGCGCTGCAGGAGCGGGGCTTCCGGCTGATCTCCGGCGGCACCGACAATCACCTGATACTCATCGACGTCACGCCGCGCGGCATCACGGGCAAGCCGGCCGCCAAGGCGCTGCACGAGGCGGGCATCGAGTGCAACTACAACACGATCCCGTTCGACCCGCGCAAGCCGTTCGATCCGAGCGGGTTGCGCATCGGCACGCCGTCGATCACCTCGCGCGGCATGCGCGAGGGCGACATGGCGAAGATCGCCGAGTGGATCGACCGAGTGCTCGGAGTCGCCGACGACGAGCGGGCGCTGCACCGGATCCGCGCGGAGATCGCGGAGTTCTGCCAGGGCTTCCCGGCGCCCGGCATCCGCGTGTAGCCGGCGCGCCGCCGGCGTTCCCTCGCTCGCCGTTCGAGCCGTCGCTGGCACGGTTGGTGCAGCGTTTTGCGGTGAAATCGTCGCAGGGGACGGACGCGAGTCCGGGTGCGCGACTCCGCAACTCACGACATGGAGGTCGTCCCCGTGCGCGCACTCGTCGCTCTCGCGTTCCCCCTACTGTGCGGCTGTAGCGTCCTCCAAACGAGCCTCGACGCCGCGCCTTCGGCCGATCCGGGCAGGGTCTACCTCGGTCACAGCCGCGTGCTGGCGTCGCCCCGCGAGGTGAGCCGCTACGCCTGCTCGAGCGGCCCGGTGCTCTGCGATCAATCCGCCGTGAACTTCGACTGCCGCTGCCCCTAGACCTCGTTCGCCGCCCTCCGATGGTTGCCGGCCGATCAGTTATGATTGGACCCGGTCTTGGAGGGGCAGGGGCGATCATGGGGTCCAACGCTGTAAAGTCCGCCGCCGTTCTCGCGTTTCTCGGCGCCTGGTCGCTCGCGCACGCCGAGCCCGCGCTCGTCGACGCGGCCATGAACGGCGACATCAAAGCCGTCCGGGCTCTCGTCAAAAATACCGACGTCAACGCTGCGCAACCCGATGGCATGACCGCGCTGCACTGGGCCGTGCAACGCAACGACTTGGAGATGGTGAACGCCCTGCTCGCGGCCGGCGCAGACTTCCATCTCGCCAATCGCACCGGCGTGCGCCCGCTGTATCTCGCCACGGTCAACGGCGGTGCGGCGGTCATCGGCCGGTTGCTCGAGGCCGGCGAGGACGCGAACGCGGTGCTGACCACGGAAGGCGAGACCGTGCTCATGCTCACGGCCCAAACCGGCAACCCCGCGGCCGTCAAAGTGCTGCTCGACCGCGGGGCGGATCCCAACGTGCAGCAGTCCCACGGCCAGACCGCGCTGATGTGGGCCGCGGAGCAAGGGCACACGGACGTCGTGAAGCTGCTGCTGGCGCGCGGCGCGAACGCGTCGCTCGCTTCCGCCGCGGCCACGAAGGCCGACCGGCGGCCGGCCGGCGGGCTCACGGCGCTGTTGTTCGCGGCCCGGCAGGGCCACGTCGACACGGCGCGCGCGTTGCTCGACGGCGGCGCGGACGCGAACCAGGTAGCGGCGGACGAGACGAGCCCGCTCCTGATCGCGGTCGTCAACGGCCACTACGAGCTCGCGTCGATGTTGCTGTCGCGGGGCGCCAACCCGAGCCTCGCGGATGCGAAGGGCCGCACGCCGTTGTTCGCGGCGATCGACCTGCGCAATCAGCAGTGGACGCAGGTGCCCGCGCCGGAGCTCCCGCAGCCGGTGCATCTCGCGATGATCAAGCAATTGCTCGACTCGGGCGCCGACGTCGAAGCCAAGTTGAGCGGCAAGGTTCCGCACCGCGGCTCGTTCGACATGCGCTGGAGCGACCTCAAAGGAGGCACGCCGTTCCTGCGCGCCGCGTGGAACGGCGACATCGAGGTCATGCGGCTCCTGCTCGCGCGCGGCGCCGATCCCAAGGCGGTCACCGACAAGCACGAGAACGCGTTGTTGCTGCTCGCGGGCGCCGGCTGGCCGCTGGGGCAGGGCTACATCCGCTCGGATCAAGAGATCTTCGCGGCGCTCGACCTGCTCGTGGGCGAGCTCGGCATGGACGTGAACGCTTCCACCTCGGAGGGCGTCACGCCGCTGATCTGCGCGGTCTTCAAGGGTACGAACGACGTCGTGCAGTACCTCGTCGACCACGGCGCGAAGCTCGATGTGAAGGACAACAAGGGCCGCACGGTATTGGCCTGGGCCGCCGGCATCGCGGCCAACGACGGTCAACCGCCGCGGCCGCAGCCCGCGACGGAGAAGCTGCTCCGCGAGCTCATCGCGAAGCGGGGCGTGAAGATCGCCATGAACTGACTTGGTGTCAGGCACCGGGAAACGAAGAGGGCCGTCACGCGCGTGACGGCCCTCTGTTTTTGCGCGCGATTCGCGAGACTATTGCTTCAGGTCGAGCTTGATCTCGACGCTGACGTCCTGCGACACCCAGCTCGTGTCGTTCCAGCCCTCGCCCACGTTGAAGTCGAAGCGATTGATCGGCATCGTGCCGGAGAACTGCGCGCCCTTGGCGCCGGAGACTTCGGCCGGGCTGAACGTGAACTTGAGGATGGCCGGCTTCGTGGCGCCCTTGAGGGTGAGCTGGCCGTTGGCCTGGTAGCCGTCCGCGGTTTTCTCGATCGTCTTCGACTCGAAGCGGGCCTCGGGGAATTCCTTGACGCTGAACCAGTCCTTCTCGAGCAGCGCCGCATCGCGGTCGTGATCGCGCGTGTTCACCGACGCCGTCTGGACGGTGCCGACGATCGAGCCCTTGGTCGGATCGGCGGCGTCGAGATTGATGTCGGCGGTGAAGGTCTGGAACTTGCCATTGAACCGCGTTCCTTGCTGTGCGCCGATGAAGCTCACCGAGCTCGTCTCCGGCACCACGGTCCATTTGGCGGCGAACGCGCCGCCCGAGCCGAGCAACGCGGCGGCAGCGAGCAGGGGTTTCACGTAGACGAGGTTGTTCATGGGGTGTTCCAGTGATCTCGAAGGAGTGAATGATTGAGGGCCATTTTATCGGCCACCGGCGTGGCCGCAAAGCGCGCCGCGCCCACTTGACCTATCTAGAGACGCCGCACTCACCTAGAATCTGTCAACTCATTGTAACTGCCGAGATTCTTCGGATGATTCGACGCCCGCGGAGCCCGGCGCTTCGAGCTCGGAAGCCCTAAGTGCCGCAGGTGGGCTCGATTGCGCGGCTGCTGGTGGCCGCCGCGGCGTCGTTGCTGGCCACGGCCTCCGAGCGCTTGCCGCCGCCGGACACCGAACAGCCGTTCCCCGATCCGCAGGCGACCATCGCCGCCACGCGCGCGGGCGACTGGCCGAGCTACAACCGCGACCTGGCCGGCACGCGCTATTCGCCGCTCACGCAAATCACCGGGATCAACGTCGGCGATCTGAGGCAGGCCTGGGCCTACCGGCTCGGCCGCAACACGACCACCGGCAGCTTGTGGGGCGGCTCGGAGCTCACGCCGATCGTCGTTGACGGTGTGCTGTACGCGACCGCCGCGGACCGCGTGGTCGCGCTGCGCGCCGACAGCGGGGAGGAGCTCTGGCGGCACCCGCTCGAGCAGGGGGCGCCGTCGCGGCGCGGATTGGCGTATCGGCCCGCCGACGCGCAGAGCGCCGCCCGAATCTACTTCACCGCGGGCCGCCGGTTGATCGCGCTCGACGCGTCCACCGGCACCGCCGTCGCGGGCTTCGGGGCGGCGGGTGAGGTGTCGATGCCCGTCGTCTACAACGGCGCGCCGGTGCTGTTCGACGATCTCCTGATCGTGGGCTCGAACAGCGCGCCGGGGAGCGTGCGCGCGTTCGACGCCCTTTCGGGCGCCGAGCGCTGGACGTTCGAGGCGGTACCGAAGCCCGGCGAGCCCGGCAACGACACCTGGAAGGGCGCGCCGTCCCGCGATCGATCGAACGCGCTCCATTGGGCGTTCTCGTTCACGATCGACGCCGACCGCGGCTTGCTCTACGCCGTGCTCGGCAGCCCCGGGCCCGGCGATCATTACGGCGGCGATCGCGCGGGGAACAATCTTTTCAGCGACTCGATCGTGGCCCTCGACGCCCGCACCGGCGAGCGCCGCTGGCACTTTCAAACGGTGCATCACGACCTCTGGGGCTACGACCCGCCGGCGCCGCCGGCGCTGCTCGACACGAGGGCCGGCGGCACGCCCGTGCCGGTGCTCGCTCAGGCCGGCAAGACCGGCTACCTGTACGTGCTGAACCGGGTCACGGGCGTGCCCGTGTTCGGCATCGAGGAGCGGCCGGTGCCGCCGAGCGACGTGCCGGGCGAGCACGCCTCGCCCACTCAACCCATTCCGGCGAAGCCGCCGCCGCTCGCGCGGGTGAGCTATGCGGCCGCCGATCTCGTCACGGCCGACGACACCTCCGACGATCACGCGCGCTTCTGCCGCTCGCTCCGCGATCGCGGCGGCGGATTGCAGAGCTCGGGCCCGTTCACGCCCTATCGCTTCCGTGCGGCCGGCGCGGCGGCCCGCACCACGGTTGTCTTCCCCGGCACGCTCGGCGGCGCGGGATCCGGCGGCGTCGCCGCGGATCCCGAGCTCGGCCTCGTGTTCGTCAACACGATGGACGCGGGCGCGCTCGGCTGGATCGAGGCCGCGCCGCCTGACGGCGGCGCGGCGGCGGCGGACGAGGAGACCGCGGCCGACGATCCGGAGTACCGGCGTATGAGCGCCGTCGGCGGCCCGCTCGCGCGGTTCTGGTGGCGCGACGCGGCCGCGGACTCGGGCGGCAACGAGCTCGACGGAGGCGAGCAGGCGTGGCCGTGCCAGAAGCCGCCGTGGGGCCAGCTGCACGCCGTGTCCGCGACCACGGGCGAGATCGTTTGGAGCGTACCCCTCGGGATCACCGAGCGGCTGCCCGAGAACAAGCGGCGCACCGGCCGGCCGAACATCGGCGGGCCGATCGTGACCGCGGGCGGCCTCGTGTTCATCGGCGCGAGCAACGACCGGCGGTTTCGGGCGTTCGACGCGCGCTCGGGTGAAGAGCTCTGGTCCGCCGTGCTGCCGATGTCCGCGCATTCGGTGCCGATCACCTATCTCGGCGCCGACGGCAAGCAGTACGTGGCCATCGTCGCGGCGGGCGCCTCGGCCATCGACGACCCGGGACCGGACGACAGCCAAGTGTTGATCGCCTACGGGTTGCCGTAAGTCGCGGCCGGAGTTGCGTAGAATCGTCAGGTGCGGAGCGCTTTTTCTCCGCCTCGGAGTGATACATGGCGAAGCTCGAAACGAAGATCGGCGCGGGACAGTTCGTGATCACGGCGGAGATCGTGCCGCCCCTGTCGGCATCCGGCGCGAAGCTGCTGGCGGAGGCAAAGACGCTCGCGGGCGGCGTGGACGCGATCAATCTCACGGATGCAGCCGCCGGCAAGACCTCGATGAGCAGCTTCGCTGCCGCCGCGATCCTCGCCGCGAACGGCTACGAACCCATCCTCCAGGTCACGTGCCGCGACCGCAATCGGATCGCGCTCGCGGGCGACCTGATCGGAGCCGCGGCGCAAGGCGTGCAGAATCTGCTGGTCTTGAAGGGCGACGACCCGAAGGGCGGCGATCAGCCGGATGCGAAACCGGTGTTCGACTACGAGTCGGGGCAGCTCCTCGCCGTGGCGCGCGATCTGCGCGACAAGGGCGAGCTGCCGTCCGGCCGCAAAGTGGAGCCGGCCCCGCACTTCTTCATCGGCGGGGCCGACGTGCCGCGCCGCCCCGACGCGAAGTGGAGCCCCAAGCCGTTGCTCGGGAAGATCGAGGCGGGCGCGGACTTCGTCCAGACCCAGTTCTGCTTCGATCTCGACGTCGCGCGCGCCTACATCGACCGCCTGCGGCAAGAAGGCATCGTCGACAAGCTCGCCGTGATCATCGGCGTGGGGCCGATCCGCTCGGCGAAGTCGGCTCGCTGGATGAACGAGAATCTGTTCGGCGTGCACGTGCCCGAGCCCACGATCGCGCGGCTCGAAGGCGCGGCCGATCAGGCGGCCGAAGGGCGGAAGATCTGCGCCGAGCTCATTCGCGGCCTGCGCGAGATCGAGGGCGTGGCCGGCGCGCACGTGATGGCGCCGGCGCAAGGCCCGGAGGCGATCGCCGCAGTGCTCGAGTCGTTGTAAAGAACAAACGGGGGATTTCATGGTTGGTAAACGGTCGGCGGTGAGCGCCGAGGCGATCGGTGCGGTGCGCCAGAACAAGCCGCAGACGGGTGCGGAGTACCTTGAGTCGTTGCGCGACGGCCGCGAGGTCTACATCTACGGCGAACGCGTGGAAGACGTGACCACGCATCCGGCATTCCGCAACACCGCTCGGATGACGGCGCGCCTGTTCGACGCGCTGCACGATCCGAAGCACCGCGACAAGCTGCTGCTGCCGGTGGACACCGACGGCAAGGGCAAGACGCACGCGTTCTTCAAGGCGCCGAAGACCGTCGAAGAGTCCATCGCGGGCCGCGATGCGATCGCCGAATGGCAGCGGCTCACCTACGGCTGGATGGGCCGCTCGCCCGATTACAAGGCCGCGTTCCTCGGCACGCTCGGCGGCAACGCGGAGTTCTACCAGCCGTTTCAGGAGAACGCGAAGCGCTGGTACACGTTCTGCCAGGAGCGCGTACCGTTCGTGAACCACGCGATCATTCATCCGCCCGTCGATCGTGACAAGCCGCCCGATCAAGTGGCAGACGTGTGCGTGCACGTGGAGAAGGAGACCGACGCCGGTATCTACGTGTCGGGCGCGAAGGTGGTCGCCACGGGCTCCGTGCTCACGAACTACACGTTCATCGCGCACCACGGCCTGATCCCGTTGAACGACAAGAAGTTCGCGCTGGTCTTCATGGTGCCCACCAACGCGCAGGGCGTGAAGTTCCTGTGCCGCACGTCGTACGAGATGACGGCCGCGGTGATGTCGAGCCCGTTCGATCAGCCGCTGTCGTCGCGGCTCGACGAGAACGACGCGGTGTTCATCATGGACAACGTGTTCGTGCCGTGGGAGAACGTGTTCGTCTTCGGCGACGTGGAGAAGGCCAACAACTTCTTTCCACGCACCGGCTTCCTGCCGCGGTTCGTGGTGCACGGCTGCACGCGGCTCGCGGTGAAGCTCGACTTCATCGCCGGGCTGCTGCTCAAGGCGGTGGAGGCGTCGGGCACGAAGGACTACCGCGGCGTGCAGGCGAACGTGGGCGAGGTCATCGCGTGGCGCAACATGTTCTGGGCGCTCACCGAGGCGATGGTGCGCGACCCGCGGCCGTGGAAGGGGCCGTATCTCTTGCCGAACGGCGACCCGGGCAGTGCGTACCAAATCCTCGCGACGATCGCCTACACGAAGATCAAATACTTGATCGAGCAGACCGTCGCGTCGGGTCTCATCTATCTCAATTCGCACGCGCGCGACTTCTCCAATCCCGCGATCCGGCCGTACATCGACCGCTACATGCGCGGCTCGAACGGCTACACCGCCGAGCAGCGGATCAAGCTCATGAAGCTGCTCTGGGACTGCATCGGCACCGAGTTCGGCGCGCGTCACGAGCTCTACGAGATCAACTACGGCGGCAGCACGGAAGAGATCCGCCGCTACGCGCTGTTCGGCGCGATGGCCAACGGCAACGCGGCGAAGTTCAAGGGCTTCGCCGAGCAGTGCATGGCCGAGTACGACCTGGACGGTTGGAACGTGCCCGACCTGCTCGATCCGGACGACCTGTCGTTCCACGGCAAGAAGAAGCCTCGCAAGCGCCGCAAGAAGTAAGCTTTGGTGTCAGACACCGGTGGTGTCAGACACCAAATCGGGAGGACAGCACGATGCTCAAGCTCTATCACGCACCGCGCTCGCGATCGTCGCGCTTCATCTGGCTGCTCGAGGAGCTCGGCGCGCCCTACGAGCTCGAGCGCGTGTCGATTCGCCGCGGCGACGGCTCGGGTGAGCTCGATCCCAAGAACCCGCATCCGCACGGCAAGGTTCCCGTCGTCGTGCACGACGGCACCACGGTGTTCGAGTCGGCCGCTGTCGCGCTCTATCTCACCGATGCGTTTCCCGACAAGGGCATCGGCCCGCGCAGCGGCGACGAGCGGCGCGGCGCCTATCTCACCTGGCTCGCGTATTACGCCGGCGTGCTCGAGCCCGCGTTCGTGAGCAACTTCATGAAGGTCTCCGTGCCCCGCGGCACGGCGGGCTGGGTCGACGCCGGCGAGGCGATGACGCACGTCGAAGGCGCGCTCGCGGCGGGTCCGTTCTTGCTGGGCGAGCGGTTCTCGGCCGCCGACGTGCTGTACGGCAGCACCTTCGCGTTGTTTCTCGGCAGCCCGCTGCTGCCCGAGCAACCGCTGCTGCGCAGCTACGTGACGCGCTGCCAGGCGCGGCCCGCGTACGCGCGCGCCGCGGCCAAGGACACCTAGTCGACGCAGATTCTCAGGGCGCGGCCGCGCAGCGCTTGGGAGCGGCCCGCCCTTCGGCCACGCGTGGGTTCGGCTTCACCGACCCGGCCTTGGCGAGCTCGTCGAACGCCACTTGCTGCAAGGCGTGAGCTTGCGCGCTCGATAGCCCGAGCTCGAACGCCGAGCACTCGGCGTCGCCGAGCGAGCGCGGGTCGCGGCCCGTCAGCGTGCCGAAGATCACGAGCGCCTCGAGGTAGTAGCCGTAGGTGCTGCCGTGATAGTGGTCGTAGGTCCACAGATCGAGCTTGCCGGCCTCGATCCCGTCGTACGGGTTCGCGTCCGCGACGCCGGATTGCATCGCGCGGAGCCACGCTTCGCCGGCCGGGATCACCGCCTTGGCGGCGGCCGCTTTCGCGGCCGAGTCGTACGCCGCGCGGATGTCGCGCGCCATTGCCTCGATCGGCTGGCCCGCCCACGCGCCGCTCTGCGGATAGGTCTGGTCCGCGCGCGACCAGGTCGCCATCAGATAGATGGCGACCGCGGCGTTCTTCGATCGCAGGAAATCGGCCATTTGCTTGCTCGTGGCTACGAGCTTGGCGGGATCGCGCGGCTTGTCGGCGTCGAGCGTGCTGTAGCCGTGCATGACCACCGCGTCCCAGCCGCGCTTGCCGATCTCGCCACTCTTTTCCGCAAGGTGGAAGTCGAGCCCCGTGCCGCCGCGCGTCTCGAGCGACACGTCGTAGGCGAGCCCCGCCTGATCCGCGAACGACTTGAACAGCGCGGGCACGCCGCCGACGCCCTCGTCGTTCAAGTCCGTGACGGTGGCGGCGCGATAGAAGTGCACCGGCGAGCCCGCCGCGTAGGTGAAGCTGTTGCCAATGAACAGCACGCTCGTGCGCGGCTGCGCGAGCAGCACGCTCGAGGCGACCAGCGACGCAAGGCTGGCCAACGTGATTGCCAATTTCATGTGCGCTCCAATCGGCGGTTCAGCGCAGCGCCGCGGCGAACTCGGGCTTCGTGGCGGTGAGGATCTCGAGGATCGCGGCGCGGTCGGCGTCGACGAGCCGCGCGAACGGCTCGCTGCGATCTTCGCCGCGCAGCACCGCCGCGAACCGCGCGTAGACCGCCTCGCGCGCGGCGCGCGGCAGCGCGTCGAAGGCGGGCGAGTACACGAGATAGCTCAGCGGATAGCGGAACACGCGCGTGTGCAGGTCGAGGTCGCGCAGCGACCGGCCCTGCGCGTCGCGCACCGCGCGGCTCGCGAATTGCGCCGCGAACTTCGGGTCGCCCGAGATCTCGTCGGTGAGCTTGGTCTCGCCCGCGAACAGCATCGTCTGCACGAGCGGCTCGACCGACTCGCGCACCACCTGCATCGTCGCGGGCGAGAGCTCGGCAGCGGGGAGGCTGTAGCCCGATCCGGCGGCGCGGGCGGGCTCCTTGTCGATCGCGGTGCGCACGTCCCAGTTGACCCGCGCGATCGCGTTCTGCGCGTTCACCTGATGCTCGAGCACGAGCAGCGCCACGATGTCGCTCTCGTTCGTGAGGTACGGCTTGGTGTCGAACAGCGCGTCCACGTTGTCGATGTTGCCGACGCGCAGCTGCTCGAGCCGCTGAAAGTCGTCGAGCGAGCGGATCAGCACGTTGCCCAGGTGCACCTGCTTGCCGTGGTGACCGGTGACGTACCAGCCGCCCCAGCGGCTCTTGAGCGGCGTCTGGTCGGTGACGAGGATCCAGCCCTCGTGCGACACGAGGTTGCCGGACGGGCCGATGTAGCCCGAGCCCACGATGAACCGCGGCACGCCGCCGCCCGACAGCGAGTAGGAATCGTGGCAGCTCAGGCAGCGGTTGAGCTCGTGGTCGAACCGGGCCTTCGGCGCGTCCTGTTCCACCATGTAAAACACCGGGCCCAAGTTCGGGTCCATCGAGCCGATCTCGAGCGGCCCCTCCTGCACCCAGGCGACGTAGACCTCGTCGTTGAAGTAGATCGCGCGCGGTTTCTCGGGCCGGATGCGCTTGCTCTGGAGGCTCGTCTGCGAGAACACGAGCGTCTGCGACGCGGGATCGATGTGGAGCGCGGCGAGCAGCGAGTCGAGATAGCCGCGCGGGCCGCGCTCGAGCTTCAGCTCGCCGCGGGCGAGGCGCTCGGCGAGCTTCGCCACGGGGTCGGTGCGCGCCGCCGTCCCGTAGCGCATCGTGGGGTACTCGGCGTCGTAGCGCAGCGGCTCCGCGGGGGCCGTCGGGGCGGCGACCGTGGTTGCGGCAGGTTGACGTTCGCCGCCGTCACACGCTGCGAGCCCCGAAGCGAGCACCAGCGCCGGGAGGCAGCGCAACGCGAGGCGGCCTAAGAATCGCGCGTCCTTCATGCGCATAGTCTAGCCGCCGTTGCCCGCGACGGTCAGGCCCGTCAGCCCGGTCGGAGCCGGAGACCCGCTTCCTCGAACCGCGACGCTCAAAACCCCGCGGCGCGCGAGAGGCGGGTGCGGATCTTCTCCACGCGCTCCACCTGGCCGCGTGCCGCGAACCGCTCGTAGAACCCGTCGCGCCGGAAATCGCCGACCATCGACGACCAGCTCTCGACTTGCGCGGCCACCGCCTTCTCCACGGCCTCGCCGCTCGCCGGCGGCTTCAACCCGAGCAGCGAGCGGGCGCTCGCCGCCGCGTCGCCCGCCACGCGAATCAGCGCCTTGAGCGTGACGTCGCGCGTGACCATGTAGCGCTTGTTGTCGCCCCACGCGTCGCCGAACGCCGTTCGCGCCGCTCGCAGCACGTCGCGCAGGAAGCCGTAGGCGCGGTCGTGCGACAAGCCGCGGCCGTCGGTGGTCCAATCCTCGCAGTCGTCGCGGGTGACGAACCGATGGACCTCGCCATAGAGCTGCGCCTGGTTCACCCACATGTCGCGCTGCGAGCGCCCGCCCAGCATGTTGATGTGGTAGCGCAGCGGCGAGTCGCTCTCGGAGTACAGCGCCTGCACCAGGCGCGCCGCGAGCTTCTTGTGCGGGTCGGTGCCCCACTCGATCCGCTCGTAGAGGTCCACGATGTGGCTCTTGTTGATCCGCGTGTGCGTGGAATTGATGATCACGAACATCTCGGTGGCGAAGTCGGCGGTCTTGCCGTCGAAGATCACGCAGGGCACCTCGATGCGCCGGTCGGCGTCGGGCTCGCTCAGGTAGAAGTGCAGGCCCGCGAGGCGGTGCTGGCCATCGATGATCAAGAACGGCGAGCGCGGCATCGAGAGATCGCCCATCTGCTCATACTGGCCGAGCCGGCTGAACGAGAGCTTGTCGGACGTGAACAGCAGCACCGCGCCCGGCACCACCGGCTGGTCGGTCTCGTTGCGGTAGAAGTCGCGGATCTGGCGCACCTTGCGGCGGTTCAGCTCGCGCTGAAACGCGCCCGAGCTCCGCTCGATCGCGTGCACGAAGCGTTCGACGTCGTCGGGCTCGGCGTCGCGTTTCTTGTCGTTCGGCGCGTCGCCGCCGACCACCTCGCCGCGGTCCCCGTAGAAACGTGTCTCGAATCTGACGCGCTTTAGTAGATCCTCCGCCGGATAGCTCACGAAGTAGAACTCGGCGTCCTTCTGGCGCATTCGCAAGGCGAGCATCGAAACCCTCCTGTGAACGGTTCAAACGGTCGTCGCTACCGGGGGCGCGATCGTTGCCGGCTCCTCGGTGCGCTGCGTGAGAATACATGAAGCGGCCGGCCGCGCGCGGTTTTCTGGCACGGTAGTTGCTACTTCGCACGCGTGAGCCGCATCGCCTCGATCGCCCTCTCTATTTGCGGAGCGCTGCCGCTGGCCGGTTGCGGCCCCGAGCGGCCCGCGGGCGCGCCGGTGCTCCGCTGGTACGTGTTCAACGAGCCGTCGGGCGCCTTCGCGGCCGCGGCGAGCGCCTGCAGCGCGGCCGCGAAGGGAGCCTATACGGTCTCGTTGGTGCCCCTGCCGGCCGACGCCGACCAGCAGCGCGAGCAGCTCGTGCGGCGGCTCGCGGCCGGCGATCGCGACGTGGATCTCGTCGGCATGGACGTGATCTGGACGGCCGAGTTCGCGGCCGCCGGCTGGATCCTGCCGTTCGGCGACGCGGAGGCCGCGCGCGTCGAAGGGCGGCTGGCCCCTACGCTCGAGAGCGCGAGCTGGGACGGCCGTCTCTGGGCGGCGCCGTTCACCACCAACGCGCAACTCCTGTGGTATCGCGCCGATCGCGTGCCGGAGCCTCCGGCCACCTGGGACGACATGCTGCGGCAGGCGATGGCGCTCGGCCGCGACGGTACGGTCGAAGCCCAAGGCGCGCGTTACGAAGGGCTCACCGTATTGTTCGTGTCGCTGCTGCGCTCGTCCGGCGGGCGCCTGCTGGACGACTCCAACCGCGAGGTCTCGCTCGCCCCCGCGCCCACGGAGCGCGCGCTCGAGGTCCTCGCGCGCTTCGCCACTTCCGGCGCCGCGCCCGCCAATTTTTCCAACGCGCGCGAGGACGACTCGCGTCTCGCCTTCGAGGCGGGGCACGCGAGCTTCATGCTGAACTACACGTTCGTATGGCCGAGCGCGCAGCGCAACGCGCCCGAGGTCGCCCGTCACATGGCCTGGGCGCGCTGGCCGCGCGTGAGCGCGGATCTGCCGAGCCGGGTGACGCTCGGCGGCATCAACGTCGGCGTGGGCGCGCACGGGCGCCATCCGGCCCTCGCATTCGACGCGGCGGTTTGCCTCGCGTCCGCCGACAATCAGCGCATGGCCGCGCGGATGGGCGCCTTGCCCCCGAC
This sequence comes from Gammaproteobacteria bacterium, assembly GCA_036274615.1. Taxonomy (GTDB): domain Bacteria; phylum Pseudomonadota; class Gammaproteobacteria; order Steroidobacterales; family Rariloculaceae; genus FEN-1219. Next base: position 10,428 of record DASUFK010000024.1, on the reverse strand, counting down.
GATCGAGTCCCTGTACGACGATCCGGCGGTGCGCGCGCAGTTGCCGTTCGCCGACGCGCTCCGCGACACGCTGCGTGACGCCGTGCAGCGTCCGCAGACCCCGCTCTACAGCGACGTGTCGCTCGCGATCGACGGCGCGCTGCATCCCCCGCGCGCCATCGATCCCCCCGTGACGGCGGCGCGCCTGCGCGCGGCGGTGGGCCGTGCGCTGCGCTCCGAGGGGTTGCTTTGAGCGCCGCGGCGCGCGACACGCGCTTGGCCTGGCTGCTGTGCGCGCCCGCGGTGGCGGCGATGCTGCTCGTGACCGCCTATCCGATCGCTTACGCCGTGTGGCTGTCGCTGTTCCGGTATGACCTGCGCTTCCCGGAGCAGCGCGCGTTCGTCGGTCTCGCCAATTACGCGAGCGTGCTCGGCTCCGAAGTCTGGTGGCAGGCGGTGGTGAACACGCTGATCGTGACGGTGGCGTCCGTATCGCTCGAGCTCGTGCTCGGCTTTGCCTTCGCGCTGCTGATGCACCGCGCGCTGTTCGGGCGCCGCGTGCTGCGCACGGCGCTGCTCGTGCCGTACGGCATCGTGACCGTCGTCGCCGCGCTCGCGTGGCGGCTCGCGTTCGATCCCACCACGGGTTTCGTGAATCGGCTGCTCGAGCTCGACGGCGATTGGCTCGCCGAGCGCGGCACCGCGTTCGCCGTGATCGTATTCGCCGAGGTCTGGAAGACCACGCCGTTCATGGCGCTGCTGCTGCTCGCGGGATTCACGCTGGTGCCGCCCGAGCTCTCGAGCGCGGCGCGCGTGGACGGAGCGACGCGCGTGCAGACGTTCTTCCGCGTGACTTTGCCGCTGATGCGGCCGGCCGTGGTCGTGGCGCTGCTGTTCCGCACGCTCGACGCGTTCCGCGTGTTCGACACGGTGTTCGTGCTCACCGGGGGAGCGCAGGACACGGCCTCGGTGTCGATCGTGGCGTATCGCGCGCTGATCACGCGGCTCAACCTCGGCCTCGGCTCGGCCGTGGCGGTGATCGTGTTTGCCTGCGTGGTGGGGATCGCGGCGCTCGTCGGCGCGCTGTTCGGCGTGCCGTACGCTGCCGCTGGAGCGCGCCGCCGATGAGCGCGCGCACGCGGCGCTTCGAGCAAGCCTGCGTGAGCGCGGGCAGCGCGCTCGTGATCGTCTACGCGCTCGCGCCCGTGGCGTGGATCGTGTCGTTGTCGTTGAAGCCGGCCGCCGACCTGGGCGACGGCCGGCTGCTGCCCGCGCGCGCCACGCTCGACCAGTATCGGGCGGTATTCGCGGACCCGGGCTTCGCGGCCGCGCTCGTGAACTCGCTCGGCGTGGCGTCGCTCGCGACGGCGTTGTCGGTGGCGCTCGCCGCCGCGGCCGCCTACGCGCTCGTGCGCTTGACGTTCCCCGGCCGGCAGCTGCTGCTGTCGGCGGCGCTCGCGGTGGCCATGTTTCCGCCGGTCGCGATCATCGGCCCGCTGTTCGATCTCTGGCGCGTGGTGGGGCTTTACGACACCTGGCCGGGTCTCGTGCTGCCGTACATGACCTTCACGCTGCCGCTCGCGATCTGGACGTTGACGGCCTTCTTCCGCCAGATTCCGTGGGAGCTCGAGAAGGCCGCACGCGTCGACGGCGCGACGCGGCTGCAGGCGTTCTACCGCGTGATCGTGCCGCTTGCCGCGCCGGGCATGTTCGCGGCGGCCGTGCTCGTCTTCATCTTCGCGTGGAACGACTTTCTGTTCGCGCTCTCGCTCACCTCGACCGACGCGGCGCGCACGGTGCCCGCCGTGATCGCGTTCTTCACGGGCAGCTCGCAGTTCGAGCGGCCGGCGGGCGCGATCGCCGCGGCGTCGGTGGTGGTGACGGCGCCGATCGTGGTGCTCGTGGCCGTGTTCGAGAAGCGCATCGTCGCGGGCCTCACGGCCGGCGCCGTGAAGGGGTGATGCGGTGGCGGAGATCGTGCTCGACCGCATCGGCAAGCGCTTCGACGACGGCGCCGTGGCGGTGCGGGACGTGAGCTGCACGATTCGCGACGGCGAGCTCTTCGTGCTCGTGGGCCCGTCCGGCTGCGGCAAGTCGACGTTGCTCGCCCTCATCGTGGGTCTCGAAACGCCCACCGAGGGCGAGATTCGGATCGACGGGCGGCGTGCGAACGACGTGGACGCGCGCGACCGCAACATGGCAATGGTGTTCCAGAGCTACGCGCTCTACCCGCACATGACGGTGCGCGAGAATCTGGCCTTTCCGTTGCGCGTGGCGCGCATGGACCGGGACGAGATCGCGAGACGAGTCGCCGAAGCGGCCGCGCTGCTCGAGCTCGACGGGCTGCTCGATCGCCGGCCCGCGAATCTTTCGGGCGGGCAACGGCAGCGCGTGGCGATGGGCCGCGCGATCGTCCGCAAGCCCGCGGTGTTTCTGCTCGACGAGCCGCTGTCGAATCTCGACGCGCGGCTGCGCGAGCAGATGCGCACCGAGGTCGCGCGGCTGCAGAAGCGGCTCGGCACGACCACGGTATTCGTCACCCACGACCAGGCGGAGGCGATGACGCTCGGCGACCGCGTGGCGGTTCTGCGCGCCGGACGCGTGGAGCAGCTCGGCACGCCGCGCGAGCTCTATGACACGCCAGTCAATCTGTTCGTGGCCACGTTCGTGGGCGCGCCGCGCATGAACCTCATGCCGGGACGCGTGGAGGGCGATCGCGCGGTGCTGCCGATCGGCGACGTGCGCCTGGACGAGCGGCTGCGCGGCGCGCTCGGCGGGCGCCGGACGTTCGTCGCGGGCATCCGGCCCGAGCATCTGCGCGAGGCCGGCCGGCACGCCAGCGCAAGCAGCGTCGCACTGCACGCGACCGCGGAGCTCGTCGAGTGGCTCGGTGCCGAGACCTACGTGCACTTCACCGTCGCGGCGCAAGGCTTCGACGCCGTGCGGCACGCGGACGCGCGCGATCAACGAGACGCCGGAGAGCGCCTGTCGTTCGTCGCGAGGACGGACGGGGCGAGCGCGGCCGTGGAGGACCGGGACGTGGATCTCGCGTTCGAGCCGCGGGCAGTGCACTGGTTCGACGCGGCGACGGGCGAGCGCCTGGGCGGCTGACGGCTACTTTCGAGCGCGTTCCGCTGCGATGGCTTTAGTCACTCGTGCCGCGTGAGCGCGGCCGGCGCCACACGCGAGGACTCGATCGCCCGATGCAGCACCACGACCGCCGCCAGCGCGAGCGTAACCGCGAGGCTCGCCAGGAACGGCGCTAGCGTCAGCGGCACGGGCTTCATGAACACGTCAAGGTAGATACGCGCGGCCATGAACGCGAGCGGCCACGCGATCACGTTCGCGATCAGCACGGGCCGCAGGAAGTCCCAGAGCAGCAGCGCGAAGATCCGCTTCGAGGTCGCGCCCAGCACCTTGCGCACGCCCACCTCGCGGCGGCGCCGCGTGGTGATGAACAGCACCATGCCGAGCAAGCCCATCACCGCGATCACGAACGCGAACGACGCGAGCACCATGAACGCGCGGCTCACGTTGTCGAACATGCGGTAGGACTTGCCGAACGTCTCGTCCGCGAACTCGCGCCGCAGCGGCGTCTCCGGCGCGAGGCTCTGCCACACCGAGTCGATGTGCGCGAGCGCGGCGGGCACGTTGTCGCGCGCCACCCGGATCAACGGGAATCCCATGTCGCGATCGTTCAAGATGTACACGAACGAGCGCGCGCCCCAGCCCACCAAACCGCGCGGCGCGTGCTCCACCACGCCCGCGATCTCCTGCGGGGACGCTTTTCCGCCGAACGGCGTTTGATAGATCGTCTGGCCGATCGCGTCGGCGGGATTGGTCCAGCCGAATTGCTCGGCGGCGACGCGGTCGATGACCACTCGCGGAGGACCGCCTGAAGGCTCCGCGAAGTCGCGCGAGAACACGCGGCCGGCGAGCACCGGCATGCCGAGCGCCTCGAAATAGTCGTACCAGACGTTTTGGGTTTGCGTGAACTGGAAGCTGTCGAGGCGGTCGGGTGTGCGGCTGTACCCCGTGCCGCCGACGCTGTTCTCCCACGGGCGGCGGCCGGCGCCGGTCACGAGCTTGATGGCGGGCGAGGCGAGGAGCCGCGTGCGCAGAGTTTCGGAGTCGACCTTGGCGGCGAACGGTTGGGTCGAGATCGTGACGAGCGGGTCTTCGTCGATGCCGAGAGCCGTCTTGCGCAGCGACCAGTTCTGCATCGCCATCACGACGACCGCGATCAGCAAGAAGCTCGCGAGCACGAACTGCACGCCGATCACGAGCGTACGGAACACGCTCGACCCGGCGCGCACGGTGCCCGCGCGCAAGGCTGCGATCGGTTTGACGCCCGCGAGCACGAGCGCCGGGTACGCGCCCGCGGCGAGCCCGGCCCCGAGGGTGACCGCGGCAAGGAACAGCCACACCTGCGGCGGCGCCGTGTGTGGCGGCGGCAGCACGAGGTCGAGCCAGCGATTGACGATCGGCAACGCGAGCTCGAGGCCCGCGACGGCGAGGACGGCGGCGGCGAAGGCGACGAGCGTCGACTCGCAGAGATGTTGCACGATGACCTGCGCGCGGCGCGCGCCGAGCGTCTTGCGGAGCCCGATCTCGCCGGCGCGTGTGGCAGCCCGCGCTACGGCCAGATTCACGAAGTTGAGGCAGGCCGTGGCGAGCACGAGCCCGCCGAGCAGCAGCAGGAGGCCGGACATCGACAGGCCCCCCAGCAAGAACAGGATGTCGTTCGCCGCTTCGGTGGTGAGCGCTTCGATCGGCCGGGCCTCGAAGGAGATCTTCGCGGTGGGCGCGTGGACGTGGCGCGCGGCGAAATCCGCGAGCCGCGCGTTGATGGCATCGACGGTGAGACGGCCGTCGGCGGGCAAGAGCGCATAGGTGTTCACCTGGTTGGTGAAGATCCATTTGAACTCTTCCGGCGGTTGCCGCTCGGCGGAGCCTTCGATGTCCTCCGGCACCCGGGTGACGATCAGCGCCTCGAAACCGTCGCTGCCGATCGAGCGGCCGAGGTGCGAGGGGGGCGGAATCGGACCGATTACCGCGGACACCGGAACGTCGATGTCGTCGATGCGAATGATCTTGCCGAGCACGTCGGTGGTGCCGAACACGGCGGTCGCGGCTTGCACGGTGAGCACCGCGTCCCGCGAATGGGTGAGGGCGGCCGCGCTGCCGGCCACGAACGGCAGCTCGAAAATTCGCAGGAAATCCGGCTCGGCGTACCGCACACGGCGGTACGAGTGCTCCGGCCCGGCGGTCACGACCTTCTCGCTCTGGTTGCTTCGAGCGATCGCCTCGAGATCGGGGAACTCGCTGCGCAGCGCGTCGGCGAGCAACGTGGACGTGGAGGACCACATCGGCAGCGCGAGGTCCATCGACTCGACGCTCGTGCGCTGGAACACCGCGACGATCCGCTCGGAGTGGGGGAACTTCCGGTCGCCGGACGCGACGTAGTCCGCGAAGACGTAGGCGCCGACGAACGAGACGAACCCGAGAGCGAGCCCCGCCACGCTGACGACGGTGTGGAATCGGTCCCGCTTGAGCCCGCGCCAGCCGATCGCCAGGTAGTGCCTAAACATTCGGGAGCCCGCGCCGCGTTTCCACCTGCGCATTATTACCCGGCGAGCGGCCGCCAATTCCAGCCACTGGGTTCTATGCGATGATGAGCGGCGTCTCCATGACGACGGGGAGGGGGATTCATGAGGCTCGTTCCGTTCGCCGCGTGTGCAGCGCTCGTCTCGGCTCCGGCGCTCGCGGCCGATTTCTCGGGCACCTGGAACATCAGCTCGAAAGTCGGCGAGAACCCCGTCTCGATCGTCTGCACGCTCGCACAGAAGGGCGACGCGCTCACCGGCACCTGCAAGCCGGCGCAGTTCGACGCGAGCGAAACCAAGGGCACCGTGACCGGCTCGAGCGCCAAGTGGGGCTACGACGTGGTGTTCAACGGCAATCAGAACCACGTGGAGTACGAGGCCACGATGGGCGCCGACGGCAAGCTCAGCGGCACGCTGCATCTCGGGCCGATGCCCACGCCGTTCACCGCGGCGAAGCAGTAGCCCGAGCGGCGCCGCTGATCCTTGCCGGAAGGCCGCTCGTCGCCGTCCCGCGAATGCGCGGCAGGCGTCAGGGCTGCGCCGGCACTGCCACGAGCTTGTAGATCCCGCCGTCGGCCACGTCGAGCACGTACAGCTCTCCGTCCGTGTCCTCCGCAAACGACGAGATGCTGTGCATGTCGGCCGGGTCCGCGTCGGCTGACGTGAGCCGAACGGTGGGCGCCGCGTCGGCGGCGATGTTCCAGATGCGTCCCGAGCCGTAGTCGGCGAAGACATAGCGGCCGACGAGGCCGGGCATCGCCGTGCCGCGGTAAACATAGCCGCCGGTCACCGCGATGCCCGCGGTGTGGTCGTACTCGGCCACCGGCGGTAGCAGCGGCGTCGAGCCCGTGCAGTCGGGGCTGTCGGGCGTGAAGGTGCCCTCGAGACACCGCCAACCGTAGTTGCCGCCCTTCGCGATGCGGTCGATCTCCTCGCGGTCGTGCGAGCCCACGTCGCCGAGCCAGAGCTGGCCGCCCTCGCGGTCGAAGCTCCAGCGCCAGGGATTGCGCAGGCCCCACGCGAAGATCTCGGGGCAATCCTGCGTGCCCGTGCCGTCGCGGTTGCAGAGCGGATTGCCGGCGAAGGGATTGTCGCCGGGGATGCGGTAGCGGCGTCCGGCCTCCGCTGCGCTCACGTCGAGGCGCAGCATCTTGCCGAGCAGATCGGTGGTGTTCTCGCCCGTGCCGAGCATTCCCCCGGCGTCGTCGTCGCCGCCGTCGCCGAACGTGAAGTAGAGATAGCCATCCGGGCCGAACAGCACCTGGCCGCCATTGTTGTGGCCGCCGGGTTGGAAGATCTCGAACAGGATCTGCTCCGACGCCGGGTCGATGGTGTTGCCGTTGTCGGCGGTGGCGAACTCGGACAGCCGCATCACGATCTCGCCGGGGCTCCGCTCGTGCGTGTATCCGACCCACACGCGCTTGTCGGCCGGGAACCCGGGGGCGAACGCCATGCCGAGCAGACCGTGCACGTTGCGGAACACGACGCGGTCGCTGATGTCGAGAACCGGCCGCGACGTCGCGACGTTGGCGACGTCGTCGAACGCGAGCACGTGGCCGTCCTGCTGCACCACGAACCACTGGCTCGTGTCGCCGGGCCGGCGCACGAGCTGCACCGGAACCGTGAAGCCCACGCCGGGGTACGCGCGCTCGACCGTGAGGTCCGGCACCGGCGGCGGCGCGGGTGGCGGTGTGGGTGTGGGCGGCGGCGCGGGCTCGACGGGCGGCGGTGTCGGCGGCGGAGTCGGCTCGGCCGGCGGCGCGGGCGAGGTCGGGGGCGGGGGCGTCGGGGGAGTCTGCTGTGTCGGCGGCTGGGGTGTGGGCGGTGTGGCTTGAGCGGGTGGATCGTCGCTGCCGCCTCCGCCGCAAGCCGCGATGACCGAGCAGAGCGCCAGAATTTGTCCCAACCGCGCAATCGCGCCAACTTCCATAGCCCGCCCTCCATCCATGCAGCGGAGTGCTGGCTACTTGCAAGAGTCGGGCCGACTCGTTTTGCGCTCCGCCCGAATGGGCTGTCGCAGCGGCGGCGAGGGCGGGCCCACGGCAACGCCCAAAGTTGGGAAGCGCTTCGAAAATCAGGGACAGGTTACTTTTTCGCCGGCGCCATTCCGACGCGCCGGTCATCGTTGCCGAAAAGGAACCCGTCGCTATGGATCGTCAGGGCAACGCGAAGACGTAGAGGTTGTTGCCGCTGCCCGCGCGCAGCTCCCGCGTGAGCAGCGCGAGGCTGATCGTGTTCGGCGTGGCGCCGGTGCTCACCGCGACGTATTGCTTGCCGTCGACCGCGAACGTCACCGGATATCCCGAAACGTGCGAGCCCAGGTTCACCTCCCAGAGCACGTCGCCGGTGCGCTGGTCGAACGCGCGGAACCGCCCGCCCGTGTCGCCTCCGAACAGGAGGCCGCTGCGGGTCGCGAGAGCCAGTCGGCCGGATCGGGATTCTCGAGCATCGCGTCGGTGACCGGCACGAGCTTGTCGACGTGGGCGGCGGCCGCGCCGCACACGAGCAGGCCCAAGACCGCAGCCAACGGCCGCATGTCGATCGTTGGCATCGCGGCTACTCCAGCGCTCGGACCGTTTACTTCGAGAACTCGCCGGGCCGCAGTGCGAACGTAAGGAGCACCGCCAACAGAGAGAGCAGCGATACTTGAATTTGGCCGGCTACTTGCCATCCCCAGCTCGCCACCATCGATCCCATCATGAGCCCGCCAAACGCTCCACCGGCGTACACACTCGTGACGAACATGCTCGAGCCCTTGTTGGCCAAGCTGTGACGGAGCGCCTTGAGGTGACCGCCGGCGAGGTTGGTATAGACGATAGCCGCGCCGAAGATGCCGACGAGCAGCGCCATGACTCTGTACATGAAGATGCTCAGACCCGGAACGTACAGAAAGAAGCCGAGCACCACGAGTACGAGTGAGGCGGAGATCAGGATGACCTTTGTCGGGAAACGGTCGCCCAGTTGGCCTGCGAAGAACGCGGTTAGTGAGCCAATGCCGAAGAACGGCATGATGCCGCCCACTTCCGCGGGCGTGAATTTCAAGACGTCCCTCAGGAACGTCGGATAGAGCCCGAGCCATCCATAGACCGTCAAACCGTACAGCACGCTGAGCACGGACAAGATGAGCGTGTTGCGGTTGATGAGCGAATCCGCGCCGCCGGTGTGCTCGACGTGCTGCGCTGCGCGCTTGGTCTCCGTGAACCAAGATCTCACGAGCAGCGCGCAGAGGATCGCAAGGCCGACACCCGTGAAGCCGAAGATCAGCATCGGGGGCTGCCAGGTGCCGGTGTTGGATTGAATGGTGCCGATGACCCGCGGGCCGAGAATAGAGCCAAGCCCGAAGCAGACGTTCACGATGCCGAGCGCTGCGACGCGGTTCTTGGAGAAATAGCTGGCCGACAGCGCGAACATGCTGGTGGCCAGGAACGACATGCCGGCGCCTTGCATGACGATCAGCACGAACATGCTGGCGAAACCGGTGGCTTGCGTGAAGAGTAGGGTTGCGACCGAGAACAACGCGATGCCCAGCAGCAGAACGGTTCTTCGCGAGGTCCTTGCGATCAGTGCGCCGCTCGGCAATCCCGCGATCGCGATGCCGAGAGTGAACGTCGTGGTGAGCGTGCCCATCTGCGGCAGCGACAGGTTGAGGGCCTGGCGAATATCCGTGCCGAGCATGCTGATGAGGTAGCGATCGGCCGCCATCAACGTGTAAGCGGCGAGCAGCAGGGCAAACATGGCGAGTGCAGTCGTGCGGAGCGAGGATTGACCGGCGCCGACGGGCTGTTGTGCCTGACTGGTGGAGGCCATACTGCTTGTTCTCCTTAGTTTTGTTCGTGTAGGCCCGGAGATGGCGCGATGCTATCACGGTTGCCTGCTGCACCCTCAAGAATCACGGCGCGCCTCACGCGCGCCGGAGACCCTATCGCTTCCATCGTGCACGATCCCCTTCGAGCGACATCGCCGAGCCTGCGGGCGCGCTCGTAACTCCAGTTGTTCGAACGGTCTTCGCCGCCTTCCCCGCGCTACGGCAGCGCGAACACGAACAGCTGGTTGCCGCTTCCCGGATGGAGCTCCGGAGCCAGCCGCGCGAGGCCGAACGCGAGGCCCGAGCCGCCGGTGCTGACCGCGACGTATTGCTTGCCGCCGACGGCATAGGTGACCGGATAGCCGTTCACCGGCGCGCCCAGGTTGATGTCCCAGAGCACGTCGCCGTTTTGCTGATCGTAGGCGCGGAAGTGGCCGTTCACGTCGCCGCCGAACACCAATCCGCCGCCGGTCGACATCAGCGACAGCATGCCGGCCCGCTGCTCGACCTTCCACGCGGTCTTGCCCGTGGACGCCGAGATCGCCTGGAGCGTGCCCACGTTCTGCTCGCCGGGCGCGACCTGCACCTTCGCCGTGAAGCGGTAGAGGCTGTTGTCGTTCGGGTCGTTGGTCTTGTCGAGCGACGTGACCATCATGCAGGTGTTCTGGAGCGGGTAATACATGAGGCCGGTCTGCGGGCTGTACGTGCCGGACGGATAGTTCTTGCCGCCGGACGTGCTCGGGCAGATCAGCTTCTCTTGACCGGGCGCGGTGAACAGCTTGTCCGGATTCACCGTGGCGGCGCCCGACTCCTTGTTGATGTCCGCGATCACGTTCTGCGGCACGGTTTCGCGTGCCCAGAGGAACTGGCCGGTGCTCGCGTCGAGCGTGTACACCACGCCCGTCTTGCCCGGGATGCCCGTGATCACCTTGCGCTGCTCGCCCTGGCGAACGCGCGGGTTGATCCATTTGACGGCGGACGGATCCGGCGACGTGGGCAGGTTCACGATGAGCCGCTCGAACGGATGGTCGAGGTCCC
>DASUFK010000023.1:0-10966 GCA_036274615.1 Gammaproteobacteria bacterium | reverse complement strand
CGTCAACACGATGCCGAAGTTCGCGGCGCTCATGGTGCTGTTCGCGCTCGCGAACGCCGGGCTGCCGGGCACCTCCGGGTTCGTCGGCGAGTTCTTCGTGATCATCGGCAGCTTCCATGCGAGCTTCTGGCTGGCATTCTTCGCGGCCATCACGCTGATCCTGGGCGCGGCCTACACGCTCTGGATGGTGAAGCGGGTGGTGTTCGGCGAAGTGGCGAACGACCACGTGGCGCACCTCACGGACGTGAGCGCGCGCGAGTTCTGGATGCTCATGGTGCTCGCGGTGGCCGTGCTGATCGTGGGCATCTGGCCGGGGCCGTTCGTCGGCGCCATGGACCAGACGCTCGGTAGCCTGCTCGATCACGTCGTGCAGTCGAAGATCGGGGGCTAGGGATATGGAGCTGAACCTTTCGCCCGCGATGCCGGAGATCTTTCTGTGCCTGGCGGTGTGCGCCGTGCTGCTCGTGGACGTGTTTCTGCGCGACGATCAGCGGCAGGTCACCTACATCCTCGCGATGCTCGCGCTGATCGGCACGGCGGGCGCCACTGCCTACTTCGGCGTCGACCGCGAGGTCATCGCGTTCAGCGGCAGCTTCATCACGGATCCCGCGAGCGGCGTGCTCAAGATCTTTGCCTGCGTGGTCGTGGGCGTGGTGTTCGTGTACTCGCGCGACTACCTCGAGGAGAACGGCCTGCTCAAGGGCGAGTTCTTCGTGCTCTGCTTGTTCGGCCTGCTCGGGATCATGATCATGATCTCGGCGCACAGCCTGTTGACGCTGTACTTGGGCCTCGAGGTCCTCGCGCTCGCCCAGTACACGCTCGTCGCGTTCAACCGCGACTCGGCCACGTCGGCGGAGTCGGCGATCAAGTACTTCGTGCTGGGCGCGATCGCGTCGGGCACGCTGCTCTACGGCATATCGCTGCTCTACGGCCTCACCGGCACGCTCGAGCTGGACGCGCTTGCCGCGCGGTTCGGCACGCCGGGCGGCGTCAACGTCGTCACCTTGCTCGCGCTCGCGTTCATCGTGGTGGGCGTCGCGTTCAAGTTCGGCGCCGTGCCGTTCCACATGTGGGTGCCCGACGTGTACCAAGGCGCGCCGGCGCCGGTCACGCTGTTCATCGGCTCCGCCCCCGAGATCGGCGCGTTCGCGCTCGCCTGGCGTGTGCTCGTGGAAGGACTGGGACCGCTGCACGACGGCGGCTGGCGCGACATGCTGATCGCGATCTGCGTGCTGTCGCTCGTCATCGGCAACGTGGTCGCGATCGCGCAGAGCAACCTGAAGCGGATGCTCGCGTACTCCACGATCTCGCACGTCGGCTTCATCTTCATGGGCTTCATCGCGGGCACGGCCGACGGCATCCGCGCGTCGTTGCTCTACACGTTTGCCTACGTGCTGATGGCGGCTGCCGGCTTCGGCATGATCATCCTGCTGTCGCGGCGCGGCTTCGAAGCGGAGCGCCTCGAGGACTTCAAGGGCTTGAACGCGCGCAGCCCCTGGTTCGCGCTCGTGATGCTCATGATCATGTTCAGCATGGCCGGTGTGCCGCCGTTCGTCGGCTTTTACGCCAAGCTGGTGGTGCTGCAGGCGCTCCTCGACGGGGGCCTCGCGTGGCTCGCGGGCGTGGGCGTGCTGTTCGCCGTGGTCGGCGCCTTCTACTACATCCGCGTGGTCTGGTACATGTACTTCGCGGAGCCCGACGACCGGCACCCGATTTCCGCCGCGGCGGACGTGCGGATCGTGCTCAGCGCCAACGCGCTCGGGCTGCTAGCGCTCGGGCTGTTCCCGAACGGGCTCGTGAACCTCTGCGCCCGGGTGCTTCAATAATCTTTGGGCTCGCATGGGTGCCGATGGGCGCCGCCGGGAGGGGCCGGGGGCGTGCTCTCTGATGTAGAATCCGCCAAGGCGCGGCTCCCGGATCTTTGCCCAGCGGGCGCCGCCAGAAGGGGAGTGAGCGCATGCGACGGTTCTTCAAGCTGATGCTGCCGGCGGCCCTGCTCGCGACGATCGCGAGCGCGGGTGTGCAGGCCCACCATTCCTTCACCGCCACCTACTTCGAAGACCGCACGGTACAGATCGAGGGCAAGCTGCTCCAGTTCATGTTCCGCAATCCACACTCGTTCGTGCACGTCGAGGCGCCGGACGAGAACGGCGTGATGCAGCGCTGGGCGGTCGAGTGGGGCGGCGCCGCACAGCTCAGCAATCAGGGGCTCTCGAACCAGACGCTCCACGTCGGCGACGTCGTCACGATCACCGGCAACCCGGGTCGCGACCCCTCGGATCACCGCGTGCGGATGCAGTACCTCAAGCGCAATTCCGACGGCTTCGACTGGGGCCGTCGTCCCGGCGAAACCTTCAACTAGTCGTCCGATCGTCCGCTGGTCTTGAAGAAGGGGGGAGTCTCTACTTTGCGCGCCCTCGTACTCGGCGGTTCGCTGCTGCTCGCGCTCGCGGCCGGTCAGGCCTCGGCGCAACTCAACCTCTCCGGCGAATGGGCGGTGAAGGCCCATGAGGACCAGGGCGATCGCGTGCCGGGCGACGTCCAAGGCGACTTCTCGGGCGTGCCGCTCAACGACGCGGCGCGCAAGTTCGCCGAAGGGTTCGACGTCACCCGCGTCAACATGCTCGAGCACCAGTGCCAGCCCTACAACCTGGCGCACATCTTCCGCGGCCCGCTCCAGTTCAGGATGTGGGAGGAGAAGCACCCCGAGACGCAGGAGATCGTCGCGTACCGGCAGTTCCTCGGCACCTACATGCAGACGCGGATGATCTGGATGGACGGGCGGCCGCATCCGCCCGCATATGTGCCGCACACCAACATGGGCTTCTCCACGGGCGAGTGGCACGGCGACATCCTCACGGTCTACACCACCCACATCAAGAAAGAGTTCTACCGCCGCAGCGGCATCCCGAGCAGCGACGAGACCACGGTCGTGGAGCACTACATGCGCCACGGCAACGTGCTGTCGCACGCGATGATCATCACCGACCCCGTGTACCTCACGGAGCCGTACGTCAACAGCGAAGAATTCACGTTGATGGAGCGCGGCAACCAGAACTGGCTCTACAACTGCGAGTACGTGATGGAAGTCCCGATGGACAATCACGACGTGCCGTTCTACTTGCCCGGCAAGAACCCGTTCATGGAGGACTGGGCCAAGAAGTTCGGGCTGCCGTTCGAGGCCGTGATCGGCGGCGCGCCCACCACGTACCCCGAGTACATGCCGAAGCTCGAGCAGCTGATGAAGGCCAAATGACGCGCGTCGCGACCATCGTCACGCTCTCGATCGCCGCGCTCGCGCTCGCGGGCACGGCACGGGCACAAAACGCCTCGCGCGCCCAAGCCGCCGCAGCGCGTGCGCCGGCGGAGCTCGACACGTTCCACGTGCAGGGCAACATCTACATGATCGTGGGCGCCGCCTCGAACGTGGCCGTGCAGATCGGCGACGAGGGCGTGCTCGTGGTCGACACGGGCGGCCGCGCCACGCGCGAGCAGGTGCTCGCCGCCGTCCGCAAGCTCTCCGATCAGCCGATCCGCTGGATCATCAACACCAGCGCCGATCTCGAGCACACGGGCGGCAACGAGACGGTCTCGCAAGCCGGCCAGACCCTGAACGGCAACCCCGCCGCGATCATCGCCCACGAGAACGTGCTCGCGCGCATGACGGCCGACAACCGGCCGATCACCGAGCAGCCGCTCAACACCTTCTTCGAGGAAGGCCGCGACTTCTTCTTCAACGGCGAGGCGATCTTCATCTACCACATCCCGACCGCGCACAGCGACGGCGACATCGTGGTTTACTTCCGCGGCTCCGACGTCCTCGTGGCGGGCGACTTGTTCATGACCACGCAGTATCCGGAGATCCGGCTCGATCAGGGCGGCGGCGTCGACGGCTACCTCGCCGGCTTGAACAAGATGCTCGACGTGGCGGTGCCCAAGTGGCTCCAGGAAGGCGGCACCTACGTGATCCCCGGTCACGGCCGCGTGGGCGACGAGGCCGACGTGCTCGACTATCGCGACATGCTGTTCATCGTCCGCGCGCGCGTCGCGAGCCTCGTGGCCGAGGGCAAGACGCTCGAGCAGGTAGCCGCCACCAAGCCGGCCGCCGACTACGATCCGCGTTACGGCAGCGGCAACGGCGGCCAGTGGACCACCGCGAAGTTCGTCGAGGCCGTGTACAAGGATTTGAAGCAGAAGGGCGGCGCGAAATGACGCAGACGATCGAGCGCCGCGCCGGCACGAGAGCGCGCCTCACCCTGGCAGGGGCGGCGGCCTTGGCCGCGGCAGCGCTCGCGGGCAGCGCGGTCGCGCAGCCGCGCGGCGGCCAGGCACAACCGCCGCAGTCGCCGCGCGCGGGCGCGCCCGTGGACCTCACGGGCTACTGGGTCGCGGTGGTGAGCGAGGACTGGCGGCACCGGATGGCGACGCCCCGCAAGGGCGACTATGAGAGCGTGCCGCTGAACGGCGAAGGCCGGCGCGTGGCCGGCACCTGGGACCTCGACGCCGACAACGCCGCCGGCAATCAATGCAGGGCCTTCGGCGTGGGCGGAATCATGCGCCAGCCGGGCCGGATGCATATCACGTGGGCCGACGACGACACGCTCAAGGTCGACTTCGACGCGGGCACTCAGACGCGCCTCATGGAGTTCGCCGCGAGCGCCGCGGCGCCGGCCGAGAAGACCTGGCAGGGCTTCTCGCGCGCCGACTGGCAGCGCCCGCCGCAAGCCGGCAACGGTCCCGGCCGCGCTCAGATCGGCAACAGCACCGGCCCGATCGCGCCGGGCGGCGGCGGCCGCGGGCAGCGCGGCGGTCCCGCTTCGACGCAGGCGTTGAGCGAAGGCGGCGCGCTGCACGTGGTCACCAGTAATTTCCGCGGCGGCTATTTGCGCAAGAACGGCGTGCCGTACAGCGAGGACGCGAAGATCACCGAGTACTTCCACCGGCTGCCCGATGCGCCGAACGGCGATGTGTGGCTGCACGTGGTCACGCTCGTCGAAGACCCGAAGTACTTGAACGACACGTTCTACACGAGCGCGATGTTCAAGCTCGAGAAGGACGGCTCCAAGTTCAAGCCGAGCCCGTGCCGCACCGCGCCGCCGCCCGGCGGCTCGCCCTGAGCCGAGCGTCCGGCCGAGGGTCTCCCGCCGAGCGCCGCCAAGCGAGCTAGCGGCGCGCGTTGAAGCGCTGTCTCAGCGTCTCGAGCTGCACGGGAGTGCCGGTGAACAGATCGTCCGGAAAGGCCGAGCCCTGCCCCAAGAGGTCGCTGTAGATCTCCCCCTCGCGATACAGGTTGAGGCCCTCGCCCGCGAGATACTGCAGCCTAAGGTTCGCGTCCGTGTTGATCTCGGCGTTCGCGAGCCAGCCCCGTAGGTCGCGCGCGTTCGCGGCGTAGGTCGCGAGCAGGTCGAGCGCCGACTCGAACCGAATCTCGCGAAGCGACTCCGCGACGGGCGCGTAGGCGGCGGTGTCGAGCCGCCGGGCGATCTGGGCGACGTCGATCGGCCGGCCGTCGGCGCGCGCGACGAGCACCGCGTCGTAGCCTTGACCGTTCACCGTGTTCGCGAACAGGGCCCCGTTCGGGAACGCATCGAAGAAGGTCGCGATCTCGCTCTTGACGGCGTCGCTCGTGCTCTCGTAGAGCTGCAGGAACACCGTCACGACGCCGCCGTCGTTGAGCCGCGATTTGCAGAGCTCCCAGAACTCGCGCGTGTACAGCGCGGCCGCGCCCTTCACCCAGGGGTCGAGCGGGTCGGACGTGATCGCGTCGAACTTCTCGTGCGAGGCGGCGAGCACGTGGCGGCCGTCGTCGATGCGGATCTCGACCTTGGGGTTGGTCACGACGCCGAAGTTCGCCTCGGCGAAATACTCGGCCGCGACGTGCGGCACGAGCGGCTCGAGCTCGGCCACCACCACGCGCTCGACCGCCGGGTCGATGCTCACGGCGCCCGCGGTGACACCCGCGCCCAAGGCGATCACGAGCACGGAGCGCGGAGTCTCGGGCACGAGCGTCGCGAGATGACCGAGCATGCGCTGCAGCCGCAAGTCCTGGGGATAGGTCGATGCCTGCGTCTTGCCCTGGTTGTGGTACGTGAGCAAGCCGCTCGGCTCGCGTGTGACCGCGATCGACGCCGTGAGCCCTTCGCCGACGTAGACCACGTTGGCGTTCTTGCCGCGCGTCGGCATGAAGCGGCCGTAGGCCACGAGCTGCGGCGGCAGCGGGGGCACGACATAGGCGAGGCCGAGCGCCGCGGCGACCGCGGCGGCGAGCACCGCGGCGCGTGCCGAGGGGCGCCGTGGGCGGCGGGTGCCGACGAGCAGCAGCAGGCCGGCGGCGGCCGCGGCCGCGATCGCGAGCTGGGCGGTGGTGCGGCTGCCGAGCGCGACCACGAGCACGAACGTGGTCAACAACGCGCCGGCGATCGCACCGGCGGTATTGGCCGCGTAGAGCCGGCCGACGGCGTGCCGGGTGTCCCCGTTCGGCGCGCCGGCCGCCGCGAGCGCGAGCGGGAAGCTCGCGCCCCAGAGCAGCGTGGCCGGCAGCATGGCCCAGGCCGTGCGCAGCACGTCGAGCTGGAGCGCGACGCCGGGCGGGGTGGCGATGGTGACGTCGAGGGGCCAGTAGGGCAGCGACCGCGCGATCGCATACGCGGCCCAGGCTATCGCGGGGCAGAGCAGCCACTGGCACCACGCGAGCGCGGTCCGCGGATCGAGCCGCCGGCCGAACGCCGAGCCGGCGGCGGCGCCGCCGGCGAGCCCCGCGAGGAACACCGCGAGGATCAGCGCAAACGCGTACACCGTGCTGCCGATGAGGAGGGACAGCTGGCGCGTCCAGACCACCTCGGCGGTTAGCGCCGTGAAGCCCGACAGGGCCGTGACGGCGTAGATCGCGGGGCTCGTGCGCGCCGGCACGGGCGCCGGCGCAGGCGCCTCGGCCGGCGCCGCGCGCTCCCCGGCCGCGAGCGCAGCCGCCGCGGCCGCGGCGCCGAAGCTCAACGCGACGGCGACGAACGTCGCCACCGACACGTCGTGCACGCGCAGCAGATAGAAGCCGGCCAGCAACGCGCCCAGCACGGCGCCCGCCGTGTTGGCCGCGTACAGCAGGCCGAGCCAAGCGGCGCCGCCGCGGCTCGCGCGGGCGACGCTCGCGACCGCGGGCAAAGTCGCGCCGAGGAGCAGCGTGGAGGGCAGGAGAACGGTGGCCGCGACGACGAGCCGCAGCGCCGAACCCGCGGCCCCGCCGCTCGTCCACGAGAGATAGGCGCCGCCGAGCAGCGGGGCGGCATACAGCACTCCGAGGCCGAGCAGACCCACGCCCACCTCGAGCGCCGCGTAGACGCGCAGCGGATGGCGGTCCAGCGCCGCGAACCGCGGCAGCAGCAGCGCGCCGAGGCAGAGGCCGCCAAGGTAGGTCGCGACCAGCACGCCGAGCGATGTGGCCGAAGCGCCGAGCCTCAAGCTCAGCAGCTGGAACCACACGACCTCGTAGATCAGCGCCGCGCAGCCGCTGACGGCAAATACCGCGGGCAGCACCGCGCGGGTGCGTCCGTTCATCGAGGTAGTGGGGTGGTCGGAGCGTGCGGGGCCGGTCGTCATCCAGAGAGTCGTCTTGCGAAGCCGGTGGCATTGCGCCAGTACGGCGCTCCGTTTGCAAGCCGTTGCCCCGTCCACCTCGGCCGAGTCAGCGGCTCCGCAACGGCTCGCAGGCCTTCTCGTATACTCGCGGCGACGATGGCCCGCTTTCCATGATCTCCCTGATCCTCGTGATGGTGTGCGCGATCGCGGCCGGCTGGCTCGCTCGCCGCATCGACGTGCCCTATCCGATCGTGCTCGTGCTCGCGGGGATCGGGCTCGGCGTGGCCTACGCCTGGCCGGCGCTCGACTTGAGCCCGGAGGTGGTGCTCGCGATCGTGATTCCGTCGATCCTCTATCCGGCCGCCATCGATACCTCATGGCGCGACTTCCGGCTCATGTTGCGGCCGATCTTGCTGCTCGCGACCGGCCTGGTCGCCCTCACGACGCTGGCGGTGGGCGCGGCGCTCAAGTGGCTCGTGCCCGACGCGCCGTGGTCCGTGGCGTTCGCGCTCGGCGCGATCGTGTCGCCGCCCGACGCCGTGGCCGCCACGGCCGTGCTGCGCCGCTTCCGGTTGCCGCGGCGGATCATGACGCTGCTCGAGGGCGAGAGCCTCGTGAACGACGCGACCGGCCTCGTGCTCTACCGGTTCGCCGTGGTCGCCGCGTTGACGGGCACGTTCTCCGGCCCGGCGCTCGTCGCCCAGTTCGCCATGATCGCGGTCGGCGGGCTCGCGGTCGGCATTGGTGTCGGCGTGGTCTCGACGCGGCTCCAGCGGCATCTGCGCGATCCCATGCTCGAGCTCGCGATGTCGCTCACGGCGCCGTTCCTCGCGTACTGGATCTGCGAGACGCTCTCCGTCTCGGGCGTGCTGGGCGTGGTGGCCGCGGGCCTCTACCGGTCGCGCTGGAGCCACCGGCGCGCCTCGGCGCTCGCGCGGCTCAACATCCGCACGGTCTGGGGCGCGGTGGTGTTCGTCATCAACAGCTTCGTGTTCGTGCTGATCGGCATCCAGATGCCGCACATCGCCGCGTCGCTCGTCGACGCCGACGGGCTCACGCGGCCGCATGTGGCGCTCCTGGTTGCGGCGCTATCGGCGGTTGCGATCGGGGTGCGGTTCCTGTGGATCTTCGCGGCCACCTACGGCGTGCGCTTGCTCGTGCCGTCGATCCGCCGCACCGATCCCGCGTCGGCGCGCGTATCGACGCTCGTGAGCTGGTCCGGAATGCGGGGTGTCGTGTCGTTGGCGGCCGCCCTCGCGTTGCCGACGGCGCTCGAGAGCGGCGCGGCGTTCCCGGATCGCAATCTCCTGATCTTGCTCGCGTACGGCATCGTGTTCGTGACGCTCGTGGGCCAGGGCCTCACGCTGCCGGTGCTGATCCGCTGGCTCGGCATCAAGCCCGACAGCTCCGGCGACGACGAGACCCGCCTCGCGCGCGACGCCATGCGCCGCGCCGCAACGAGTGCCGTCGACCGGCTCGTCGCGGAGCACGGTTTCCCGGTGCACGACGCCGTGGCCGTGAAGCGCTTCTTCAACAGCCGCTCGGGCCGCGAGGAAGGCGCGCTCGATGCGGACCGCGAGACGCGCCTGTGGCTCGGCGCATCGAGCGCGCAGCGCGAAGCCCTGATCGAGCTCTGGAAGAACGGCGAGATCGGCGACGACGTGCTGATCGCGCTCGAGCGCGAGCTCGACCTCGCCGAGGCACGGTTGCCGCAGAACGATTGACCGCCGCATTCGCGCCAGCGGCTCCCGCCCTCGCCGACGGTGCTCAGGGTCCTGCCGGAGTCAGCGTCAACAGCGAGATCTCCGGCGGCACGAGGAACCGGATCGGCACGATGCTCGTGCCGATGCCGGGCGTGACGAACAGGTGGCGGCCGTCCTCCACGACGGAGCCGAACGCATAGCGCTCGCCGTAGCGCGACGGCACGATCGGGCGGCCGACGAACGGGATTCGCACCTGCCCGCCGTGCGTGTGGCCCGCCACCGTGAGCGAGACGCGGTCCGGCACGTCGGGGAAGACGTCGGGATTGTGGGTGAGCACGACGACCGGCGCGCCGGCCGGCACCTGGCGCAGCGCGGCCGCGACGTCGTGGCGGCCCTCCCGGAAGTCGCCCACGCCGGCGATCCAGAACGCGCACGGGCCGCGCCGCACTTCCACGGCGCTGTCCTCGAGCACGGGTATGCCGCTCCCCTCGAGCGCCGCGCGCACCCGCCCGGCGCCGAGCCACCAGTCGTGGTTGCCGAGCACGGCGAGCACGCCGAGCGGCGCGTCGATCTCGGCGAGCTTCTTGGCGGAGATTTCCGGGCTCACGAACCGGCCGCCGAGCACGTTGTCGATCACGTAGTCGCCGCCGAGCAGCACGAGATCCGGGTGAGCCGTCCGCAGCGCCTCGACCACGCGCTCGAGCTTGCCGACGCCGTTGAACGGGGAACCGACGTGCAGGTCGGAGATCGCCGCGACGGTCACGCCGGAGCATTCGGCCGGCCAATGCGGCAGGCCGAGCCGGTAAGTCGCCACGCGGAGACTCGCGGGCTCGATCCACATCGACCAGAGCGCGAGCGCGGCGGCAACCACCGCGACCGCCGCGAGCACGCGGCGCCGGACCCGTCGCGCGGGTCGCGGCCGGGGATCGCTCACTCGCATGGCTCGGTGACGTTCGCGATCGGCTCGCGCTTCGGAGCCGGTCAGCGACCGGCGCGCTGCGCCGTGAAGAACTGCTTGAGCGGCGGAGCCATGTTCCGCGGTATGTCCTCGCCCCAGGCGCCCCCGTCGATTTTCGCGCCGGTGGGTCGAGCATCGCCGTCGACCGCAAAGAACACGGGGATGCCTTCGTTCTTGAACCCGCCTTGCTCGAGCTCGGGCTTCCACGCGTCGAAGTCGACTTGCACGATGTAGGTCCCGGCGAACGCGTCCTGCATCAGCGGGTCGCCGAGCGACGCGCGCAGCGCCTTGCACGGCCCGCACCACTCGGCGGTGATCTGCACGTACGGCCGCTTGCCCAACGCGGCCGCAGCGGCGACCTCGTGCCTCAGCAACTCCTCGAGGCGGCCCTGTCCCGGCTCGAGCACGACCACTTTCACCGGCTCCGCGGCGTAGGCGTGAGCGGCGAGCCAGACGCAGGCGAGTAGCAGGCTGCGGAGCAGCTGAGGACGTTTCACGGGGCTCTCCTCGGGCATCGATCTCCCGGCGATCTTGTCATGCCCGGCGGGCGCGTGACAGTGCAAGGCGTCGCACCCGGCGCCGTCAACGCCCCGGCAGCAAGTTGCTCCAGGTCTCCGTGAGGACGTCTTCGCCGCGCTGCAGGAAGCCTCGGAGCTCGGTGGGCTTGGTGACGTCGAGCTGCCGCACGCGCACCATCATCCGCCACGCGCCCGTCGGCTCGACGAGATAGGCG
>DASUFK010000022.1:0-46303 GCA_036274615.1 Gammaproteobacteria bacterium | reverse complement strand
GGCGTTCTTCATCACCGCCTGGTCGTCTTGCCCCTCCTCGGGATGCATGCAGACGCCGATGCTCGCGGTCACGCGGCACTCCTGGCCGAGGATCACCACGGGCTTCATCACGGCCGACAGGATGTTGCGGGCCACGATGCTGACCTGCCCGGAGTCCTTCACCTCCTGGAGCAGCAGCACGAACTCGTCGCCGCCGAGCCGCGCCACCACGTCGCTCGCGCGCAGGCATTCGCGCAGCCGCGCGGCCATCTCCCGCAGCAGCACGTCGCCCGCCTCGTGGCCGAGCGTGTCGTTGATCACCTTGAAGCGGTCGAGGTCGATGAACAGCACCGCGAACCTGCGGTCGTAGCGCTTCGCCGTCTCGATCGCGAGATTGAGCAGCTGGCCGAACATCGCACGGTTCGGCAACCCGGTGAGACCGTCGTGGGTGGCGAGGTACTGCACGCGCTCCTCCGCGCGCTTGCGCGCGGAGATGTCCTCGACCACCGAGATGTCGTAGACGGCCTTGCCGGTGCGGTCGCGCTTGCACGCGATCGTGAGCCCCACCCAGATCGGCGAGCCGTCCTTGCGCAGATAGCGCTTCTCCATCTTGAACGACTTGATCGCGCCGGAGCGCAGCTTGTCGCCGAGCTCGTCGGTGACGTTCACGTCGCCCGGGTGCGAGACCTGCTTCACCGTGAGGGCGAGCAGCTCGGCCTCGGTGTAATCGAGCATCTCGCAGAGCTGCGGATTCGCGTAGACGAAACGCCCCGCGTCATCGACGTGCGCGATGCCGATGGCGGCGAGCTCCATCGTCGAGGAGAACCGCTCCTCGCTGTCGCGCAGCCGCTCGACGGTGAGCGCCCGCTGAAAGAAGTGGCCGAGCTCGGCCGCCGCCGCGCGCAGCACGCGCAGGAACAGCGGATCCGGCGCAGCGATCCGCGGCGCGTAGAAGTCGAGCACGCCCACGAGCGCCCCGGCCGAGAGGATCGGGACCACGAGGCTGGTGTTCCAGCCGGTGCGCACGCGCAGCGACGGACGCAGCGTGCGCGGGTCGCCCGCTACGTCGGCGATGAACACGGGATCGGCGCCGAGCCAGTCCGGCACCGCGGCGCCCGCCTCGAGCACCGAGTGGCGGCCTTCGTCGCCGTGGCTCCAGCTCACGCACGGACGCAAGGCGCCCGATTGCTCGTCCACGGTCCAGAAGTGGCCGGCGCTCCAGCGCTCGTACTCGCAGAGCGCGCGCACCACCGACCGCAGCGCCTCGTTGACGTCGTCGTTCTCGGAGAGGATCCGCGCGATCACGTGCTCCACGTGCGCCAACCGGTCGGCCCGCGTCTCGGCGGTGACGTCACGGCCGATGCCGCGATAGCCGCTGAAGGCGCCCTTGGCGTCGAAGACGGGTTGGCCGCTGAAGCTCACGTAGCGCGCCGCGGCACCCTTGGCGCCGAAGCGATGGACGACGTCGCGAAACGCCTGATGCGCGTCGAGTACCGCGCGATGCCGGTCCCAGCGGCCGCCGTCGGCCGGCGGACCGTCGCAGAGCTCCCAGCTCGTCTTGCCCACGATGGCCGCGAGGTCGGCGTCGCTCTCGCCGCGCGGCCGATAGACCGCGAAGCGATGCTCGGCGTCCTGCTCCCAGTAGAAGTCGGCGGCAAGCTCGATGACGCACTGCAGGCGCTCTTCCGCCTGGCGCAACGCGAGGCTCGACTTCGCGCTTCCGCGCGCCGTGCCCTTCGCGACTGCCTTCCTGCTTGCGCTCATCGACTCCCGGCTGTGCCGCCCCACCCCGCCTACGTGCCGCGCGCTCCGCCGACGGCGTCCCTCCGCCCCTCGACGCCGTACGTCCAACCGCGATGACCGTGCATCGCGGCATGACGTTTCACGGCAAACGACCCGGAAGCATAGGCGCAGCGCGGCGCCGGAGAGTGCTGAGCAAATCTCAGTCTCGTAAATGAGAGCATGACGTAGTTCACGCCCGGGCGAGTTCGCGGCCTCGGGGGACGATCTCGGAAAGGTCTGCCCCTGGGAGTCTGGGCGGCAGAAGCCGCACGGCCTGCGGCGTCCCCACTTCAGCCCGCTTCGAACTGGGAACGCCTCGGCTCGTGCGTTTCTACCGCCCAGACTCCTAGCGTGTCCTTGGGGCCTGACCCCCGCTGTGCCGCATCAGCGGAGGCCGAAAACGAACAAGCCGCTGCCGGCGCCGACCGCCACGTACTGCGTGCCGCCCACCGCGTACGACATCGGGCCGTTGGCGCCCTGGCCACCCAGGCTCGTGCGCCACAGCTGCGCGCCGGTGCGAGCGTCGAGCGCGTAGAAGTAGCCCTCGCGCGAGCCCGTGAACAGCACGTCGGTGGCCGTGGTGAGGATGCCGCTGCTCGACACGTCGGTGGTCGCGAAGCGCCAGCGCTGCTTGCCGGTGGAAGGGTCGATGGCGATCACGGCCCCGTTGCCGAGCGACTCGGTCCAGTTGTTGATCGGCCCGCGGCGCATGCCCGGCAGATTGGCGATGCCGGGAATCGGGCTCGCGGGCGTGCCGCCCACGAAGCGGACGCCGGCCAAGTACTCCGTGTTCTCCGGCTTGAACACCGAACCGTAGTTCTCCCACGCCGACAGATAGAACAGCTTGGTACTCGGGCTGTACGACGGCGAGTACCAATTGGTGCCGCCCTGCACGCCCGGATACGTGATCTTGTCCGGTCCCTGCGGCGTCTCGATCGGCCGGCCGCGCTCGTCGAGGCCGCTGGCCCAGTTCACCTTCACGAACGGATTGCCGCGCACGAACTCGCCGGTGGTGCGGTCGAGCACGTAGAAGAAGCCGTTGCGATTGCCCCAGAGCATGAGCTTGCCGCTCGTGATGTCCGCCGTCGGCAGGTCGACGAGCACCGGCACCTGCACCGCGTCGTAGTCGTAGTCGTCGTTCGGCGTGAACTGGAAGTGCCACTTGAGCTCGCCCGTGTCGGGGTCGAGCGCGACCACGCTGTCGGAATAGAGGTTGTCGCCCGGCCGCTGAGCCGGATTCCAGTCGGGGCCCGGGTTGCCGATGCCCCAGAACGTGAGATCGAGCGTGGCGTCGTACGAGCCCGTAACCCACACCGACGCGCCGCCGTGCTGCCACGCGTCGCCGCCGTCCTTCCACGTCTCGAAGCCGCGCTCGCCGGGGGCGGGCACCGTGTAGAAACGCCACGCCTCCTTGCCGGTGGCCGCGTCGTACGCCGCGATGAACCCGCGGATGCCGAACTCGCCGCCGGCCACGCCCACGATCACCTTGTCCTTGATCACGAGCGGCGCGAGCGTCATCGCGTAGCCCACGGCCGCGTCCGCGACGTCGATCGTCCAGACCGGCTGGCCGGTCTTCGTGTCGAGCGCGATGAGCTTCGCGTCGAGCGTGGCCATGTAGAGCTTGTCGCCCAAGATCGCGAGCCCGCGGTTCACGCGGCCGCAGCACGGCCGCGCGCTCTGCGCCGGGTTGTACTGGTAGCGCCAGTAGGCGCGGCCGGTGGCGGCGTCGAGCGCAACGGCCGTGTTCGGCGCCTCCGTGAGATACATGATGCCGTCGACGACGAGCGGCGTGGTCTCGAAGCTCTCGAGCGACTGCTGTTGGAACACCCACTTGAGCTCGAGCTCGCGCACGTTGCTCGGCTTGATCTGCTTGAGCAACGTGTGACGCTGGCTCAGGTAGCTGCCGCTGTAGGTGAGCCAATTCTGCGGCTCCGATTGAGCGTCGAGCAGCCGGTCGAACGTGACTTGGCCGTGCGCCGCGCACGACACGAGCGCGGCCAGCAACGCCGCGGCCGTGGAAGTCTTGCGAGCCATCATTCCCCCTTGAGCGACAGCAAGTACGCGACGAGGTCCGCGCGCTCGGCGTCGGTGAGCGTCGTGGCGTACGACGGCATCTTCGCGTCGTTGCCGAGCGAGTACTCGCGCAGCGCGGCCTTGTCGAACGTGTGGAGCCGCTCGCGCTCGTCGATGAGCTGCACCGTGTAGGTGTCCTCGTTGAGCCGCCGGCCGGTGACCACCGTGCCGTCGCGGAGCACCGCGCGCACCGGCCGATTGATCGGCAACAGCGCCCCGAGCGGATCGAGCAGCGTGCGCTGCAGCGTGGCCGCGGTGCGCTGCACGCCCACGCTGCTCAAGTCGGGTGCCGCGCGCGGGCCGTCGGCGCCCACGCGGTGGCAACGGCCGCAGTCGCCCTTGCCGAAGAACAGCGCGCGGCCGCGCTCCGCGTCCCCCACGTTGGTGGCGCCGAGGTCGGCGCGCGTCATGTTGCGCAGGTACGCCACGAGCGCCGCGAGCTCCGAGTCGGAGTAGCCGTTCGGCGCCATCGCCGTGCCCGCGATGCCGTCGCGGATGATCGTGGTGAGGTCGCGGTCGGAGGCCGCGCGGCGGAACTTGTTGCTGCCCAGGCTGACGCCGGGGATCGAGTCGCCGCGCTCGCCGTGGCAGGTGATGCAGTGGCCGCGGTAGAGGCGCGCGCCGTAGTCGATGTCGGGCTGCTCGTACTGGCCGGCGTGCTGCTGCGCGTGCGCGCTCGGCGCCAACGCCACGAGCAAGACCGCGGCAATCGAGCGAGCAGCGCAGCTCCCGCGAGCGCGCGTTGCGCCAAGTCCCATAGTTCCCCCCGGCGGCGACTTCGTGATATTAACACCGCGGAGCGGCGCAACGGCCGGGCGCGGCTTTTGCGTAGACGACGGTCCGGCGCAGCCGATACCGACAAGCGAAGCGGGAGCGCGCGAATGAACTGCTCGGTGGCGACGATCTGCCTCGGCCTCGTCGCATTCGGCTCACCGCAGGCGGCCACCCAGGGGCCGATTCCCGAGTACCGAGCCGTCTACCGGATAACCACCGGCGAAGCCGTCACCGGCTCCGCCGATTACTCGCTGAGCTACGACGCCGCGGCGGCCACCTACACGCTCGAGGCCAAACAATTCGACGAGAAGTCGCGGCAGTCCGGTATGACCCGGAAGCTCGAGTTCGTTCTCGTGGAGAACGGCATTCGGCCGCTGGCGTACCGCCGGGAAAAGGGCTCGTGCGTGGCCTGCACGGCCGCGGTGAGGTTCAGCTGGGAAGCACGCGCCGCGGAGCTCAGATACAAGGGAGTGCGCCGGGTGGTGCCGCTACGCCACGATCTCGTCGACGAGCTCGCGGAGCTCGTGGCGATGCTGCCGGGCCGGTACTCGCTCGAGGGATTCGGCGACGCGATTTCCTCCGCACCGCTGGGCACGCTCGTGCTCGCCACCGCGCTCGGGCCGCTGAAGACCGAGCGGCGTGCGCTCCGCGGAGCCGTGACGTCGGACGTGTGGTTCGCTCAAGCGCTCCAGGGCCTGCCGGTTCGTGTCGAGACGTCCGCGCGCAAGCCGTCGCTCTGGGAGGTTGCGGAGCTGCACGGCATCGGCACGCCGGCGGCACGCTAGCAGCATCGCCGCGGCGCGGCACTCAACTTCCGATGGCTGCCGAAGCCGGCGGCGCGCTCGCGCGCGGCTCCGTGGGGGCGTCGAACGCCGCAGCCGCGACCGGCGACGGCACCGCCGGCGCGCCTCGGCCATCGGCGGCGCGCCAGCACAGGCGGTGCACCGAGCGCAGCGATTCGATGCCGGCTGCGTCGAGCAGGTCGCCCGCGGCGTCTCGCTCCGCGACGGATAGCACGTCGTCGGCCTCGCTCGCTGCCCGTTTGGCCGCCGCCGCGTCCGGCGCGCTCTCGATCTCGCGGCGAATCGCCTCGAGCTTCGCGAGCTCCTCGCCGAGCAGCTTGCGGCGTGCGCGCACGCGCTCGTTGCGCCGAGCGAGCGTAACGAATTGATACCCCGCGAACAGCGCCGCTATCGCCGAGCCGACGAACGACAGGCGGCCGAGCAGATCGGACGTGAGCGGGTCGTTGCGGTGATAGTAGATTTCGGCCGCGGGGTGCAGCCGCAGCGGGCTCACGTCGCGGCCGGCGGCCTCGTCGAGCTCGTACTGCACCTCGCGCGCGAAACGCGGATCGTAAAGCGCCTCGAGCACGTCGCGCACCACCCGGCCCGGCACGTCGGCTCGAGCCACGAGCAGCTGTTGCACGGTGAACGTCGGCACGGGGTCCGGCGGGATCCGCCGTTCGGGCCCGTAGAGGCCAGCGGGAATCGACGCCGCGCGGGTGCCCGGAATGAGGCGCGCGACCGCTTCGTTGTCGCGGATCGGCACGAGCCGATAGCCGCCGTTGTGCACGATGTTCTCGATGAGATCGGAATTGAGGAACTGCGTGCGCGTGGCCGCGGTCATGAGCCCCGCTTCGAAGTCTTCGAGGTTATTGCCGCGCGGCCGCACGATCGAGGTCCTCGCCGGGGCGCCGTCGGCGCTCGGCGACGCGAGCTTGTAGAAGTCGAGCAGCCGCTCGCCGAGTGTCGGCGGCCGCCCCTCCCCGCGCACTCCCGGATTCACGGCGCCCGCGAGGTCGCGGAATTCCCGCACGCCGCTCGAATCCGGCACGATCACGAAGAAGTACTGCGGCTCGAGCGCCGCGATGCCCACGACGGGGTCGGCGCCGAGCAGCTCGTCTTCCGCGCTGTTGATGATCGCGAAGTCGACGCGCCCGGCGGGATCGAGCAGCTCACTGGACGACGCGTTGTCCGTGTTGCCGAGCTCGAGCTCGTAGCCGGCCTTCGATTTGAGATAACGATTCAGCACCGTGCCGACGCGGTAGCTGGTGCCGGTCTGCGAGCCGAGCGCGATCCGAAACGGCCGGCTGCCGCGGCCGGAGAAGAGCTCGGCGGTGCGGTCGTGGACGCGATACGCGAGGTCGGGCGCGAGGAACTCGAGCATCGCCGCCAGGAACGCCACGCCGAGGACGGCGGCGCCGGCCGCGATACCGAACGCCCTGAAGGCGCGCATCCGGGTCGGGCTAACGCGACGCCGTGGCGGCCGGCTTCTCGGCCATCAGCTTCTCGAGCAGCGCGACGGTGTCGGCGTGCGGCTCGGCTGCCTGGCGCAGGAACGGCTCGTTGTAGTCGCCCTTCGCGAGATCGAGCGGCGTGCGGCCGTTCGCGTCCTTGGCGTAGAGGTCGGCACCGTGCGCGACGAGGAACTGCACGAACGGGTTGAAGCCCTTCATCGCGGCGCCGTGCAGCGCCGTGCGGTGCGGAATCGCGCGCGGGCTTGGTACCTGCCGGCCGCGGTAGTCGTAGCCGAAGTCGGAGAGCCGCTGCTCGGTGACCTGCTGGCCGGCGGCGGACGCACGTGGCTCGGTGAGGTTGCGCGCGTTCACGTCGGCGCCCGCGTCGACCAGAAGCTGCATGGTGGCGAGCACGCCCTCGTCGGTGCGGTTGCGGCCGCGTGTGACGCGGAGACCGTACTCGAGGCCCGCGGCCGCCATCAGCGGCGTCACGCCCTGGTTGCTCGGCAAGTCGACGAGCGCGCCGTGCTCGAGCAAGAGCTTCACGAACGGCGCGTCGCCCGCGCGCGCGGCGCGCAGCAGCGGCGTGGCGCCCTGCGACAGGATGGAGTCGCCGCCGCGGTCTTGCGGCACGTTGCGATACGGCGGGCGGCGCTTGAGCTGCAGGTTCGGGTCGGCGCCCTTCGCGAGCAGCAGCTTGCCGACGTCGAGCGCGGTGAGCTTGTCCATGCTCGGCAGCACCACCATCGCGCCGTTCCCCATCACCGGCAGCGTGCTCGTGTCGGCGGCCATGTAGAGCGGCGAGCGGCCATAGAGGTCCCACTTGTTCACGTCGGCGCCGGCCTCGATGAGGTACGCGGCGAGATCGAAGTGCATGTTCATGAGCGCCATCACCAGCGGCGTCACGCGGTGCGGATCGGGCAGGTTCAGATCCGCCCCTCCGGCCGCGAGCTGCTTCGCGCACTCGAGACAACCCTCGCGCGCGGCATACAGCAGCGGCGTGAAGCCGCCCTGGTTCATGTCTTTCGGCCGCGGCTCCTTGATGACCTTGCGCTCCCAGTTGCGCACCGTACCGCGCGCGTCGGCCTGCGCGCCGTGCGCGAGCAGGAACCCGATCATCTCGGGCTGGCTCTGCGCGGCGGCCCACATCAGCGGCGACTGTCCGCCCCAGAGCTCGGCGGCGTTGACGTCGGCGCCGGCTTTCACGAGCAGCTCGGCGGCCTCGACGCGGCCCGCGCGCGCGACCTCCATGAGCGGCGTCTCGCCCTCGCCGTTCACGGCGTTGGCGTCGGCGCCCGCTTCGAGCAGCGCGCGGATGATCGGTGCGTTGCCGGTGATCGCCGCTTCCGACAGCGCGTACGCGCCGAAGTCGTTGCGCGCCTTCAGGTCGGCGCCGTGCGCGATCAGCGCTTTGACGAGCTCGAGGTCCTCGTTGTACGCGGCCCACATCAGCGCGGTGGCGCCGTCCGGGCCGCGTGCGTTGACGTCGGGATTCTCGCGGAGCAGCGCGAGCGCCGCGTCGTGATCGCCCGCCTCCGCCGCGCCGAGCAGCGTGACTTCGTCCGCCGCGGCCGCGCCCGCAACCACCGCCGCCAAACCAAGCGCAAGACCCGCGAAGCGAACGCTCATGCTCGGACTCCGTGCTGTACCGCTGCTCAAACTTCGGCGATGAGGCCGGCGCTGTCGCCGATCGCCTCCACCGGGATCTCGGTGCGCTGCAGGATCGTGAGCAGCAAGTCAGCGAACTTCGAGTCCTGCGGATACTTCAAGTGCTGGCCGCCCTTGATGCGCCCGTGCGCGCGGCCGAGGATCGCCGCCGGCAGCGGATCGTTGTTGTGGCGATTGCTGTCGCTCATGTTGCTGCCGAACAGCGTCATCGAGTGATCGAGCAGCGTGCCGTCGCCGTCTTGGGTGGTCGCGAGCCGCTCCACGAAGTGCGCGAACATCTTCGTATGATACGTTTGGATCACCGCGAGTCGGTCCTGCTTGGCGGGATCGTTGCCGTGGTGCGAGAGCGGATGAAACGCCTCCGCGATACTCAGGTTGTTGTAGGTGCGCATGCTCGCCTCGCGGTCCATCGAGAACGTGATCACGCGCGTGAGATCCGCCTGGAACGCGAGCGCCATCAGGTCGAACTGCAGCTTGAAGTACTCGTCGAAGGTGCCGGGCACGCCGATCGGCGCGTCCGGGATCTCGAGCGCGGTCGTGTCCGCGTCCTTCGCCATCTGCACGCGGCGCTCGATCTCGCGCACCGAGTCGAGATACACGCCGACGGCGGCGCGGTCCTGCCCGCCGAGCGTCTTCTGCAGGCTCTGCGCCTGCGCGGTCACGCGATCGAGGATGCTGCCGGTCTCCTTCACGATGGCCGCGCGCTCCGCGTCGGTGTCGCCCTGGCCGAACAGCTTGTAGAACACGGCGCGCGGATTCGGCTCTTGCGGCAGCGACTGCGTGGGCGTCCGCCACGAGAGCTGCGCGCCGCGCAGCGCGGTGGTGAGCTCGAGCGACGGCAGCCGCGTGTCCTGGCCAATGTGGCGCGCCGCGAGCTGGTCGGCCGTGACGCCCGCGTCCGGGTTCTTCGCGCCGGCTTCCTCCGGCTTCACGCACGACAGCCAGGTGCGCTCGATGCGCTCGTGCGGCTCGGGGCTTTCGGCCGGCTTGTTGCGCAGGCCCGAGACGATCGTCATCTGGTCGCGGTACTTGGCGAGCGGCTCCAAGATTCGCGACATCGTGTAGTCCTTGCCCGTCTGCTCCGGCGACCAGAGGCGCATCACCGCGCCGTGCGGGAAGCCCACGAACGCGAGCCGCTGCGGCGGCTTCGCGGGCGTGTTCGCGAGCGCGACGCCGGCCGGGAGCATCGCGTCGAGCAGCGGCAGCGCGATCGCCGCGCCCGCTCCACGCAACACGGTTCGACGCGATAGATGCTTCTACGTGATGAACATGCGTCTCTCTCCTTCGCTCGCGCGGCTAGTTCTGCGCGCTCGCTTGCGCCGTGACCACGGGCGGCTCCGGCGCCTTTCTCATCAAGAACGGGTCGCTCTTCACGATCTGCCAGACGATCGAGGAGAACTTGTAATCGTCGCTCGCGGCCTCGTGCACGATCTTGCGCACCACCGGCATATCGCGATAGTCGAGCGTACGGCCGAGGGCGTAGGTCAAAAGGCCCTCGGTGAACGTCTGCACGAACTGGTCCGGGTGCCGCACGAGCGCGTTGCGCAGGTCGTCGGGACCGGCGATCGGCGTGCCGTCGGGAAGCTCCGCGGAAGGGTCGATCATCGTGCCGGCGTAGCGGTCCTTGTCGCGCCACGCGCCGACCGCGTCGAAGTTCTCGAGCGCGAAGCCGAGCGGGTCCATGATGCCGTGGCACGAGAAGCACACCGGGTCCGCGCGGTGCTGCGCCATGATGTCGCGCACCGTCTTCGCCTTCGCCGTGCCGATGTCGTTCTCGGGGAACGGCGGAACGTTCGGCGGCGGCGCTTTCGGCGGCGTGCCCAAAATGTACTCGAGGATGAACGACCCGCGCAGCACCGGCGACGTGCGATTCGGATACGCGGCCGCCATCAGGATCGCACCCTTGCCGAGCAGTCCCCAGCGCGTCGAGTCCTTCAATTCCACGCGCTGGAAGCGGTCGCCCTTCACATCGGTGATGCCGTAGAGCAGCGCGACCCGCTCGTTCAAATAGGTGTGCTTCGCCGTGAGCAGGTCCACGACGCTGCGGTCCTCGCTGAAGATGCTCTTCGTGAACAGCTCGAGCTCGGTGAGATAGTCGGCGCGCGGGTCGCCGCGCCCCGACGCGTACGGGAAGATCGAGCGATCCGGGTCGACCTCTTCGAGCCGACGCATGTTGAGCCAGTGATAGGCGAAGTTGGTCGCGAGCGTCTCGGAGCGCGGGTCCTTGAGCATGCGCTCGACCTGCTTGCGGAGCTCGTCCTCCTTGCCGAGCTCGCCGCGCACGGCGAGATCGAGGAGCTCCGGGTCGGGGATCGTGTTCCAGAACAGGAACGACAGCTTCGACGCGAGCGCCAGGTCATCGATCTTGTAGATCTCGCCGGGCTTCACGTTCTGCGGCGGCATCTCCACGCGATAGAGGAAATACGGGCTCGCGAGGATGCCGGTGACGGCGCTGCGGATGCCCTCCTCGAAGCCGCCCGCCGCGACGCCGTCGCGGTAGTACTCGAGGAGCTCGGACAGGTCCTGCGGCGCGAGCGGCCGGCGGAACGCGCGCGTGCCGAGCGCCGTGATGATCTCCTCCGCGCACTTCTCCTGCTCCGCCGCGGCCGACGGATGACACGAGAAGATCCGGTCGCGGCTCGGCGTGTTGCTCAAGCCCGAGGCGTTGTACGGGCCGCTGAGCTCGAACGACGCCACGCGGAACACGCGGTCCTGGCCGCCGCCCGGCACGAACAGCTGCAGCTGGTCGTCGGACTCGGCGAACGTGCGGCGCTTGAACGTGACGCCCACCTTGTGCGGGCCGGCGGTGGCGGGGAAACGGATGTGCTTCAGGCGCGCGTTGATCTTCTCCATCGCGCCGTTCTGCACCTGGTCGTAGAGCTTCTGGTCTTCCTCGCCGCCGAGCGAGGTCTCGTAGACGGGCTTGCCGTCGAGGGTCACGACCAAGGGGTTCTCGAACTCCATGTCGTTGCCCCAGATGTGCGTGGCCATGTCGGCGATGTTGATCTCGTACTCGCCGTCGGACGGGAACAGGTGGGTGACGAGCATGCCGCCGCGCGTGCCGAGCGGCAGTCCCTTGACGTGGGTCTGCTGGTTGCCGGGGCCGGCGGAGTACGTCTGACTGCCGGGCCGCGCGTCGGGACGGCCGACCGCGCGCACGGCGATCGCGCGCGCGGCGATCACGTACTGCTCGATGAACGACGGCGACACCTGCAAGCCGCTCGCGATGTTGTCGAAGTGCGCCACCTCCTCGTCCTGCGGCAGGAACTCCGTGGGCTGGATGTCGATGGCGAGCAGGTCGCGCACCGCGTTCGAGTACTCGGTGCGATTGAGCCGGTGCGGCACGATGGCGGGGAACGCGCGGTTGCCGGCCTCCGCCGCATCGAGCGAATTCTCGAGCCAGTGCACGAACGAGTAGAGCGTCTCCTCGTCGGGCCGCGGCTTCTTCGGCGGCGGCATCAAGTGACCGCGGAGCTTGCGGAGCGCCTTCTCGAGCGTGTCGGCGTGCGCTGCGAGGTTCTCGGGCTTGATCTTCTTGAAGTCGATGTCGCCGGCGAGGTCGTCGGCGTTGTGGCATTCGGTGCAGTACTTGTCGACCACCTGCCACTGCTTGGGCGCCGCCGCGGCGAGCGCCTCGGGGCTGTCCGGCTTGCTACACGCGCTCAGCGCCGCCGCCGCTGCGGCGAGGCAGAGCCAGGCAAGTTTCGTGGTTGCGTCGGCCATCGCGGACTCAGTGTAAGGGCGCCCCGCTCCTCTAAGCATCCGGCGAGAGATACGCCCACAAGCTCTCGAAGGCCCGGCGCACGAACTCGTCCGATGAACCCATTATGTCATTGAATTCCTTGGTTGGAGCGGCCGCTAAGGCTTCTTTGGGTCCGCCGCCGGCGTAGAGCGTTTTCACGAGGCGCTCCCAAACCGCGCCGTACATCTGATAGGCGGCCTTGAGGTCGGCCTGAGTCATCACGGGCCCGCGTGCCGGGACGATCCGCGTCTCTGCGTTCGACACGGTGAAGAGCATGTCGATGGCGCCGACGATGCCGCCGATCCAGCCGCCGGTCCACCAGTCCACGTCGGGCCAGCCCGCGCCCTTGCCGTAGACCGCGTCGCCGATGGCGAGGACGTTGGCTTCGGGAAAGAGCACGTAGATGTCGCCGTCGGTGTGCGGGCAATCGCGCAGATGGCCGCAGCGGACCTTCATGCCGCCGACGGTCAGCTCTTCCTCCGCGCGAAAGGTCTTGGTCGGCTGCGCGGCCTTCGGCAGCGCCTTGACGGTCTGATCGTTCCAGGGCCAGGTCACGTCCTCGGTGAGCCAGAGGCGCGTGTTCTCGTGGGCGACGATCGCGGCGCCGGCCTTGGCGAGCGCCTCGTTGGAGCCCACTTGCTCGGGGTGCCAGTGGGTGTTGAACAGCGTGTGGATCTTGCCGGCGTTCGGCAGCGCGGCAACTTGGCGGAGCAGCGCGGGCGAGTCCGCGGCGGAGCCGCCGTCGACGAGCGCGGTGCCTTCGGGGCCGGTGACGGCGAGCACGTTGGTCTTGCCGGCCGTGAGCACGCGAAAGCCGCCGCCGAGATCGACGGCTCCTGCCGGCGCTTGAGCGACTAACGACCGCGAGACCAAACCCAGCGACAAGCCCGCGACGCTGCCCACCACCGTCTGCAACAGACTTCTGCGAGAAAGAAGCACGAGATCCACTCCTCCGCGGGCCGTACCGGTCGCGTCGACGCCCGCATTGTGCTCCGCCCCGCGGCCGCCGCCAAACGCCGGTGCTGCTCGCCGAGACGCGAATCAAACTTCTGCGGTGACGCGACTCCTCGTCTTGCGCAGGTCGAACCGTTTTTGCTCGATTCGGGCGAGATTCGAAAGGCGCGAGCCCGCCGGTTTCTCCTGACAGGGATATGTCCGATCGCCGCTTTCTACTGTACACGCGCCGGTGTATGGTCCCGTGAGGCGCAGGGATTTGGAGCGCGAGCTTCGCCGGCTCGGTTGGGATCTCGTCCGCCACGGCCGGCGACACGATGTGTGGGCCAACGGCGGGCGGCAAGAGGCAGCTCCGCGTCACCGGGAGATCAACGAGCTCGTGGCAGCTGCGATATTGCGCCGTGCGCGGCGTGAACCGCAAGGCTTTTGCGGTAAGCGTGCACCCCGTCACGGGCGACGAGATCGAGTTGGCCTCGGAGGATACGCGCGCGATGATCAGCCTGCTGCTGCAGCGTCAGCGGCAGAAGAGCGGCCTGTCGCTGGCGCAAGTGAGCGAACGCCTCGGTGCGACTTCGCGCAACGCTTACGCGCGTTACGAACGAGGAATCACGGTGCCCAGCGTGGAAAAGCTGGACCAGCTGCTCAGAGCCGTCGCGCCGAACCGGGAGATCGTGGTGCGCGAGAGCGCCGCCGTGCGTTCCTAGCGCGCCGGCTGTCCCGACGCCCCTGCGCCGAGACGCTCGACTACGTAGGCGGCGACGTCGCGGATCTGCTCGGCGGTGAGCGCTCCGCCGAACGGCGGCATGCTGTTGCGGCCTCCCGTGACCGTCTGCACGACGAGCGCGCGGTCGGTGACTTGATCGAGCGGCGCCCCCCCGCCGTGGCCGCCCTTGCCGTCCTCGCCGTGGCAGATCACGCAGGTGTCCTTGAACAGCTGCTCGCCCTTCGCGACGTCACCGGAATCCGACGTTGGCGCAGCGGCGCTGACAGCGCCCGCGACGGGGGCCGCCTCCGGCGGCGCCGCCACGGAGGTCGTGCGCGGAGCGACGATCGGCTTCTCCGCCGGCGGCAACGTGCCGTCGAGCCCGAACAGCCACACGCTGTCGCCGCGCGCCGAGCCGATCAGCGCGTTGCCCGCGGAATACGCGAGCACGTATTGCTTGCCCTTGTGCTCGAACGTGCTCACCGGCGCGTGCATTCCCGCGCCCGTCTGGAACTCCCAGAGCTGCTTGCCGGTGCTCGAGTCGAGCGCGGTGAGCCGGCCGTCGTTGCGGCCGACGAAGACGAGCCCGCCGCCGGTGGCGAGCATGCCGCTGTAGCACTGCTCGGGCCACCGGTAGCGCCACACGAGCTTGTTCGACGTCATGTCGACCGCGGCGACGATGCCGGTGCGCGGCAGCGACGCGTAGCCCGGATTGCCGCCGAGATACCGCTCGCCCTGCGCCGGCGGGTGCAGCTCCTCGACGCCGCCCTTGAGATACCCGACCACCGACGACGCGCAGACGAACAGCGTCTGCTTCTCTGGGTCGTACGCGCTCGGCGGCCAGTTCGCGCCGCCCCAGAGGCTCGGCTTCACGAGCGTGCCTTCCTCGAGACCGTAGAACGGCGTGAAGATCCGCCCGCCGTGCACGAGCGCCGTGCCCTCGGGCGCGATCTCCACGTGCTGCGGCACGATCGCGTCGCCGCGCGGAATCGGCTGCGTCGCCGCCGTGGCCTGGCGCGGCTCCTGCGGCACCGGCTGCTCGTCGATGCCGACGATCGGCTCGCCCGTCTCGCGATCGAGAATGTACGCCCAGCCCGTCTTGCCGACCTCGACGATCGCCTTACGCGTTCCCCCGCTCGTGCGCAGATCCATGAGCACCACGGGATTCGGCGCGTCGTAGTCCCAGATGTCGTGATGCACCTGCTGGAAGTGCCAGCGGTACTTGCCGGTCTTAGCCTCGATCGCGACGATCGACGCCGTGTACAAGTTGTCGCCTTTGCGCACGCCGCCCACGAAGTCGGGTCCCGCGTTGCCGGTGGAGAAGTACAAGAGACCGAGCTCGGGATCGACGGCGGGCGTCTGCCACACGGAGCCGCCGCCGTACTTCCAGACGTCGTTGTCCTGCGGCCAGGTTGCGTGGCCCGGCTCGCCGGGCCCCGGGATCGTGTAGAACGTCCACAGCAGCTTGCCGTTCTTCGCGTCGTAGGCTTTCACGCGGCCGCGCGTGCCGCGGTCGGCGCCGGCGAAGCCGGTGATCACCATGCCGTCGTAGTAGAGCGGCGCGGAGGTGATGTCGAAGTTCTCCTCCCAGCGCTCGGCCTGCACGTCCCACACGACCTTGCCCGTCGCGCGGTCGAGCGCGACGAGCCGCGCGTCGAGTCGGCCCAGGAACACACGGTCGGCGCTGATCGCGACGCCGCGGCTCGTCCAACCGCAGCACACCGAGGTGAGATTCGGGTCGAGCTTCGCCTCGTACTGCCAGAGGATCTCGCCGCTGTCGATCGAGATCGCGAACACGTCGTCCGCGCCCGTGATCACGTACGCGACGCCGTCGTGGACGATCGGCTGTGCCTCGCCGGAGTACTGCTGGCCCAGGCCGGAGCCGCGCAGATGTGTGCGCCAAACGCCCTTGAGACCCGTGACGTTCGTGCGGTCGAGCTGCGCGAGCGGCGAGTAGCGTTGGTTGTAGACGTTGCCGCCGTTCGTCGGCCAACCGGCGCGCGGCGGCGCGACCAGTGCGGCGGCCTTGAAGTTGCTCGGACCCGACTGCGCGAAGCACGGCGACGCCGCGGCGAGCAACGTGAGCGCGGCCACGCGCGCGCGTGTGTTGAGCGAAAGCCTCATGGTCCCCCCGAAGAACCGCATCGGCCGACGGCTAGTCTAACGACTGCGCGAGCGCCCTGCTCTGCCGCGCCCGCGCGAAGATCACGAGCAACCTCGCGGTTGCATTTCACCGAACGCCGGTGCTATAACACAGGCAACCAGGAGGTTGCATATGAGCACGGACAGGATCGAAAAGAAAATCGTACTGCGAGCCCCGCTCGACCGCGTCTGGCGCGCGATCAGCGACGCGAAGCAGTTCGGCAGCTGGTTCGGCGCCGCCTTCGACGGCCCGTTCGAGCAACGCGCGCGGGCCACCGGCAAGATCGTGCCCACGACAGCCGACCCCGAAGTCGCGAAGATGCAGGAGCCGCACCGCGGCAAGCCGTTCGAATTCCTCGTCGACCGCATCGAGCCGCCGCATCGGATCTCGTTCCGCTGGCATCCGTATGCGATCGAGCCCGGCGTCGACTATTCGCGCGAGCCCATGACCACGATCGTCTTCGAGCTCACGGAAGTGCCCGAAGGCGTGGAGCTCACCGTGTCCGAATCGGGTTTCGACGGCATTCCGCTCGCCCGCCGCGCCGAGGCGTTCAAGGCCAACGAAGGCGGCTGGGAGCATCAGACGCGGCTCATCGCCAAGTATCTGCAGCAGCAAACCGCGGCATAAGCGCAATCACGGCACCAACATGGCGACAAAACGCTCCGCCGCCGCGAATCTCGCCGATGCCGCGCCGGTATTCGCCGCGCTCGGCGACCCCACGCGGCTGCGCATCGTCGCGCAACTCTCCTCCCAAGGGCCGCAGTCGATCGTGCGGCTCACGGAGACCACCGACGTGTCGCGTCAAGCGATCACGAAGCACCTCTACGTGCTCGAGGAGGCGCGCCTCGCGCGCAGCGTCCGCAACGGCCGCGAGAGCATCTGGGAGCTGCAGCCGGAGCGGCTCGCGGACGTGCAGCGCTATCTCGACGACATCTCCTCGCAGTGGGACGGCGCGCTCGAGCGGCTGCGGGCGCTCGTCGAGAAGTAGCGAGGCTAGTCGAGGCGCAACGCCGTCATCGGATCGAGGCGCGCGGCGCGGCGCGCCGGGAAGTACGCCGCGGCGAGCGCCGCCGCGCCGAGCAACGCCACTGCCCCGGCGATCACCGCGGGATCGGTTGGCCGCAAGCCGAACAGCATCGACTCGACGAGCCGCGAAACGGCCCAGGCTGCCGGCAACCCGACCGCGAGGCCGGCGAGCAGCAGCTTGACCATCGATCTCGCCGCGAGCATGAGAACGCTCCCCTCGCGCGCGCCGAGCGCGATCCGAATACCGATCTCGCGCGTCTGCCGCGCCATTCGATAGGCGAACACGCCATAGATCCCGATGCACGCGAGCAGCAGCCCCAGCGCGCCGAAGCCGGCGCCCAGGCTCGCGAGCAAGCGCTCCTGCACGAGCGCGCGGTCGACCTGATCGCCGAGCGTCCGCACTTGGACCAGCGCGTTCGGCAATGCCCGGCGGAGCTCCTCGTCGATCGCCGCGGCCGCTTGACCCATCGGCCCCGCGACACGCGCTTCGAGCGTCGCCGACGGCACGAACGTGCCACCGAGCACGCCCTGTGCGTACGAGAGATACACCGTGGGCCGCATCGGCGCGCGCAAGCTCAGTCCCACGGCGTTCTCGACCACGCCGACGATCTCGAGCGTGATCGACGGCCGCACTGCGTTCGAAGTGAAGCGTTGGCCGAGCGGGTTTCGGCCCGCGAAGAACTGCGCGGCGAACGCCTCGTTCACGACCGCCACGTTCGGGCCGCCCGCGTCGCGCGCCTCGACGTCCCTGCCGGCGACCTTGCGCGTTTGCAACGTGTCGAAGAAGCCGGGCATCACCGCCACGAACAACGCGTTGTCTCTCTCGCCGAGAGGCTCGCCCAGAGGTGCCACGGCCTGCGACCACGACGAGCCGCTCAACGGCACGTTGCTCGACACGCTCGCCGACGCCACCCCCGGAATCCGCCGCACGCGCTCGAGCAAACCGTCGTAGAACGCCAAGAGCGCGGCGCCCTCGAGCCCGTCCCTGCGCGCACCCAGGTCCGCCAGCAGCACGCCGTCCGCGTCGAATCCCGCGTCGACGCTGCGCAGGTTGTCGAGCGTCTGCGTGAATAATCCGGCGCCCACGAGCAGCAGCAACGACAGCACGATCTGCGCGCTGGCGATGGCCGATAGGAGCGTGAACCCGGAACGCCCGGCGCGCGCTTCGCCCTTGAGCGCGCGAACCGGCGACGCACTCGACGATCGGAACGCCGGCGCCAAACCGAACAGCAGTGCCGTGCCGGCGGCAACGGCGACCGTGAACGCGAGCACGTGCGAATT
Organism: Gammaproteobacteria bacterium; assembly: GCA_036274615.1. GTDB lineage: Bacteria > Pseudomonadota > Gammaproteobacteria > Steroidobacterales > Rariloculaceae > FEN-1219. The sequence goes on along the minus strand of DASUFK010000022.1, from coordinate 27,942 downwards.
CGGCGTGAGATCGACGATTAGCGGATCCGAGCCCGCTGCGAACACGTCGAGCAATAGCCGCGACGCCAAGACCGCGAGCCCGATTCCGAGCATCGCACCGACGAATGCGAGCAGCGCGCTCTCCGTGAGCAGCTGCCGCATGATTCGTCCGCGCGCGGCGCCCACGGCGAGCCGCACCGCGATCTCGCGCTCGCGCGCGGCGGCACGCGCGAGCAGCAGATTCGCGACGTTGGCGCAGGCGATCAGCAGCACGAGCGCCACCACACCGAGCAGCACGAACAGCGGCTTGCTGAACAAATTGCGCAGCGGCGTATGACCCGTGTCGCCCGGCACGACGAGCCAGCGAGCATCGGTGACTTCCCGCTTGAGCTCAGCGGACCAGCCGGGGCTCAGCACGCGCTCCGCGAGCTGCGGCCAGATCGCGTTGACGCGCTCCGCAGCGAGCTCGCGCGTCACGCCGGTCGCGGGCCGGGCGATGGTGCGCAGCCAGAAGTTGCCGGGCGTGAGCAGGAACGCCGCGGCGGAATCCAGCTGCGGCAGCGCGGCGATGGCCGCTGTCACGTCCGCAACGGAACCGACGGTGGGCCCTGAAAATCCGGGCTCGCTCACGCCCACGATCGTGGCCGGCGCGCCGTTCAAGAGAATCGTGCGCCCGACCGCGGCCGGATCGCCGGCGTATTCGCGCTGCCAGTAGCTATAGCCGAGCACCGCCACCGACGGTGCGCCAGGCCGGTCGTCGTCGGGCCCGAGCAAACGGCCCGCGATCGCGCGAACGCCGAGCGTGTCGTAATACTCGCCGCTGACGATCGCGCCGTCGATACGGCGCAACGCCCCGGGCTCTCCAACGTTGAAGTGATAGCGCGTGTAGCCCGCGAAGCCCGCGAAGATTTCGTCGAGCGCCGCGAGCTCCCCGACGATCGGATAAGAAACGGTGCCGAGCTGGCCCTGCGCGCGCTCGTCCGGAAATCCCACCTGCACGAGCTGCTGCGGCTCGCGCACCGGCAACGAGCGGAGCATCAGCACGTCGATCAACGTGAAGATTGCCGTCGTGGCGCCGATGCCGAGCGTCAATACGAGCACCGCGGTGACGGTGAACACGGGTTGCTGGCGCATCGTCCGCAACGCGTATCCGACGTCGCGCCAGAGCTGCTCGAGCCAATCCGTCATCGTTGCGTCTCCGGGGTGCTTCGGGCACGGGAGCAACAAGCGTGCCATGCGGCGCCGAGGCTTCGCCCCGCGCTCGGCGCGGACGAGCGCAGGCTGAGGCCCGCGCGGCCGTCCCGCAATCGCGCCGGCAGTCCCGCCTTCGGGAGACCACCGGGTCTCATCGCAACCAGCCCTTCACGACGAAGAAGTACAGCCCGAGCACCATCGCGAACAGCACGGCGAACGCAATCTGCGGCAGTGTGACCGGCCACGGGTTGTCGATGAGATTCATACCGAGCAGCCCGCCGACCACCGCTGGTATCAAGCCCAGCGCGCTGATCACGGCGAGCACGCGCATCACGCGGTTCATCTCGAACGACACCACGTTCAGGTGCAGGTCGATCACCGACAGCACCTCCTCGCGGATGTTCGCCATCGTGTCGTAGAGATAGTCGACCTCGCTCTTGAAGCGCTGGAACGGGTCGCGCGCCTGCGGCGTGAGCTTCACGAAGTTGCTGCGCCCGTTGCCGAGGTCGGCTGCGATGCCCTTGAGCCGCCAAAGGTCGGCTTGCGCGGAGGACAGCTCCTTCTTCAAGCGAAACGTGCGCTCGAAGAACTCGGGCCGGCTCTCGTCGATCGGCACCTCCTCGAGCTCGCGCAGCCGTTCCTCGCACCGGCCCGCGAGCCGTTCGTTGCCGCGGATCACGCGGCCGAGCACCACCGCGAGCATCCGCAACACGAACGGCAGACCGTCCGCGGCGCCCGGTACCGGCCCGTGCCGCTCCACCGCGTGGAGCTTGCGCCGCGACAGCGACAAGAGGCCGGCGCCGATCGGCAGAAGCAGCATCGCGTAGCGGTCCGAGCGGCCCTCCTCCACCTCCGGCACCCACAGGAACAGGCCGGTGGTGCCGCCCGTCTCGGCCCAATGGGGATAGCTGGTGGCCTGCAGATGCGTGTGCAGATAGCCGCGCGGCAGCTTGGCGGCCGTCTCGATCTGCTCGAGCTCGCTCGCGCCCGGACTGGAGACGTGGAACCACTGCTCGTCCGGTGCGCGCAGCCAGCCGAGCACGTCGGAAAGCCGTGCCGGCTCGGGTGCGAGCTCGGGATCGTCGCCGACGAGCATCACCTGCGTGGGTCCATGCGCGTGCGCGTCGGCCCCGTGCAGGGCGCGCCGCCGCGCCGACACCCCGCTCGCGCGCAAGCCGAGCGACACGAGCCTGCCGATGCGCGCGAGCCGCAAGATCGGCGACGACCGCAGCGCGGCCGACGCGCTCGGCAACAGCGACATCAGCGCGATGACGATCGTCGCGAGGTCGAGCCAGCGCCACGGACTGGTGAGGAAGCGGCGTTTGTCCTCTGCCGCAACGAACGCGACGGCGAACTCCACGGCGAACCAGCCGATGATGCCCCACTGCGCGAGCCCGATGCCTTTGTCGAGCGCGGGCGGCACCGGGAACAGCATCGGAAACAGCGTGAGGCCGACCGCGACGATCGCGAGAAACCCGAGAAACGGCTCGCCGAGCAGCAGCGCGAGCGTGCGGCGCGGCCAACCTTCGATCGCGAACGGGAGCTCGGAGCGGAGCATGGATGACGAGCGTGTCTCCGCCGGAAATGGGTACCCCGAACCGGGAGGGTAGCACCGCAGGGAACGAACCTGTATGGCCTTCCGGCCAATGCGCGCCGTAGGCAGATCGTGGAGTAATTTCGGCTCGGGCCGACTGTCCCTATCCGGAGAACGAGAATGACCTCTGAGGGTGCAACGACCGCCGCGCCGCCACGCCAGCGAAGAGCCGTTCGGCTCGGCTGGATCCTGGGGATCGCGCTGGCCGTGTTCGCGGTCTTTGCCTACGCCACCGTCGGCTATCTCGCCGCGCCGCTGCGCGTTGGGCCCATGGCGCCGGTACCCGCGGCGCTCGCCGATCAGATCACCGTTCTCGGGCTGCCGAACGCCCGCTTCTGGGGCTGGTACGACACGCAGAAGGACAGCGTGGCGCATGAGTGGGAGCAGTCCAACGAGCGCGAGCGCGCCGTCGCCGGCGCGGCGGACGCAGCCTTGCCGCCGGCCAACTACCTCGCGATCTCGGGCGGCGGCGGCGACGGCGCCTTCGGCGCGGGCCTGCTCTGCGGCTGGTACGACGAGGGCACCTTCCCCAAGTTCAAGCTCGTGACGGGAGTGAGCACCGGCTCGATGATCGCGCCGTTCGCCTTCTTGGGCGGGCCCTACATCGAGCAGCTCCGTAAGATCTACACGTCGATCTCGGACAAGGACGTTCACACGATCCGCGCGTTGAACGGGCTCTACGGCGTGGTGTTCGCCGACGCGCTCTCCGATACGAAGCCGCTGTACGAGCTGATCTCGCGTTACGTGACCGAGCAGATGCTCGCGGACATCGCCGCCGAATACGCCAAGGGCCGGCTGCTGCTCGTCGCCACGGCGAGCCTCGATCAGCAGCGCCCGGTGCTGTGGAACATCGGCGCGATCGCCGCCAGCGGACACCCGGACGCGCTCGAGCTGGTACGCAAGACGATTCTCGCGTCCGCCGCGATACCGGGAGCGTTTCCGCCGGTGATGATCGACGTCGACGTGAACGGCCAGCATTTCCAAGAGATGAACGTGGACGCGGGCGTGGTTGCGCAGGCGTTTCTCTATCCCGCCTACCTCGGGAGCACGTTCGAATTCGGGTCCGCCAAGCTCGCGCGCGAGCGCCACGCGTACATCATCCGCAACGGCCGTCTCGATCCGAACTGGGCGTCGGTCAACCGCAATTTCTTGACCATCACGCAGCGATCGATCGACACGATGATCCACTACATGGGCTACAACGATCTGCTGCGGCTCTATCAGACGGCGCAGCGCGACCACATGGACTACAACCTCGCGTACATCGAGAGCGAGTTCAGCATGACGAGAGTCGAGCCGTTCGATCCGGACTACATGAGGGCGTTGTTCGCGTACTCGTACGGCAAATCGCGCCACGGCTACGAGTGGCACAAGACGCCGCCGGTCATGCAGGGACAGCTGGAGGCATTGGATCGTTGAAGCCTAGACGCGAGCTCGGAGTGCCGCGCGCCTAGTTGGCGATCGGGCGAACCCACCAGAGCGTGGCGAAGCGTATCCGCCTGGCGCCCGCGGCCTGCAGCAGATTCGCCGCTTCGACGATGCTCGCGTTCGCCACCATGCTATCGGCACGCACCAACGCCGTGAGCTCGGGATCGGCGCGAAACGCTTCGGTAGCGGCCGCGAGCAATGCGCGCGGGTCCAGCGCGAGCCCCGGCGCGGCGCCGCCGTCGAGGTACACGGCGCCGTGGGCGTCGATGTCGAGCGTCAGCATGCGGCCGTTATCACGCGGCGGCGGATTCGCGACTCGCACGATCACCGGCGCGGGATTCCCGGCGGGCTCGGGGATCGTCGGCTCCGCAGCGGGTTCGGTTACCCGATCGACGACGATCCGCTCGACCGGCTGCTCGACCGCGAGCAGCCGGAGCCCCAGCCTTTCCTCGAGCAACTGCCGTAGGCGCGCTTGATCTGCGCCTGCGGCATCCATCGGCCACTCGAGCCTGAAGTCGTAGCGCTCCGTGAGATTCGTTTGATTCAGTACCGGCGTCTTGAACACGCCCCCCAAGTAGTTCGCCAACGAGTCCATCGAGACACCCAGTCCCTCGAGCTGATCCGCGCTCGATCTCAGCAGCGGAGCATTGCGGCTGCCCAGCGTGAGACCCTGGCCTCCGCCGACGAGAGCGAGCGCGGGCATGACCTTCGCGTCACGGTGAATCACGAGGCCGAACCGCTGCTCGAGGATCGAGCGCAGATATTCGGAGTACTGCGCCGCGGGGTCCTCGGCGTGATAGTCGACGGACGGCATCTCCGCCACGAGCGTGTAGTGCTGCTCGAGCAGCTCCGGCCCGGCGATCCGCTCTCTCTGCAACCTGAACGCGCTCGCGACGATCGCGCGCAACGGAACCTCATTCGCAATGATGACCGGCCCCAGAAAGTGGATGCCGCGGCCGTCGATGCGCGGCGTCGGGGAATCGCGGCCGGCGGCGGAGATCGCGGGCGGTGGGGAAGCCTCCTGCGCTCGCGCCAACGGTGCGTTCAGCAGACCGACCGCGATCGGCACACCGAGCACCGCCAGCGCGCCCGAGGCAAGCACGAAGCGCTTTGTCACCCCGAGCGGTCGCACTGCCGGCGCGTTCAGCAGCCGGTCGACGCGTTTGCACAAATCCCCTCCGCCGCCGATGCCTACCACACAGGCGAGCGGCGACCGCGCGCAGAGCGCGCAGACCTCGACGATCGCGCCGGCGTAGGTTTGCGCGTCGTGCTCAGCCGCGACTACCGCTTCGTCGCAAGCACGCTCGCGCTCGTCGACGAAGCGCGCGCCGATCCACCAGACCAGCGGATGGAACCAGAACAGCGCCTCGACGAGCATGTGCACGGCGGCGGCAAGGTTGTCGCGCCGGCGCACGTGACAGAGCTCGTGCTCCACGATCGCCGCGAGCTCGGCGGGAGTGAGCCGGGCGAGCACGGCTTCAGGCAGCAGCAACACCGGACGGACGATTCCGACGACTCCGGGCTCGATACGCGTGGCGCTCGCGCGCACGTCGAGCCATTCGGCGCCGAGCCGCGCTTCGAGCGCCACCGGCCTCGCGCGGCGCACCAGCGCGGCGAGCCGGAGCCAGCGCACGAGCCAAATGGCAAGAACCGCCGCAGAGCCCGCGGCCCACGCGAACAACAACAGCATGCCGACGTCGAGCGACAGCGCCGGAGGCGCGGCAAGCGCAGCCGCGTCCGGCGCGGCGAACGAGTCCCCGGGCGCCCATGCTGCTGCCGGCTGCATGACGCGCTCGATGAGCGCGGTCAAGGCGGCGCCGCCGGTCGAGGATTGCGGGAGCTGCGCAGAGGGAACGGCCACCGGGAGCAGGCGTGTCCCCGCCTGCCGCCCCAGCTCCGCGAGCGCGGCGAACGGTACCAGGAACTTGAGCGACGCGCAGAGCCACACCGAACAGCGGATGCGCGCCGCTTGCTCACGCAGCGTCAGCGCGAGCAGAGCCAGCCCGCCGGCGACGAGCGTGGACTGCCACACGTGATCCACGAGCATCTCGAGCACGTTCAGCACTCCTTCTTGGCCGCCCTCTTGAGTATCTTTCGCGCTTGCTCGATGTCCTCGAGCGTGACCTTGCCGGTCTCGACCAGATGCGACATCAACGGCTGCGGCTGACCGCCGAACAGATCGAACAGATCGTCGATGAGCCTGCGTTGCGCGGCGTTGCGCGAGACCACGGCTTCGAATATATGAGCGCCGCCGACCTTCTTGGTGCGCCGCACGGCACCCTTGGTCTCGAGGCGGTACACGAGAGTTTGCACGGTGGTGTAGGCCGACGGCCCCGGCAGCTTCTCTTGGATCTCGCGGATCGACGAGGCGCCGTGCGCCCAGAACGCTTCCATGACCTTGAGCTCGGCTCGGCTGAGCTTCGGAACGTGCATAACGTTCTCTCTACTACGTCTGTCGGCGACGTTACTACATGATAGGTATTGGAGCAAGTCGGAGCGACAAAGCAGCGCACGCCGGCGGGCGCGACTTGCGACACGGTGAGCGGGTTGGAGCCGGCGGCCCGCGCGGGGACGGCCGGCGGGATCTACTTCGGAGCGACGATGTCCGGCAGCGGGCTGTCGGCGATTGCTTTCGCGCGCGCGTCCGGCACGCCGAACGCGCGCAGCAAGTGATACGCGACCGCTCGCGGCTGCGACCGGCCGCCGCCGAGGGTGGTGCGCACGGTGGCCAACACGGTCCCCGTCATCAGATCGCGGCCCACCGTCGCGTTCGGCAAGTCGAACTCTCCGGCATCGATGCCTTTCTCGATCGCGCGATAGCACGCGTCCCACGCTTCGGCGCCGAACGCCGGTCCGAAGGCGCTCAGGTGCACCATCGCCCACGCCCAGGCGGGATCGCGCCGGGCGTAGCTCAAGTACTGCTGAATGGCGGCATTCGACCCTTCGGCATGGCTCTTCGTCTCGTCCCACGTCGAAACCAGCGCCGAGTTCAAATGATGACTGAGCTCCACGGCGAGCACCTCGAACAGCTGCTCGAGGCTCGTGAAGTAGTTGTAGAAGGTGCCGCGCGAGACCTCCGCCGCGGCGCAGATCTCCTCGATGCGCACGGTGAGGCCCTTCTCGTTGCCGAGCAGCCCGAACGCCGCGTCGAGGATCTTCTTGCGCGTGCGCTCGCGCTTGCCGCCGAGCTTGGGCGGCGCGCCATCTTCGGCGCGTCGGTGCGGGCGAGCGGCGAGCTTTGCGGGCACCGCCACGGCTAGAGCTCCACCACTCCGGTGCTGTTGTCGAGCTTGCCGAGCTCGAGCCCCGCAACCAGGCCGAGCCCCCCGATGAGGTTCGCCAACGGCGTGGGCGGCGGAACGGCGATGTGCCGGCCCCCCTTCAAGCGGCCGCCGGCCGAGCCCGCGAGCACGATCGGGATCATGTTCTGGTCGTGCTTGTCGCCGTTGCCCATCCCCGAGCCGTACATCACGAGCGAGTGATCGAGCAGCGTGCCGTCGCCGTCCGGTGTGCTCTCGAGCTTCTGCACGAACTCGGCGAACAGAGCGAGATGGTACGCGTTGATCTTCGCGTACTTCTGGATGGCGTCGGGCACGCCGCCGTGATGCGACACGATGTGGTGCGACTCGGGCACGCCGATCTGCGGGTAGCCGATGCTGCTCGCCTCGACGCCCTTCATGAACGTGGCCACGCGCGTGATGTCGGCTCGCCACGCGAGCGCGATCAGATCGTACATCACGCGCACGTGCTCCTCGTACGAACCCGGAATGCCGGCCGGCGCGTCCGGCGTGTCGCCGGCCGCGTCCGCCCGCAGCCCCGACGACTGGATCCGGCTCTCGACCTCGCGGATGTTCTCGAGATACTCCTCCACGGTGGAGCGGTCCTGCGGCGGCAGCCGGCTGTTCAAACGGCTCGCCGATGCGATCACCGAGTCGAGAATGCTGGCCTTGCTCTTGAAGCGCGCGGCGCGCTCCTCCGCGGAGCCGATGTCGCCGAACATCCGCTCGAACGCGCTCTGCGGGTTCTGCTCGTTCGGCAGCGGCTGCGTCGACGTCTGCCACGAGAGCGTGTTGAGATAGAGACAGCTCCAGCCGAACTGGCACGAGTTCGACGAGCTGTTGATGTCCTCGATGCCGAGCTCGAGCGAGCGCAGCGGCGTGCCGCGGCCGATCGCGTCGGCGATGTACTGATCGATGGTCTGGCCGGCGTGCACGTCCGCGCCCTGGGTTTGCCGCGCGGTGCCGCCGCTCAACCAGAGCGAGCCGATCACGTGGTGGCCGAACGGATCGGGCGCACGGATGCCGGTGACGACGTTGATGTGCTCGCGCAGCGGCTTGAACGGCTCGAGCAGCGGCGGCAGCTCGAGCTTGGCCGCGGCCGGCGGCGTGAAGATCTCCGGGCGAATTCCGTTCGGCACGTACACCGCGCCGAAACGCAGCTGAGCCGGAGGCGCCGCGCTCGCGGCGGGCACCATGGCGTCGAGGAACGGCAGGCTTACGCCTAAGCCGACGGCACCGCGAAGCACGGTGCGGCGCGAAAGATGTTTTTTGGTGATGAACATTACTGCGACTCCGAAGCGGACGCGCGCGTGTCGGCGACCGTCTGCGTTGCGCCCGCGTTGAAGCGAGCCTTCTCCTGGAACTGCGGGCTGCGCACGATGCCGAGCACGATGGACGTGAATCGGTAGTCGTCGCGCGCGGCCTCGCGCACGATGCGACGCACGGTGGGCATGTCCTCTGCCTCGAGCCGGCGCCCGAGCGCGTACACCATGAGCTTCTCGGTGAACGTGGACACGAACAGCTCGGGGCGGCTCAGCAGCGCCTCGCGCAAGCCGCTCGGGCCCTCTACCGGAATGCCGCCGGGGAGCGTGGTGGCGGCGTCGATCTTCTGGCCCGCGTCGGTGTCGCGCCAGCGGCCGATCGCGTCGAAGTTCTCGAGCGCTAGGCCCGGCGGGTCGATGATCGCGTGGCAGCCGGCGCACACCGGGTCCTTGCGATGCTGCTCGAGCCGCTCGCGCACGCTGTGCGGCGCGTTGCCCGCGATGCTCGCCTCGAGCGCCGGCACGTTGGCGGGCGGCGGCGGCGGCGGCGAGTTGAAGAAGTTGGTCATGATCCACTTGCCGCGGAACACCGGCGACGTGCGCGTGGCCACCGACGTCTGGAACAGGATGCTGCCCTGGCCGAGCAAGCCGCGCCGATTCGGGTCTTGCAGCGTCACGCGGCGAAACGCGTCGCCGAAGACTCCCCGGATGCCGTAGTGATCCGCGAGCCGCTCGTTCAGGAAGGTGTAGTCGGCGCGGATCAGGTCGAGCACGCTCGCGTCGTCGAGCAGCACGGAGCGCAAGAACAGGTGCGTCTCGCGCATCATGTCTTGCCGCAGGTTGTCGTCGAACGTGAAGAACGTGCGCGAGTCGGGCGACTTCGAGTTCACGAGCCGGAGCTGCAGCCACTGCTCCGCGAAGTCCGACACGATCGTCTCGGCCCGCGGGTCCGCCAGCATTCTGCGCACGTGCGCTTCGAGCGCCTTGGGGTCGGCGAGCCGGCCGGCGATGGCGTCCTCGCGGAGCGCGTCGTCCGGGATGCTGTTCCAGAGGAACAGCGCGAGCCGCGACGCCAGCGTCACGCCGTCGTCCCGGCTCTCGGCTCCGGACGTCGCGTCTTGCTCGGTGACGCCGTGATAGAGCAGGAACTCGGGGCCGCTCAGGATCCGCGCGAGCGCGAGCTCGATGCCGGCTTCGAAGTCGCGGCCGTTGTCGCTGCCTTGCGCGTAGAGCTCGCGGAGCGTGCTGCGGTCGAGCTCGCTCAACGGCCGGCCGTAGGCGCGGAGCGCGAGACGGCCCAGGATCTCGTCGGCGCACGCGGTGTCGCTCACGGCGGCGCCGGGCCGGCACGTGAAGATCGCTCGGCGCGTGGCCGTGTCGCCGGGGCTCGTCGAATCGTACGGGCCGGTGACGAGCATGCGCGTGACGATCGGCCAGCCGTAGCCGTCGTTGCCGATCGGCAGGTCCGCCTTGCGCGGCTCGAGGATCTTCTGCTCGAGCGCGAAGCTCTTGGCGACGAACGTGACGCCGACGCGATGGAGCCCCGCGCTCACGCGCAACCGCACCGGGAGCCGCGCCCCCACCTGCATCACCGCGGCGCCGATGTTGCCGTTCGACAGCGCGTCGTCGTCGGCGCCGCCGAACTTCGCGGAGTGCACCACGACGTCGTCGAGCAGGATCTGGATCTCGAACGGCGTCTTGAACCCTTCCACTCCGCGCACCGTGCTGCCCGTGGCGCGCCAGAGCTCGGGCCGGATCTCGTACTCGGCGTCGGTGGCGAAGTAGTGATCCACCACGAGCCCGCCGCGGGTGCCGTACGGCAACCCTTCGATCCAGTAGTTCTGCGATAGATCGAGCCGCGGCCGGTATTCGGTGCCGCGCGGCGCGACCTTGGTGTCGCCCACCGCCATGGCGGCCACCCGGAGGCCCACCGTGAGATAGCGCTCGAGCAAGAGCGGCGACGTCTTCAGCGTGTCGGAGACGTTGTCGAAGCCGTCACTCGAGATGTCGGGCGGCAGCAGCGATTCGGCGTCCACCGGAAAGCCGAGCAAGTCGCGCACCGCGTTGCCGTACGCGGCGCGCGTGAGCCGGCGCACCGGCGCGCCGGCCACGGCCACCGGCTTCGAGTCGAGCGCGGTCTCGAGATACGCCACGAGGCTCGCCACGGTTTCCTGGCTCGGCCGCGGCTCGCCGGGCGGCGGCATGAGCCCGGCGCCGAGCTTGTGGATCACCTTCTCCCATTTCGCGCGGTCCGCGGCGGGATCGGCGAGGTTGGAGCGCTCGAGCACGAGCCCGCCTTCGCGCTCGGCGGCGCTGTGGCACTCCGTGCAGTACTTGCTCACGGTGGCGGTGTGCGCGGCCGCGAGCTCCTGCGGCGACTGCGTGCACGACACGAGCGACGACGCGGCGGCGATCGCCGCGAGCGACAGCACGCCGGTACGGCGGAGCGAGAGCGTGCTCATCGCGCCGCGGTCCTCTGCTCTTCCTTGCCGCGCGCGCCGAGCTCGCGAAGCGCCGTGGCCACGGCGCTGTCCGCGCCCGGCGCCTTGGCACGCAGCCTCGGCGGCAAGCGGCCTTCGGCGTAGTCGAGCGGCGTGAAGCCGTCGCGGTCGCCCATGTTGAGGTCGATGCCCCTCTCGGCCATGTGCTTCACCACGCCCGGATAGTCCCGCAACGCGGCCAGGTGCAGCGCGGTGCTGCCCGCGTCGTTGGCGACGCTCGGCGACACGCCGTGATCGAGCAGAAAATCGATCGCGGCGATCGCCTTCTCCTCGGTGGGCTGACGCGCGGCCTCGATCAGCGACGGCAGCTCGGGCCCCATCATCACCGCCACCAGCGGCGTGACGCCGCCGCGCTTCTCGTCGCGCAGCGAGGGATCGGCGCCGCCTTCCACCAGCACGCGCATCGCGTCCACGTCGGACGAGCGCGCGGCGCGGATCAGCGCCACGTCGGTGATCTTCGGCGGCGGCGGCGTGAAGCGCGCGTCGCGATCGAGCAGCTGATCCGGCAGCCGGCCCATGAGGTCGGCGCCGCGCGACAACATCAGCCGCAGCAAGTCCAGCGAGCTTTCGGCGCCCGTGGGCACCTGGAACTCGCCCACGTAGTTGACGCGGTTACGCGCCTCCACCACGGCGTAGAGGCCGCCGCCGGCGGGGCTCGCCCCGCCCTCCACCAGCACCTTGGCCGCGTCGAAGTGCAGATTGTCGAGCGCGATCACCACGGGCGTGAAACCTTCCGGGGTCTTCGCGTCGAGGTCGGCCTTGGCGGCGATGAGCACGCGCAGCGCGGAGACGGCGCCGCTGCGCGCCGCGAACATCACCGGCGTCAAGCCCGCCAGCGGAATCTCGACGAAGTAGCGAACGGCCGGCTTGCGGTCCGGCAAATCGTTGATCGGCGTTCGCGCGTTGAGGTCGGCGCCCGCCTCGATCAGCGCGGCGGCCACGTCACCGCGGTCGTTGGCCGCCGCGTACATGAGCGGCGTTTGACCCTGCCACTGCTCCACCACGTTGACGTTGGCGCCATGCCCGATGAGCAGCTTCACGGCGTCCACGCCGCCCGTGCGCGACGCGAGCATCAGCGGGGTCTCGCCTTGCGGCAGCGCGAGGTCCACCTTGGCGCCGGCGTCGATGAGCGTACGGAGCATGGCGGCGTCGGCGCGAAGGGCCGCTTCGTGCATCGGGCCCACGCCGTAGCGGTTGACGAGATTCGGATCGCCCTTGGCACCGAGCAGCGCCTGCACGGCGGCGGCGTCGCCGAAGTGCGCGGCGTAGAGCAGCGGTGTGGAGCCGTCGTTGGCGCGTGCGTTGGCGTCGGCGCCGGCCGCGAGCAGCGAGCGGACTTCCGCGGGTTGGCTCTTCTGCGCGGCGGCGAGCAGCTTCGCGTCGAGCTCGCCGGCGGCCCACGCGGTCGCCGAGCATATGAACAGCGACGCGAGGGCAACGATCCTGGACGACATCTTCACGGGTACCCCAATCGATGAAAGCGCGCTCGAGGAATGACGAGAGTATTGATAATTTGACAAACCGTCAATAACGGAACCCGGCGCCGAGCGAGGCCCATGCGCGCGCGAATTCCGCAATTCGCAACGGAGCGCTCCAGAAAATCTTGCGCACCCAAAGTCACGCGGCCGAGCGCGCGCTCGGGAGAACCGTGGCAGCGGCAGGCCGCGGGCAACCGCCCGGCCAGCGGTCATCGGCCGCGAGGAGGACATTCGCGTGCCGGCGAGCGAGGAGCGCGTGGAGGTCGAGAAGCGGCCCGTGGCGGCCGAGGAGGTCACGGTGGGCAAGCGCACGGCGCAGTCCACCGAAGGCGTCGGCGCGACGACGCGCAAGGAAGAAATCAAAGTCCACGAGCGCGGCCGCACCAACGTGCGAACGAAACGGCGCCAAGCGCTCCGCGAGCCGCACGGGGCCACGCGCCCCTCTCGCGACGGCCGCGCACCGGCGGCCGCCGCGTGCGCGCGCGCTTGCCACTGGCACGAATCTGGCAGCGCCAGCGATGCCGCCGGTACGGGCCCGCGACTTTCGTGTGGAGCGTCGCGCGCCGGCGCTCAGGAGCCGCTCATGACCACAGTCAGCAAAGCGACGACATCGCAGTTCGAGCGGCTTGCGGCCACGCTCGACTACCCGGTATACATCGTCACCACCGCCGTGCAGAACGAGCCTTCCGGATGTCTGATCGGCTTCGCCACGCAGTGCAGCATTCATCCGCCGCGCTTCCTCGCGTGCCTCTCGAAGAAGAACCACACGTTGCGGCTCGCGAAACGGGCCGCCACGATCGCGGTGCACGTCGTCGAGGACAAGGACAAGAAGATCGCCGAGCTCTTCGGCGGAGAAACCGGTGACGAAGTGGACAAGTTCGCTCGCGTCGGCTGGCGCCTCGTGCACGGGGTGCCGATCCTCGACGCCTGCGAGCGCTGGTTCGTGGGCTCGGTGCTGGAGCGGATCGATTTCGGCGATCACGTGGGCTTTCTGCTCGAGCCGATCGACCTCGAGCAGACGTCGGCGTCGGAGCAGCTCACGTATCAGCGCGCGCGCGACATCGAGCCGGGTCACGAGCCGTAAACCGCGGCAGGCCGCGTGAGCAGCGAGCTGCCTCCGGCCGAAGCAGGCGACGACGCGGAGCCGCCGTACGTAACGGACGACAAAACGTTGCTGCGGATCTTTCCGGCGCCCGCGGAGCAGGTGCCGCTGCAGGGACTCTATTCGGGCGAGCGCTTCGGCCCTCCCGCGGATCGGTCGCGAACGTTCGTGTACGCGAACTACATTGCCAGTCTCGACGGACGCATCTCGCTACCCGATCCCACCGAGGCGCGACGCCGGGTTCCGGTGCAAATTGCGAACGGCCGCGACTGGCGGCTCTTTCAGGAGCTCGCGGCCGGCGCGGACGCGCTGCTCGTGAGCGGCCCGCACGTACGCCATCTTGCGCGCCGGCTCTCCGCCCGGAGCTTTCCGGTGAGCGCCAAGCCCGAGCACGCCGACCTTCTCCAGCGGCGCCGCGCGCTCGGGCTGCCGCCCCAGCCCGCGATCGTGATCGTCACGGCGAGCCTCGACCTGCCGCCGCTGCGCCCGCTCGTCGAGTCGGGGCGCACGGTCTACGTGGCCACGGGCGAAGCGGCCGATCCGCGCAAGATCGCGAGGGTGCAGTCCGAGGGTGCTCGCGTGCTCGTGGCCGGCGACGGCACGCGCGTGCAAGGCCGCAGACTGATCGAGGCGCTGGCGGAGGAATCGCACCTGAACATCGCGCTGATCAGCGGCGGCGAGATCCTGCACGCGCTGGTCGCCGACGGCGCGCTCGACCGGCTCTATCTCACGCTCGCGTGCCGGCTGCTGGGGGGAGCGTCGTTCGACACGCTGCTCACCGGTCCCGTGCTGGAGGGCGCGGCGGCCTTCCGGCTCGAAGCGCTGCACTACGACGCGGGACCGGCGAGCCCGGGCGTCGAGCAACCCGGCTTCGAACAACTATTCGCGATCTTGGATCGCCGCGCGCACGAAGCCGACGGCCCGAAAGAACTACCCCGCGGCGTCAGCGCGTGACTCTTCTCGCCGCGCGTCCGCGGACGGAGACGGTCACTTGCAGAACATCGCCTTCCAACTCTTGGTCGGATCGCCGGCCACGTCGTTGCGATGGAAGCCGTCTCGCTGCGCGACGAGGAACGCCTCGCAGTTCTTCGGCCCCACGATCGCGTTGAGCATGCACATCGAGCTCTCGGTATTGGTGACCTTGGCGAGCGAGGCGATGCGCTCCGGGCTGCCCGGGTTCTTGCCCCACTGATTCGCCTGACGGCGAATCTCGGAGAACTTGTTCTTGGGCGTATCGCCCGCGCCGCCGCTGTTGCACGACGTGCCGGCGGCCCACGCCTTGTCCTCCGGCGTGGCGGCGAGGAAGTCGAGAATTCCCTTCCTCGTGGTGCCGCACGCGCCGGTAGCCGTGCCGCTCGTGGTCGCGCACTTTCCCGCGGCTTCGAGGCCGGGATCGGCGGGCTGCGCCATCGCTCCATGGAAGGCGGCGAGCGCGAAGACTACGAGGCCTGTGCTGATACAGCTTCGGAATGTCGGCGCGGTCATCCTGGTCACCCGATCGAGTGGAGGTGCTGAGGAGCTTGCGCCACCGCGACGGCGTTTTCCATTACCGATCTGTCATTCGATCTTGGCGGGATCCGCCATCAGGTAACCGAACTCCCAGGGCTCGCGGAACGGCCCCATCAGCACGCCCCTCCCGTCCATGCGCCACTGCACCGAATAGATTCGCAGCCGCACGGCGGCGGACGGCAGCGGCGCTTGCAGGTCCAACCGCGCGCCGAACGGCAGCTCGGCGGCCTCCGCTTCGGCCTTGCCGACGGTGCGGTTCTCGCTGTCGAGCAAGCTCACCGTCACGGCCACGTCGCGCAACGTTCTTTCGTTGGTGTTGACGAAGGTGCCCGCCCAGGCGCGGTTGCCGCCGGCGCCCGTGACCACCTCGTTGCGGATCAGGGCCAGGATCTCGTCGTCCTGGTGCACCACCATGAACCAGAACACGAGAATCGGCAGCACGACCAGCGCAACGAGGATCTTCCATACCTTGATTTCGATGGTCCAGCTGCTCCATCGTTTGGGCTTCGCTTGTGCAGTCGTCATGCCACGTTCTCCGGTGACGGTGGGAGCGCGCACGCTGTCACCCTTCGCGCTGAAACACATGAGCAAACCCTGAGGAATGGCTGAATTGGCCATTCGCCGTTACCAATTCGAGGGTTTCAGCCTCGACCCCGTCGAGCGACGCCTATTTGCCGGTGAGGCGACGGTGGAGCTCAACAGCCGTTACTTCGACGCGCTGCTGTTGTTGCTGCGGCACCCCGGCACGCTGCTGAGCAAGGAGCGCTTCCTGGCGGAGGTCTGGCAGGGTATCCCGGTCACCGACGCGGTGCTCACGCAGTGCATCAAGACGCTGCGCCGGCAACTCGGCGACAGCGCCACGCAACCCCATCTGATCGAGACCGTTCCGAAGCACGGCTATCGTTTCATCGCGGCGGTGAGCTGCGTCACGGACGGTGATGTCGCACCCGAGCACATGACCCTTGGCCCGGCGCCGTGGGCGGCGCCGGTTCCCCGTGCTCACGACTGGGCCCGCGTCCGGCTCACGCTCGGCGCCGGCGTCACCGGTGGCGGCCTGGCCGGTTTGCTCGGCGGTGTGACATTCGGCTTCGCTGCGGCGGCGCAGTCGCAGCAGAACGGCATCGGCGCCTTGTCGACGCTGCTGGTGCTGGCCGCATTGGCAACGCTGCTGGCCCTGGTCGGCGCGGCCGGCGTCGTGGGCGGCATCGCGGCGGCGCGGCTCGTGGCGCGCGACTTCGGTTTCGCGGGGCTCGTGGGCGGCGCGGCCGGCGGCCTGCTCGTGGGCGCATTCGGCAAGCTGATCGGCAACGACGCCTTCGTGCTGTTGTTCGGCCATGCGCCCGGCGACATCACCGGCGCTCTCGAAGGCCTGTTGCTCGGTGCGGCGGTGGGACTCGCGGACGATCTCGCCCTGCGCTCCTCCGCGGATGGGAGCGTTCGGCGGAACGTGCTGCTCGCCCCGGGCATCGGCGCAGCGGCCGGGCTGCTCATCACCGCGACGGGAGGGAAGCTCCTCTCCGGCAGTCTCGCGCTGCTCGCCGGAAGCTTCCCCGACGCGCGCCTGCACTTCGATCCGCTCGGCGCCGTTCTCGGGCCGGTCGCCGCCGCGGGTACGAATGCGTTGGAGGGTGCGTGGTTCAGCCTGTGCGTCGCCGGCGCACTGATCCTGGCTCGGCGTTGAGCGGACATCGGAGGGCCCGCGCCACTCCCGATCTCACGGCCGCTTCAGCGCCCGAGCCAACGCCTCCGCCATCGCGCCGCTCGGTGCCGGCTCCGGCTCGCGCCGCGTCCTGTCCGGCTCCCGCCGCGGCGCCTGCGGGCGCTGCGCCGAGCGAGCGCCGGCGTCGCGCCGATCGTCGGGACGCTCGTCGCGCACGCGCTTGGCGGAGTCGTCGAGCCGCAGCGTGAGCGCGATGCGCTTGCGCTGCCGGTCCACCTCGAGGACTTTGACCTTCACCACGTCGCCCGCCTTCACCACCTCGTGCGGGTCCTTCACGAACTTGTTCGCCATCATCGAGATGTGCACGAGACCGTCCTGGTGCACGCCCACGTCGACGAACGCGCCGAAATTGGTGACGTTGGTCACCACGCCTTCGAGCATCATGTCGGGCCGCAGGTCCTCGAGACTTTCCACGCCCTCCTTGAAGGCGGCGGTCTTGAACTCCGGCCGCGGGTCGCGGCCCGGCTTCTCGAGCTCCTTCAAGATGTCCTTCACGGTGGGCAGGCCGAAGCGCTCGTCGGTGTACTTCGCGGGATCCAGGCGCTGCAGCGTGGCGCCGTCGCCGAGCGCGTCGCGCGCCGGCTTGCCGAGATCGGCGAGGATGCGCTGCACCACCGGATAGGCCTCGGGGTGCACCGCCGACGCGTCGAGCGGGTTGTCGCCGTTCATCACGCGCAGGAAGCCCGCGGCCTGCTCGAACGTCTTGGCGCCGAGCCGCGGCACCTTCTTCAAGCCCGCGCGGCTCGCGAACGCGCCGTTCTCGTCGCGGTAGCGCACCACGTTCTCGGCGAGCGCCGCCGACAGTCCGGACACGCGCGTGAGCAGCGCCGCCGACGCGGTGTTCACGTCCACGCCCACCGCGTTCACGCAGTCCTCGACCACCGCGTCCAGGCTGCGCGCGAGCTTTGTTTGGCTCACGTCGTGCTGATACTGTCCGACGCCGATCGACTTCGGATCGATCTTCACGAGCTCCGCGAGCGGATCTTGCAGCCGCCGCGCGATCGACACCGCGCCGCGCAGGCTCACGTCGAGCTCCGGAAACTCCTTGGCGGCGAGCGCGGACGCCGAGTACACCGACGCACCCGCCTCCGACACCACGATCTTGGTGAGCTTCAACGCCGGATGCCGCTTGACGAGCTCCGCGGCGAGCTTGTCGGTCTCGCGCGAGGCCGTGCCGTTGCCGATGCTCACGAGGTCCACCTGGTGCTTCTCCGCGAGGAGCGCGAGGTGCGCGATGGTGCGATCCCATTCGTTGCGCGGCGCGTGCGGGTACACGGTGGCGGTGTCGAGCAGCTTGCCGGTGCGATCGACGATCGCCACCTTCACGCCCGTGCGCAGCCCGGGGTCGAGCCCCATCACGGCGCGGGGGCCGGCCGGCGCGGCGAGCAGGAGATCGTGCAGATTGCGCGCGAACACGCGGATCGCCTCCTCCTCCGAGCGCTCGCGCAGCGCGGTGAGGAGCTCGGCTTCGAGCTGATACGCGAGCTTCGTGGTCCAGGTGAAGCGCACGGTCTGCAACAGCCAGGCGTCGGCCGGCCGCTTGCGGTCGGCGATCTGGAAGCGCGCCGCCATCTTCAGCTCGCACGAGTTGAACGGCGCGTCGCCTGCGGCGGCCGCGGGCTGCAGCTGCTCCGGCAGCTTCAGCGACACGCGCAGCAGCTCTTCCTTGCGTCCGCGGAACAGCGCGAGCGCGCGGTGCGAGGGCACCGTGGCGAGCTTCTCGTCGTAGGCGAAGTAGTCGCGGAACTTCGCCGCCGCCTCCTCCTTGCCCTCGATCACGGCGGACACGAGCACGCCGTGGCTTTGCAGATGCTCGCGCAGATTGGCGAGCAACGCGGCGTCCTCCGCGAACTGCTCGGCGAGAACGGCGCGCGCGCCTTCGAGCGCCGACTTCGCGTCCGGGACGCCGGGGTTGTCGTCGCCCTCCGCCGTCTTGAACGGCGGCTTCAAGTACTTGGCCGCCTCGGTCTCCGGCGTCAACGAGCGATCGGTGAGCAGCGCGGCCGCCAGCGCGTCGAGGCCCGCCTCGCGCGCGATCTGCGCCTTGGTGCGGCGCTTCGGCTTGTAGGGCAGGTAGAGGTCCTCGAGCCGCTGCTTGGTGTCCGCGGCCTCGATGCTCGCGCGCAATTCGGGCGTGAGCTTCTTCTGCTCCTCGATGCTCGCGAGAATCGCGGCGCGGCGCTCCTCGAGCTCGCGCAGGTATGACAGCCGCTCTTCGAGCGTGCGGAGCTGCGTGTCGTCGAGGCCGCCCGTAGCTTCTTTCCGGTAGCGGGCGACGAACGGCACGGTGGCCCCTTCGTCGAGCAGCGCGACCGCGGCCGCTACCTGCTGCGGCTTCACGGACAATTCGGCGGCAATGCGGGCTTCGATCGACGGCAGCATGGGCGCGAGGTACCTCTCGAAAAAAGAACCGCGACTATGAAGAAGGCGTCTCGAGCGGGCAAGGCTCGAGCCGGCGGGCGGGCAAGACCCCCGGACGCGAAAAAAATGCCGGCGATCTTGAAGCGGAGGGAGCCGGACCTACTTGAATTCCAGGCGTCAGCGTCGGCCGCAGCGCCTTCGCTGCGGAAGATCATGGAGGAAAGCGAACATGACTACCGTCGTCGTGGATGGCGTGCCGATCTCGGCTACCGAAGTGGCCTGCGATCCGCTGCCGGGCTCGTCCGCCGGGACCACCCGCTTGCAGGTCGAGTTCGGCTCTCGCAAACCGAAGGACATCGAGGGCAGCGTGCCGATCGTGTTTCCGATCGGCGACGACCTCTATCGGGGGCAATTTCAGCTCGTGGCCGAGGACGATCCCCCGGGCTCCGGCCGGTACACCTTCGTCGCGGACGGCGACGTGCGCAAATGGCTATGACCGTGACCAGCGTCGATCACCAGAACGGAGCGGCGGAGTACACGTACGTGAGCGAAGGCCCCGTGACGGAGCACGAAGGATCAGCGAGTGATCGAGCAGCGTGCCGTCGCCGTCGGGCGTGGCGCAGTGACTGAAAGGGCTAAGGACGTTGCGACCATTCCTGAAATCGCTCTTGCATAAATGTTATGCCGTGCTGTGCCGGGTCGCCGCGCGGCTGCTGCTGGCTCCGCATCGGCGGAGCGGACGGCGGAGCCGACCGCCGAGCGGCTGCGTACTGACCCGCATCGCCGACCTGGTAGTGGTTGTAGGCTCTACGGTAGCGCCGCGCCGTCTCCCCGGTCGGGTCGGTAAGCGTGACGACCTCCTCGTAGCTCAGGCCGTCGAGCTGCCGAAAATAGTCGGCGGCGGTGTATTCGCCCTGATCGGCTTCGGCGCTTTTCGCTCCTTGAAGCCAAACGTCCCGCAAGGCCAAGGTAAATACATAGCGGCGGGCCGGCGTCAGCTTCTCTTCGAATGCGGCCACGGATTTCGAAAAGGCCTCTTCGCTGCTCCCGTCCACCTGTAACGAGCGCCACCCGGCTGCGCTGGCGGTCCCGGTGAGCACGACGGCCAGCACGGCGACTGTGAGCCTCAGCATCTGAACTCCTTTGGACTCGCGACCCGCCCGCTCATACACGGGACAGTGGTCTCGAGAATAGTCCCAACCGGCCAAACCTGCACGTCGCCCTTCCACATTATGTCTCCGGGCGCAACGAGCAAGACGCTAGACCTCGAGCGGCCCGGTGCTGTCGCCGACGCCGTCCACCGGCACCCCGAGCGTGTGCAACACGGTGACGAGCAGGTTCGACATCGGCGTGCCCTCCGGGAACGCGAGATGGCGGCCGCTTTCCAGTTTCCCCGACGCGCCGCCCGCGAGCAGCACCGGCAACGGCGAGAAGTTGTGCTGATTGCCGTCGCTCAAGCTGCTGCCGTAGAGAATCAGCGAGTGATCGAGCAGCGTGCCGTCGCCGTCCGGCGTGGCGCGCAGCTTCTCGAGGAACGTGGCGAGCAGGCTCACGTGATGCCGGTTGAGCACCGCGTACTGATCCATGTTCTTGCGGTCGTTCGAGTGGTGCGACGCCAGGTGCCACGACTCGCGCACACCGCTCTTCGGGAAGATCACGTTGCTGAGCTCGCGGCCCCACATGAACGTGGAGATGCGCGTGATCTCGGTCTTGTAGGCGAGCACGTGCAAGTCGAACATCACGTTCATGTGCTCTTCGATGTCGTCGGGCACGCCGACCGGCGGGTCGGGCAGCTTCACGCCCGCGGACATGAGCCCGTCCACCTGCACCACGCGCCGCTCGACTTCGCGCACCTCATCGAGGTAGTCGCTGAACACCCGCCTATCGCTCGCGGGTAGCGTGTTGCGCAACGACGCGGCCTGGCCGATCACCGAGTCGAGCACGCTGCTCGCCTCGCTGCGCCGCGCGGCGCGCTCCGCATCGGTGACGCCGAGCCCGAACAAGCGCTCGAACGCCACCTGCGGGTTGTGCTCCATCGGCAGCGGCAGCGTGGCGGACTTCCACGCGAGCGTGTTGATGTACGCGCAGGTGTTGCCGCTGTCGCAGTTGAGCCCGCCCGGCTCGAGCGCGAGCTCGATCGACGGGATCGGCGTGTCCTGGCCGAGCTTGGCCGCGGCGATCTGGTCGATGCTCGGGCCGCAGACCGCGTGATTGCCCTTCACCGGGTGCGCGCCGCTCAGGAACACGGCACCGGCGCGGTTGTGGTTATTGGCGCCGCCCGAGTCCTCGCCGGCCCACGGCGCCACCGGCGCGTGCGCGAGGCCCGTGATCACGTTCACGTGCTCGCGCAGCGGCGCGAGCGGGCTCAAGATCTCGGTGAGCTCGAAGTCGCGGCCCGTCTTGGCCGGCGTCCACTTGTCCATCGTGACGCCGTGCGGGATGTAGAAGCATCCCAAGCGCGTCTTCGGCGCGGCCGCCGTCTGCGCGAGCGCGGTGCGCGCCGGGATCATCGACTCGAGCAGCGGCAGCGCGATGGCCGCGCCCGCGCCGCGGAGCAGCGTGCGCCGGGACAGGTGTTTCTTCGTGATGAACATCGCCCTACCTCGCTGCCTCAATTCGCGCGAGCCTGCCGCGGTTCGTCGCCCGGCTTCTTCATCCTGAACTGCATCGGCTTGCTCGCCACTATGCCCTGCACCAACGCCGAGAACCGATAGTCGCTCTTCGCCGCCGCTCGCACGATCTCGCGCACCACCGGCATGTCGTACGGCTCGAGCGTGCGGCCGAGCGCATACGTGAGCAACCGCTCGGTGAACGCCGCCACGAACAGCTCGCGCCGGTCGAGCAGGAAGCTTCGCAGCCCGGCGGCGCCCTCGAGCGCGGTGCCGTCGATGAACGAGCCGTGCGCGTTCACGTCGCGTGCAGCCTCTTTATCTCTCCAAGCGCCGATCGAGTCAAAGTTTTCGAGCGTAAAGCCGAGCGGGTCGATGAGGCCGTGACAGGCCGCGCAGCTCGGGTTCGTCTGGTGCTGCTCGAGGCGCTGCCGCATGGTCGTGGCGGCGCCGGCCGGCGCCGTCTCCTCGAGGTTGGTCTCGACGTTGGCAGGCGGCTGCGGCACCGGCGTGCCGAGCATGTTGTTGAGCACCCACTGGCCGCGCTTCACCGGCGACGTGCGGTTCGGCGCCGAGGTCAACGTGAGCACGCTGCCCTTGCCGAGCAGGCCGCGGCGCGGCGACTGCGGCGGCAGCTCTACGCGGCGGAAGCGGCTGCCGCGGATGTTCGGCAGGCCATAGTGCTGCGCGAGCCGCTCGTCCACGAAGGTGTAGTCGGCGTCGATGAAGCTCATCACGCTGCGATCCTCGTGCAGCACGCTCGCGAAGAAGAGCTCGGTCTCCTTGCGCAGCGCCTCGCGCAGGTTGCCGTCGAACTCGCGCGCTTCCGGCGACACCGTGTCGAGCGAGCGCAACTGGAGCCACTGGGCCGCGAAGCTCGAGACGAGCGCGTCGGCTTTGGGGTCCGCGAGCATACGCTTCACCTCGCGCTCGAGCACCGCGGGCTGGTGCAGCTTGCCGGCGGCGGCCGCCGCGAGCAGGTCGTCGTCCGGGAGGCTGCTCCAGAGGAAGAACGACAAGCGCGACGCGAGATCCACGTCGCTCACGCGGTAGACCTCGCCCGCGGCGAGCTCGGCCGGCTCGGCCTCGATGCGGAAGATGAACTCGGGATCGACGAGCAGGCGCGCCAGCGCGCGCTGGATGCCGGCGTCGAACGAGCCCTCGGCGCGGCCCTGCTCGTAGAAGTCGAGCAACGTGGCGAGCGCGCCGTCCTCGGCACCCACCGGCCGCCGGTAGGCGTGCGACGCGAGACCTCGCAGGATCTGCGCCGCGCACTCGCGCTCTTGCGCACCGCCGGCCGGCGTGCAGCTGAAGATTCGCTGCCGGCTCGGCGTGTCGCCCGGCCCGGTGGCGTTCAACGGACCGTTGATCGTGAAGCTCGCGATGCCGAGGCTCTCGCGGTGCACCGCGAACAGATCGTCGACGCCTTCGGTGTCGTGGCGGCGCACGATCGCCACGCCGATCGTTTGCGGCCCGGCCGGGATCGCGAGCTTCGCGACGCGCGCGCCGCGCGGCCCCGTGCTCGGCGGCGACGCCGCGCGCTTGCCGTTGAGCGTGATCAGCACCTCGTCGTCGGGCGGCGCGGCCGTGCGGAGCTCGTACTCGGCGTCGAGCGGGAACACGTGCTGCACCTCGAAGCCGCCGCGCGTGCCGAGCGGCTGGCCGTCGACGTGATTGCCGCTCTGCCAGTCGCGCGGCGCGCGATAAGTAGTGAGCGTGGGGCTCGCGTTCGGGTCGCCCACGGCGAGACGGCTCAGCGTGGCCGCGGCGCTCACGTACGACTGCAGCAGCGTGGGCGAGATGCTGAGCGCGCTGCCCACGTTGTCGAAGCCGCCCACCGAGTCGTCGCCGGGCAGGAACGCGGCCGGGTCGATCGGCAGGTTTACGAGGTCGCGCACCGCATTCGCGTACTCGGTGCGGTTCAAGCGGCGCAAGCCCGGCGTGCCGGGATTGGGCGCGGCGCGCGCCGCGTCGTCGAGCGAGCCTTCGAGAAACGCGACGAAGGTGTGCAGGCGCTCCGCCGGCGGGCGCGGCTCGCCGGGCGGCGGCATCAGTCCGCCGCGCAGCTTGCGGATGGCCTTCTCCCAGACGGCCGCGTTCGCGGCCAGATCGTGCTTGTCGAGCCGGTCGAAGGCGAGATCGCCAGCGCGCTCGGCGGAGTTGTGGCAGTCCTCGCAGTAGCGCTTCACGAGCGCCCACTGCTCCGTGGGATTCACGTTGCGGTGCTGGTAGAGCGCAAACGCGGCGGCGGTGAAGGCCGCGAGCACGCCGATGCCGATGGTGGCGGCGCGCCGCACGCGTCAGCGGCCCGCCGCGCTGTCGGCGGCCGGGGTCTTGCCGGGACTGCCGTTGCCGGACGGGCTCGCGTCGGCGGCGAGCTCGTGCAGCAACGCGACCGTCTCCGGCTTGAGCTCGGCGCCCGTGGTGGCGAGGAACACGCCCTCGGCCCAGCGCGCCGGCGAGCGGCCCTGCTTGTCCACCACGTCGATGCGCGCGCCTTTCGCGTAGAGCAGCTTGATGATGTCGTTCGAGCCGCGATTGGCCGCGCCGATCATCGCCGTCACACCCATCGAGTTCACGGCGTTCACGTCGGCGCCGAGCTCTAGACAGATGTCGATGGCGTCGATCAGCGCCTGCGGCGACTCCGTGTAAGTTTGCGCCACGGTCCAGTTCACGCCGGCGGCGGCCATCAGCGGCGTGGTGCCTTCGAACGTGGCGATGCTCGGGTCGGCGCCGTGCGCCAGCAGCAGGCGCATCACCGTGGTGTCGCCCGACTGCGCGGCGCGCAGGAACGGCGTTTGACCCGTCATGTCCACCCATGAGAGATCGCTCGTGAAGGCCGTGCGGCTGTACGGCCACTCGCGCACGCGCGCGTTGACATTGGCGCCGCGCTCGATGAGCCGCGTGATCACGCCGAGCAACGCCTCGCGATCGACAGCCTCGTCGCGCAGGTCGCGGTTGCGCAGGTCGCGATTGCGGTACTCCACCGCGGCGAAGAGCGGCGTGCGGCCCCAGAAGTCGTCGGCATTCACGTCGGCGCCCTGCTTGAGCAAAAGCTCCACGACGCCGAGCTGGTTGTTCAAGAGCGCCATCAGCAGCGGCCGTATGCCGTTCGCCTCGGCGAGCTCCACGTCGGCGCCGGCGGCAAGCAGCTGCTCGGCATCGGCCGTGCGCCCGTCGCGCGCCGCGTACAACAGCGGCGTGAGCCCGCCGGTCGCGGCCGGACGCCGGCCGCGATCCGGGATGCCGCCGCGATTGATGCCCGCGCCCTCCGAGAAGCAGCCCGTGCGCTTGCACGGCGGAATGAAGGCCGGCGTGGGACCCACGCGCGTGTGCGCGTTCACGTCGGCGCCGCGCTTCAGCAGCAGCGCCACGGCGTCGGAGTTGCCCTCGCGCACCGCGATCATGAGCGCGGTCTGCTCGAACTCGGTGTCGCGCGCGTCGAGCACGGCGCCGCGGTCGAGCAGCAACGCGATCGCGTCGAGCTTGCCGTTGCGCACGGCCGTCATGAGCGCGGTGCGGCCCGTGGGCGCCACGGTGTTCGGATCGGCGCCGGCGTCGAGCAGCGCGGCGATCACGGGCGCGCTGCCGTTTTCCGCGGCGAGGTAGAGCGGCGTGACGCCGAACATGTCGGCCGCGCGGGGGTCGGCGCCTGACTTAAGCAGCAGCTTGACCGTGTCGAGGCTTTCGGCGCGCGCGGCCCAGTGCAGCGCCGTGACGCCGTCGACGTTGGCCTTGACGTCGGCGCCGGTGTCGAGCAGCCGGGCAACGGCGATACGGTCGCCGCGCTGCGCCGCATCGAGCAACGCGTCGTCGGCACTTGCGGCGGCGGATGCCTCGACCGAGAGCAGGACGGTGAGAGTGAGCAGGCCTAAACGCAGGACCGACATCGGCGGTGCCACCCCGGGCGCTTGTTCGTCCGGATTTTAGCCCGGTGCCCGAAAAAAGAGTAAAACTAGCGCCGCGTTGTTCGGACCATGCGTGCGGCGAGGAGACCGATGTTCCGTTTACACGATAGGCCGGTGGTTGCTCGCAGCCTGTTAGGGCTGCTGTGTTTGGCTCTTGCGGGGCCCGTGCTCGCTCAGGAGCGCGCGGCTCGCGAGGCGACGGTGGCGCCGCTCATCTACGGCCCAGCGCTCTTCGCTTTTCGCCGCCACGCCGTGGAGCAGGAGCGGATGCTCGAGTTCTACGCCGACGTGCTCGGCTTCGAGAAGCTGCCCAATCTCGGCGCGGTGGGACGGGTGAAGGTGGGCGGGACGGAATTCAAGATGCCGCCGAAGTCGATGGCCGGGTTTCAGCGGCCCGGAATCGACGACCAATATCCGAAAGGCGGCGTGAAGGACGCCACCGGATTTCGGCTCGCCGGGTTCTTCTTTGCCGATGAAGCCTCGCTCGTGGGCCGGTTCAAGCAGCACGGGTATCCGGTGCCGGAGTTTAGGCCGGTGCGCGGATCGGCGAACCGGGTGGCCTTGACGACGGACCCCGACGGACAGGCGGTGCAGTTGACGATCGTGCCGAACGCGCCGGCCTCGACGTATCAGCAGTTCGAGATCGGATTGACCGTGGCGGACGTCGGGAAGAGCCGCGCGTTCTATCGGGACTTCATGGGGCTCGAGGAGCTTCCGCCGGTCGAGGATCCTGTGTTCGGCACGACGAAGTATTCGTTTCGGAGCGGCAGCACGATCGTGAGCTTGCGGAGCTTCGGTGCAGGGCTGCCGGCGGACAAGACCAGCGGCATCATCCAGGTGCTGGTCACCGACGTGGAGCGCGTGCAAGACCTTGCGAAGATGCGCGGCATCACCATCGATCGGCCGCTCACCGCGCCGCGCGACGCGCGCTTGCGCGCGATGTGGCTCGACGATCCGGATGGCGTCTCGCAGTACATGACGGAGACAGCGGACAGCCGAGCGGCGGCTGTGCCGGCGGCAAAGTGAAGACGCAGCTCTAGTCGCGAGAAGAAGCCACGACGACCGTTCGGGCCCGCGCGCCTTTCCATGGCCTTTTCACGCAGAAATCGGGCGTTTTTTGCCTTTGCCCATGGTTATCATTTAAGATAACTATTGGAGGATGTCATGGAAGGTCACCTTCTACAGTCCGAAAGTCGAGCAGGAAACGCTCGACCTTCCCGCGGGGGTACTCGCGAGCTTTCTGCGGATAGCGGAGCTGATCTGCGAATTCGGACCCGATCTCGGACGGCCGCACACCGCCCCACTCGGCCACGGCCTCTTCGAAATCCGAGCGAAGGGTCGTGAAGGTATCGCCCGGTCCGTCTTCTGCACGGTGAAGGGGCGGGAGATCGTAGTGCTCGTCACCGTGATCAAGAAGACCAACAAGATCGAGGCGCGCCACATGGAAACTGCGCGCAAACGTATGAAGGAGGTGCAGCAGCAATGACCAAGATACGCACTTTCGAACGCTTCCGCGACAAAGCTCTCAAGAAGCCTGGCGTTCGCGAGGAATACGACGCGCTCGGCCCCGCCTTCGAGATGAAGCGGCAGATGATCGCGTTGCGCAAAGCCGCCGGACTTTCGCAGGAGCAGATGGCCGAACTGCTCGGCACACAGAAGAGCAATATCTCGCGGCTCGAAAGCCTCACCACCGACGTGTCGCCGCGCCTATCGACGGTCGAGCAATACGCCAAGGCCCTAGGCTATCGCGTGAAGGTCGACTTCGAGCCGCACGTTCGCTGACGGCTCGCGTTGCGTTCTGCTGCCCGGCATTCGCGGTGACGGCCCGTGGGTCTACGAGTTCGAGCTCGCCGCCGGTCTGCCCGGCTACACCGATCGGCTGCTCGAGCCGGACTGCGGCTCGGTCGTGCCGCTCAAGTACGTCAAGCTCTACGCGGCGGATCCGCACCCGGGCTGGACGATCGCGTGCGGCAACCGTCAGCCGATGTACACGCACTTCCTCGGCCGGCAGATCGGCGG